>NZ_JAVLAZ010000026.1:21663-32568 GCF_031581315.1 Thiohalophilus sp.
GTCGAGATCGAATTCATGACTGGCACCGCGCACCAGTTCGATCTCCTCGCGCAGTTCATCGGCCGCGCTGCCAAGCAGTTCGTCGAGTCTCGGGCTATCCAGCCCCTGGATGACTTCACCGGTCTGGATTTTTCCACCATGGGTGGCACTGAAAAGATGGATGCTCTGGTTGTAGAGGTGATAGACCCCCTTGAAACCCTTGCCCATGCCAATAGGCCAGGTAACGGGTGCACATTCAATACCCAGTACCTTTTCAACTTCGTCCAGCAGTTCGATGGGCTCACGCCCTTCACGGTCCAGCTTGTTGATGAAAGTCAGGATTGGCGTATCACGCAGACGGCAAACTTCCATCAGTTTGATGGTCCGTTCCTCGACACCCTTGGCGCTGTCGATCACCATCAGCGCCGAATCCACCGCAGTCAGTACACGGTAGGTATCTTCGGAAAAGTCCTCATGGCCAGGCGTATCCAGCAGGTTGATAATCCGCTCGTTGTAGGGAAACTGCATCACCGCCGAGGTCACCGAGATACCACGCTGCTTCTCCAGCGCCATCCAGTCGGAAGTAGCGTGGCGATCCGACTTGCGCCCTTTGACCGTCCCCGCCTGCTGGATGGCACGGCCGAACAGCAGCAGTTTTTCGGTCACGGTAGTTTTCCCGGCGTCGGGATGGGAGATGATCGCAAAAGTGCGCCGGCGATGGGTTTCGTCGAGATAACGGCTCATGAAGGGTCCAGCTGTAAAAAGAGCGCCATTGTACAAAAAAGCCGCGCCGCTGTGCAGGGTAAGAAGCCTCTCTCGCCCGGAGGGAGGGGCGCCGGAGCGGGATTATTTCGTGGGCCGCTTCTTATGGCCCGGGGCCGATTTGGACAGTTCGGCGGTGAGCACCCGACGCATGGCGTCTTCCATGGACATCTTGATGGGTTCGATCTGCGAGCGCGGCATATACAGGGTATAGCCCCCGATCTGATAACTCAGCGGCATATATACGGCGACAATATCATCGCCCTGGCCCGCTTCCAGGCCGGGAATATCCTCAATCCGCTCGCGGGTCAAAAACCCGATCAGCTTCGCCTCGCCAAAGCTCACCAGCACCACCTGCTTGAGCCCGCCGCGGCTCTTGCCGGCGGCAAAGTAATCCATGAAATCGTGCAGCGAGCCGTAAATCGATTTAACCAGCGGAATCCGCTCCAGCAGCTTCTCCACCACCCAGATCAACTGGCGTACGATCCAGGCATTGACCGCCAGTCCCAGGAAAAACAGCAGCACCACCCCGGCCGCCAGTCCCATCCCGGGAATATAGTGCGCTTCCGGCACCATCGAGGTAATGACCGGATGCAGCCCTTTTTCAATATTCAGACCGAGCCAGTAAATCAGATAAACGGTCAGGGCAACCGGGAGTACCGTGGCCAGTCCCTTGAAAACATTCTTCCATAGATATGACATTGTCTTCTCCTGCTGGCCGGATGCCGACACCGGCAAGGGTCATGATCAGCCTCTGCTGACTATACCAGCCAGGCTGGACTCGTAACACGCTCCGTTACACGCTTTTACACTACCTAATGTTCCAAATACTCGATCAACGGGTGTTTGCAGGGGAGCAGGCATACTCACCCGTGCTTTTTCAGCGATTGATTCCCAGCCAGTCGGTCCAGGCGGCAAATAATCCGGGATCCAGCGCCGCCACCGCCGAGCGCGGTTGCAGGCTGTTGTTAAACACGGCCTCGCCCTCCAGGGTGCACGACTGCCCGCCGGCCTCGCTCAGGATCAGGTGCCCGGCGGCGTAATCCCACAGATTCTGCTTGCCGTGCAGATAGACATGGCTGCGGCCGATGGCAATCCAGCACCAGTCCAGCGCCACTGAGCCAAAGCTGCGCTGCGATGAATAGGGTATCTCGGTGACCAGTCGGGTTGCCAGCGCCGGTGCCAGCCGTTTGAAATCGATGAGGCCGGTACTTTGTTTCAGACTCAACCCGGTGTCGAGGGGAACGAGTCGCTCGCCATTGAGCCAGGCGCCCTCGCCCCGTTGTGCGCTGAAGCATTCGTCACGCACCGGATCGTAAACCAGGCCGAGTTTCAACTCGCCCGCCTCGATCAGCGCCAGCGATACCGAGAAACAGGGAATGCCCGAGGCGTAGTTACTGGTGCCATCAAGCGGATCCAGCACCCACAATGGCTTGTCGCTTTGCAACAAGGCCTGTTGTTCTTCGAAGGCCATCTCCTCACCCAGGAATAATATCCCGGGCTCGTGGCGGTTTAATTCGCGGGCGACCCGTTCCTGCATGGCGAGATCGGCCTCGGTCAAAAAACTGCCGTCGGCCTTGATGCCGCGTTTGACCCGGGTAAAGCGGGTCATCAGCTCCTCGCGCGCGGCGGTTCGGATCAGCGAGATGAGTATGTCTGAATTCATAAAGACCAATAAGTTAAGCGGAAAGAATCAGTCGCCGAGCGACAGCGCCATCACCAGCGCATCTTCACGACCGAACTCATCGGGGTAATAGTCGGGGCGAATGCCGATCTCCTGAAAGCCGGTTTTCTCATACAGACGAATGGCCGCCTGATTGGAGGGGCGAACTTCCAGGTATACCGAATCGACGCGGCGTTCCCGGGCCAGTTGCACTATATCGCCCAGCAGCAGTTCACCGTAACCGCGTCGATGGGACTCGGGATTGACGCACAGGGTCAGGATATGGGCTTCACCGGCGGCGATGGAGAGAATCGCGTAGGCCTGCAGCCGGCCTTCGATTTGCAAAACCCGGCAGGGATAGCCGACGGCCAGACAATCGCGAAATATCCCGCGAGTCCAGGGAAAGTTATAAATCGCCTCCTCGATCGCCATGACCTCATCCAGATCCGTCGGGGTCATGGCGCGGATACCGTCATCTGCCTGTTTGAAAACCGCGCTCATACCGGACAAGTATACCGGTTATTCGCCGGTTGTCAGGGAGTGAGCAAACAGCAAATCCTCCCACGCCTTGCGCTTGTCCGCCGGGCTGCGCAGCAGATAGGCCGGATGGTAGGTGACGATGACCGGGGTGCCGGTAGATTCCAGATGATGCACACTGCCCCGTAACCGGTTCAGTGGCGTGTTGCAGTCGAGTAGCCGCTGGGCGGCAATACGGCCAACTGCAATAATCAAATCCGGCTGAATGAGTTCGATCTGGCGACGCAGATAGGGAAAACAGCAGGCCGCCTCTTCGGGACGGGGATCCCGATTATTCGGCGGCCGGCACTTGAGAATATTGGCGATATAGACCTGCTCGCGGGACAATCCCACCGCCTGCAGCATGGCATTGAGCAGCTTGCCGGCCCGCCCGACAAACGGCTCGCCCTGGCGATCCTCGTCGACCCCCGGAGCCTCGCCGATAATCAGCCAGCGCGCCTGCTCATTGCCCACCCCGAACACCGTCCGGGTGCGCCCCTGGTGCAACTCGCACAACTGGCAGGACGCCACCCGCTGACGCAGCGCCTCCCAGTCCAGCTCGCTGACATCCGGCAACCCCTCGTCTGGTGCCTGCACCGGTGTCGCCGGCTCCGGCACCTCGGCCACTACCGACTCGGCTTGTGATTCGGACTCCGGCAGCACCAGATCGCGCCGCACCCAGACATCGATGCCCATCGCATCCAGATAGCGGCGTTGTTGTTCGGAAACCGGAGACATGGTCAGAGTTTACCACCTCTGAAAGAAAAGGGACGAGTGACGGAGGTACGAGTGACGAGGAAAACAGCTTGAAAACTCACCACCAAGACACCAAGGCACGAAAAAAATAATTGTGCATTTTTGGTGCCCTGGCGTCTTGGTGGTTAACGCTTTTCCTCGTCCCTCGTCACTCGTCCCTCGGCCCTGACAGGCCGCCGACTAGACGTCGGCGGCCTGAGGGTGTTCCCGCTCGACCGGGGAGACGATCTTGTTCAGGGCATTGATATAGGCCTTGGCCGAGGCGATGACGATGTCGGTGTCGGCGCCCTGGCCGTTGACGATCCGCCCGCCTTTTTCCATGCGCACGGTAACCTCGCCCTGGGCGTCGGTGCCGCTGGTGATGTTGTTGACCGAATAGAGCAGCAGTTCGCTGCCGCTGTGGATCACCTGCTCGATGGCCCGGAAGGCGGCATCCACGGGGCCACCGCCGTCGGCTTCGGCCTGCTCTTCCTGACCATCCACGTTGAGGGTCACGTTGGCGTGCGGGGTCTCGCCGGTTTCGGAGCAGACCCGCATGGCCACCAGCTGAATGTGTTCGTTCTCGGCGGAGATGCCGGTTTCGGTCACCAGCGCCTGCAAGTCCTCGTCAAAGATCTCGTGCTTCTTGTCGGCCAGATCCTTGAAGCGGGCGAAGGCGTCATTCACTTCGTCTTCCGAGGCGAACTCTACACCCAGCTCCTTGAGCCGCGAACGAAACGCGTTGCGGCCCGAGTGCTTGCCCAGCACCATGCGATTGGCCGACCAGCCGACATCCTCGGCGCTCATGATCTCGTAGGTCTCACGGCTTTTGAGTACGCCGTCCTGATGGATACCCGATTCATGGGCGAAAGCGTTGGCGCCGACGATCGCCTTGTTAGGCTGCACGGCAAAACCGGTAATGCCCGACACCAGCTTGGAGGTAGGCACGATCTCGCGAGTATCGAGATGCTCGACAGTGCAGGGGAAGATGTCCTTGCGGGTTTTGACCGTCATGACGACTTCTTCCAGCGAGGCGTTACCGGCCCGCTCGCCCAGGCCGTTGATGGTGCACTCCACCTGGCGGGCGCCGTTCAATACCGCGGAGAGGGAGTTGGCCACGGCCAGCCCCAGATCGTTATGGCAATGCACCGAGAACACGGCCTTGTCCGAGTTGGGCACCCGTTCGATCAGATTGCGAATGGTCTCGCCGAACTGCTGCGGCACGTTATAGCCAACGGTGTCGGGAATATTGATGGTGGTGGCGCCGGCGTCGATCACCTGCTCGACAATGCGGCACAAAAAGTCCAGCTCGGAACGCCCCGCGTCCTCGGCGGAGAACTCGACATCATCGGTGTACTGGCGCGCCCGCTTGACCGCACGCACGGCCTGCTCGACCACCTGGTCCGGCTCCATGCGCAATTTCATCTTCATATGAATCGGCGAGGTCGCAATGAAGGTATGGATGCGCGCGCTGTTGGCCTCTTTTAACGCTTCGCCGGCACGATCGATGTCCTTGTCCAGCGCGCGGGACAAACCACACACGGTGCTGTCCTTGATGCTGCGCGCCACTGCGCGCACGGCATCGAAATCACCGGTACTGGCCACCGGGAAACCGGCCTCGATTACGTCCACCCGCATGCGTTCCAGGGCGCGGGCGATCCGGATTTTCTCCTCCTTGGTCATGGAGGCGCCGGGGCTCTGCTCGCCGTCGCGCAAGGTGGTATCGAATATGATTAATCTGTCGTCGCTCATTGTCTCTCTCCTGATAACCCATTATGGCATGGGTTGGCAGTTAACCTGAAAATTCTGTGCTTGTTGGGCTGTGAGGTTCTGGCGCCCAGCCCGGCGCGTCGTCTGCGTTATTTGCCCCTCAGGGCAGCAGTCGTAGATTCAGGAGAGCATCCAGGGAGGTCAACCGGACGAACAGGGGCAAACCCTGCATCGGGGAAGCAGTGACAGAGATGTCGCTGTGGTTCGGGCTCGTCATTGTCCGGGCATTTCGCTCAATCATTTAGACTCAATATAACGTCTGTTCCGCCGTTTTCCAAGCCCCTGTTACGACTCCTCGTGGCGATGGGCCTGATCCCGCTCGGCGCGACGCTGGCGCAACTGGATCAGGGTCAGTACCGGTCCCGACAGGGCGTAAACCGAAAACACGCTGAACAGCACCACCGGCGGATTGGCCGATACCAGCACCAGCACCAGCACAATCACCAGAATAGCCACAAACGGCACCCGGTTACGCAGATTGAAGGTCTTGAAGCTGTAATAGCGGACATTGCTGACCATCAGCAGACCCACCAGCACCGTGATCGCCCAGACCAGATAATCGAACTGGACGGGAAAAACAGCGTAGTGCTCGCCCACCCAGACCCCGCCAGCGATAATCGCCGCCGCCGAGGGACTGGCCAGCCCCTGAAAATAACGCTTGTCGGCATGCTCCACCTGGGTATTGAAACGGGCCAGGCGCAGCGCTGCCGTCGCGGTATAGATAAAGGCCGCCAGCCAGCCGAGCTTGCCCAGATCCGACAGGGCCCATTCGTAGATCACCAGTGCCGGCGCCAGCCCGAAGGAGACCATATCCGACAGACTGTCATATTCGGCGCCGAAATCGCTCTGGGTATTGGTCAGGCGTGCCACCCGCCCGTCGATCCCGTCCAGCAGCATGGCCACGAAAATGGCAATCGCGGCCGGCTCGAAGCGGCCGTGCATGGCCGCCACAATCGCGTAAAACCCGGAGAACAGGGCCGCCGTGGTAAACAGGTTGGGCAACAAATAGATGCCGCGACGATGCTGGTCGGTCTGGGATTTTCTGCTCATCAAATCAAACGCTTGTTAAAAACGAGATATTGATCATAACGTAATCCCCCTCCCCCTGCAGAGCCCCGTGAAATGGAATTTCAGCGGCCCAAACGCAAAAGGCCGGTTTTTCAACCGGCCTTTTGCTCAAGCGGAACGTGACGCGCTCAGTTTTTGCTCTTGTCGACCAGGGCGTTGGCCTTGATCCAGGGCATCATCTCACGCAGCTTCCCGCCGACCTGCTCGATCGGATGTTCGGCGTTGAGCCGACGCATGGCAGTCATCTCCGGATAGTTGCTCATGCCTTCAAGGATAAACTTCTTGGCATACTCACCGGTCTGGATGTTGTGCAGGGCCTCTTTCATGGCCCAGCGGCTTTCCTCGTTGATCACCTTGGCGCCGGTGACGTACTCACCGTACTCGGCGTTGTTGGAGATGGAGTAGTTCATATTGGCGATACCGCCTTCGTACATCAGATCCACGATCAGTTTCAGTTCGTGCAGACATTCGAAGTAAGCCATTTCCGGGGCATAGCCGGCTTCCACCAGGGTTTCAAACCCGGCCTTGACCAGTTCCACCGCGCCACCGCACAGCACGGCCTGCTCGCCGAACAGATCGGTTTCGGTCTCGTCCTTGAAGCTGGTTTCGATGATGCCGGTACGCCCGCCGCCGATGGCCGAGGCATAGGACATGGCGGTCTCTTTGGCCTTGCCCGAGGCGTCCTGGAATATCGCAACCAGATCGGGAATCCCGCCACCGCGCACGAATTCACTGCGCACGGTGTGGCCCGGTGCTTTCGGGGCGATCATGATCACGTCCAGATCGTCACGCGGTACCACCTGATTGTAATGAATACTGAAGCCGTGGGCGAAAGCCAGGGTGGCGCCTTTTTTCAGGTTCGGCTCGATATCGTTTTTGTAAATCCGCGCCTGGTACTCATCCGGGGTCAGTACCATGATCACATCGGCACCGGCCACGGCTTCGGGGACATTCTTGACGCTCAGGCCGGCTTCCTGCGCCTTTTTGGCGGAAGCCGAACCCTCACGCAGGCCAACCGTGACATCGACGCCTGAGTCTTTCAGGTTGTTGGCATGGGCATGTCCCTGGGAACCGTAACCGATGATGGCTACCTTCTTGCCCTTGATGATGGAGAGATCGCAATCTTTGTCGTAATAGATATTCATACGTAATACCTGCCAATCCAGTTTTTAATTAATTGAAGATTAAACACGAAGTGCCCGGCTGCCACGCGAGATACCGGTGGCACCGGAACGTACCGTTTCGATGATCAGATTCGAATCAACGGCACTTAAAAAGGCATCCAGCTTGGAACCGTTACCGGTCAGCTCAATGATGAAGGTTTCATCGGTCACATCCAGAATCCGGCCCCGGAAAATATCCGCCATGCGCTTGAGTTCGGCCCGTTCCTGATCCGAGGGGGTCGAGACCTTGACCATCATCAGTTCCCGTTCGATATGGTTGCCCTCGGAAATATCCGCCAGCTTGACTATATCGACCAGCTTGTTCAGCTGCTTGAAGATCTGCTCGATGATCTCTTCCGAACCGCTGGTGACAATGGTCATGCGCGACAGGGAGGGATCCTCGGTCGGCGCCACGGTCAACGATTCAATGTTGTAACCGCGCGCCGAGAAGAGCCCCGCCACCCGGGACAGGGCACCGGCTTCGTTTTCCATTAACAGAGAAACAATATGTCGCATCAGGCCAGCTCTCTTTCCGGCGACAGGTGCATCTCATGATGACCCTTGCCGGCGGCAATCATCGGATAGACGTTTTCGGTCTGGTCGGTGATGAAGTCCAGGAACACCAGCCGGTCCTTCATGGCGAAGGCTTCCTTCAACGCGCCTTCCACGTCACCCGGCTGCTCAATACGCATACCCACGTGACCGTAACTTTCCGCCAGTTTGACGAAATCAGGCAGCGCATCCAGATAGGAATGGGAATAGCGGCTGTCATAGAAGAACTCCTGCCACTGGCGCACCATGCCCATGTAACGGTTGTTCAGGTTGACGATCTTGACCGGCAGCATGTATTGCAGCGCGGTGGACAGCTCCTGAATACACATCTGGATACTGGCCTCGCCAGTCACACAGGCCACCTGACTGTCGGGATAGGCCAGTTGCACACCCAGTGCGGCAGGCAGTCCGAAACCCATGGTGCCCAGGCCGCCGGAGTTAATCCAGCGCCGCGGCTTGTCAAAGGGATAGAACTGGGCGGCGAACATCTGGTGCTGGCCCACGTCTGAGGTCACATAGGCGTCACCGCCGGTCACCTCGTGCAGCTTTTCGATCACGAACTGCGGCTTGATCAGCGCGCTGTTGCGATCGTAGCGCAGGCAGTTTTTACTCTTCCAGGTTTCGATCTGCTGCCACCACTGATCCAGCAGCTTGGCATCCGGTTTTTTCTTCGACGCCTTGAGCGCCTTGTTCATGTCCGTCAACACATGCTTGATATCACCGACTATCGGTATATCCACCCGCACGTTCTTGGAGATCGAGGAAGGATCGATATCGATGTGTACGATCTTCGCATCGGGGCAAAATTGCTTGACGTCGCCGGTAACCCGATCGTCGAACCGCGCGCCGATGGCGATTAACACATCACACTCATGCATGGCCATGTTGGCCTCGTAGGTGCCGTGCATGCCGAGCATGCCCAGATGCTGTTTGTCGCTGGCCGGATAGGCGCCCAGGCCCATCAGGGTCTGGGTAATCGGGTAACCCAGCTTGCGGGTGAACTCGATCAGCTCGACATCGGCATTGCTCAACACCACCCCGCCGCCGGTATAGATCATCGGCCGTCGGGCGGAAAGGATCAGATCGATCGCGCGGCTGACCTCACCAGGGTGGCCCTTGACCACCGGCTGATAGGAGCGCATCTCGACTTCCCCCGGGTATTCATAATCGATCTTGATATTCGGGTCGGTCGTATCCTTGGGGATATCCACGACCACCGGACCGGGGCGGCCGGTGGTCGCCACATGAAACGCCTTGCGCAGGGTTTCGGCCAGGTCCTCGGCCCGCTTCACCAGAAAGTTGTGCTTGACGCAGGGTCGGGTGATGCCGACGGCATCCACTTCCTGGAAGGCGTCACTGCCAATATAATGCGTCGCCACCTGACCGGTGATGATCACCATCGGAATCGAATCCATGTAGGCGGTCGCAATGCCGGTTACGGCATTGGTCGCCCCCGGACCGGAGGTCACCAGCACCACGCCCGGCTTGCCAGTGGCGCGGGCATAGCCGTCGGCCGAATGGGTCGCTCCCTGTTCATGGCGCACCAGGATGTGCTTGACCTCCTCCTGGTTGAAGAGAGCGTCATAGATGTGCAGAACCGCGCCGCCCGGATAGCCGAAGACGTATTCAACGCCCTCGTCCTTCAGGAACTGGACTACGATTTCGGCTCCACTGAGTTTCACGTTATTTACTCCCGATGCATTCCAGAAATGTTGCGTCGTTGCGAAAAAATACCCGTCGCAACGGGCAGAAACGCCCATTATAATCAGTAAAACGGTATAAATACACGGAATGTCGACAGAAAGCCGGCAAAACCTGCCTCAGCGACACAATTTCCGGACCGCCGTCGTGGTTGTTGGCGACAGTACCTTGACCCGGCGGGCGCGACGTGCGAAAACCAATCCTGAGACAGGCTTTTTAACCACTTAACCACAATCTGTGCAGAATACGGTCATGAAATCAATTAACAAGCTTTTCGCTCTGCTCCTGCTGCTCGCCCTGGCGACCCCGACGGCTCTGGCCGCCACCTACAAGTATCAGGACGAGTCGGGCAACACGGTCTACTCCCAGAATCCGCCCGAGAACCCCGATACGCCTTACGAGGTAATGAGCAATATCTCCTCTCAAGCCCGGCCCGGCAGCGACTCCGCGCCGGCCAGCCGCCCTCCGTCGCCCGGCCTGCAACAGGACGAAGAACAGAATGACACTGTTGCCCGCGAGCAGCAACAGGCTGAACAGATGCGCGAAAAGAACTGCGAAGCCGCGAAAAAGAACCTGGAGATTTACACCGTTTATCGTCGCATTCGCAATGAAGAGGGCGAAGTCGTGCGCATCAGCGACGAGGAACGTCAACAGAAGATCGACGAAGCCAAGCAGGCGATTCAGGATTTCTGTGATTGACCTACAGGGACTGACCTACGGGGACTGACCAGTGTAACGGAGTTTTAGCATGCCGCTTCTCAAGATCCAGACCAATCTGAGCGTCGAACCGGACCGGGGCGAACAACTGATCAGTGCCGCCTCCGCCCTGGTGGCCGGGCAGCTGGGCAAGCCCGAGCGCTATGTGATGGTGGCCCTGGAGCCGCCGGTCCCCATGTCGTTCGGCGGCAGCACCGATCCCCTCGCCTACCTGGAACTCAAAAGCATCGGCCTGCCGCAGGACAAAACCCCGGCACTCTCCGAGGCCCTGTGCGGCCT
>NZ_JAVLAZ010000026.1:32668-33906 GCF_031581315.1 Thiohalophilus sp.
CTCGTCACTCGGCCCTCGTCCCTGCCTGAAAAGTTGGGATAAAATAGCCGCTGACTCAATCACATAACAAAGCGAAAACCTATGCGTAGCTCCCGTTTGTTGCTCTCCACCCTGAAAGAAACCCCGGCCGACGCCGAAATCATCAGTCACCAGCTGATGCTGCGCGCGGGGATGATTCGCAAACTCGCCGCCGGGCTCTATACCTGGCTGCCCATGGGACTGCGAGTGCTGCGCAAGGTAGAGAACATCATCCGCGAGGAGATGGACCGCGCCGGTGCCCAGGAAGTCCTGATGCCGGCGGTGCAACCGGCCGAGTTATGGGAAGAATCGGGCCGCTGGGAGCAGTACGGGCCGGAATTGCTGCGGCTTGAGGATCGTCACGGGCGCGAGTTCTGCTTCGGCCCGACCCACGAGGAGGTCATCACCGATCTGATCCGGCGCGAAATTCGCAGTTACAAGCAGTTACCGACCAATCTCTACCAGATTCAGACCAAGTTTCGCGACGAAATTCGCCCCCGCTTTGGTGTGATGCGGGCCCGCGAGTTTCTGATGAAAGATGCCTATTCCTTTCATCTGGACGACGCCTCGCTGGATGAGACCTATCACCAGATGCACGACACCTATTGCCGTATCTTCTCGCGTCTGGGGCTCGACTACCGCCCGGTCCAGGCCGACACCGGCTCCATCGGAGGCAAGCTGTCCCACGAGTTTCATGTGCTGGCCGACTCGGGGGAAGATGCCATCGCCTTCAGCAGCAACAGCGACTATGCCGCCAACGTGGAGCTGGCGCCCACCCTGCCGGGCAGTGGCAGTCTGCCGCCCGCCGGCGCGACGCTGCAGACCGTCGACACACCCGGCCAGCACACCATCGAACAACTGGCCGCCTTCCTTGATGTGCCCGCCAGCCAGTGCCTCAAAACCCTGCTGGTAGTCGATGCCGAAGAACAGGTTCATGCCCTGATTCTGCGCGGCGATCACGAACTGAATATGCTCAAGGTGGAAAAACTCGCGGGCATCACCCCGCCGCTGCGCTTTGCCACTGATGTGGAAGTCAAACAGGCCTGCGGCTGCGAGCCCGGCTCCATCGGGCCGGTTGGTCTGGAAGTTCCCTTGCAGGTGGATCACGGTGCCCTGATCGCCGATTTTGTCTGTGGCGCCAACGAGCCGGATAAACATCTGACCGGCGTCAACTGGGGACGCGATCTGCCGCAACCGGCCACGGTCGACATCCGCAATGT
>NZ_JAVLAZ010000107.1:0-6672 GCF_031581315.1 Thiohalophilus sp.
CCATGGCCTCCGCGGCATTAGTCCTTCCTGGACGTCAATACCAAAGCCCCGTATTCGAAAGAGTACGGGGCTTTTTTTATGCATGATTGTCTTTCGTGAAAATCTGGCAGGAACGACCGCGGCATCGGTTATATCAGCGGCGAAATACCGCGGGTGAGAGTTCTTTGGGGAGGGTTTGCAGGGTCTTGTCGGCAAAACTGCTGCCGATACCGTCATAATAGTTGTAGACTAGATCGGCCCCTTTGTTTTTCAATTGCTCGACTTCCTCGCTGAACAGGGCTGTGGCATTGATTTGTCCATCGAACCCGCGTTCACGCAATTGCTGGATGGCCATCAATTTGGCGCTAAGCTCTGGCATGCAGAGCATGATGATGCGCACCCCCTTGAGCGACAGTCCCGCCCATAAGCCCGGGTCCTCGGCATCAGCATAGAGTACCCTGCGCCCCAGACGACGGTGATTTTCCACCTTGGCCGGATCCGAGTCGAGTCCCACAATCCGCAGATGGCTGGCACTGAGTGTGTCATACACACCGGTACCGACCCGCCCCATGCCGACGACCAGTATATGGGCACTACCCACATTAATGGGCTCGTCATCCGGATGTCGGTGACGACTTTCGAATCGTTTCAGACCTTTGCCGACCAGCTGATACAGCTCGTGAGAATAACGATTTAATGGCGCGGTGATGGCAAAGGAAACGGCCACGGTCAGCGCCAGTAGAACCAGCCAGTCGGTACTGATCCAGCCCTGACCTTCGGCGACGCTGGCGACAATCAGGCCGAACTCACTGAAACTGGCCAGACTCAGGCCGGTAAGAAACGCACTGCGCGAGCGCAGGCGGAACATCAGCAGGATAAAGAAAAACAGCAGCGCCTTGAGGGGCAACAGCAGGTTGAGCAACAGTGCATGCTCAAGAGTGAGTAGCGTGGGGTGGCCCGACAGGCCGATTTGTAAAAAGAAACCCACCAGTAATATTTCTTTCAGTCCCCAAAGGGCATTGGAAAGCTCGGTTGCCCGCTTGTGATCGGCAAGAATAATGCCCAGTAACAGGGCACCCAGTTCCGAGCTGAGCCCGAATTCCTCGAAACTGCCGCCACCGACCACCAGTGCCAGCAACAGTCCATACAAAATGACCAGTTCGCCGTGTCCACAGATATCCAGCAACCAGTGCAGCAGCGGGCGGAGCAAGAAAAAACCGAGCAACAGAAAAGCCCAGGGAGAAGGGGTAACGCCACCGGCCAGGCTGAGTATGGCGACGGCGACAAGATCCTGCATGATCAGGATGCCGATCGCGACCCGCCCATGGAAGGCACGTAATTCTTTCTTGTTTTCCAGGACCTTGGCGGCGACTACCGTACTGGAAAACGACAGGGCAATGGCGATCATCACGGCCGCTTCAAACGAAAGATTGCCGAACTGGCTCAGGATGGCCCAGAGCAGGATAACGGTGAGTCCCATGTGCAAGAGGGAGCCGGCCAGAACTTCACTGCGGATCAGGCTTTTGAGGCGTAATTTCAGACCGACACTGAACAGCAGTAATAACACACCGGCATGGGCAACAGCCTCGATGAGCTCATTGGTTTCATGACCGTTGGCACTGAGCAAAAAGCCGGCTGCGAGATAACCGACCAGTGGCGGGAGACCAATCAGGCGCATTAACAGGCCGGCACCAAAGGCAAAGCTCAGCCAAATAGTAGCAGTCAGCATCGGCAGTATCCTTTCAGGCTGTCGATTTTTTATACAGGTGTGTTGTTCGTATTCGGTCCAGATTAATCGCTGGGGGGTAAGGAGTCCAGAGTCAGGTTTGCAGTCGCGAACGGCTTTTCTATACTCTTGGGCACACCGCACAACAGGAAATAGACAGATGGACTCTTATAAAAATATTTTGCTGGCCCTGGATCTTTCGGATGAAGCGGATCAGGTACTTGAGCGGGCCAGTGAACTAATCAGTCAGGAGACGGCCAGGCTGACCCTGTTGCATGTGGTGGAGCCAATCGTGACCGAAAACAGTTACGATTTGATCACGACCCTGCCGGCTGATTTTGAAGAAAGTCTTTATAAGCAGGCGGATACGTTTTTACAGCGTAAACGCGCTGATTTTCACCTGAACAGCGCCAGCGTTCGGGTAGAGGCCGGTTCGGTGAAATCCGAAATATTGCGCGTCGCTGAAGGGATGAAGGCCGATCTGATTCTGGTCGGCACGCACGGGCGGCACGGCGTGGGTCTGTTACTGGGCTCGACCGCCAATGCCGTTTTGCACGGCACGCCCTGCGACGTACTGGCGGTTAGGATCACTCCTGACGAATCAGGCTGAGGTATATAATGACTGGAGCCAGTTGAGCAGCGGTGCCGGATCGGTCAGCCCTTTGTACCGGCGATGATGTGGTTCCATCCCCGCGATGGCCTGATGCAGTAACCGCTTCTCGGTCACCGATAAGCGGGGCAGCGGAGTGTGATAGGTTCGAATAGTAAACAAGACCGCATTGGTCTGTGGCAGTCCGTGCAACACCTGTCGTTCAACCCGCAGCCACGCTGCCGGCCGGGCCGGGTCAAATGCCCGCCCCTGCCACTGTTGCCAATCGGTTCCCGGCGGCGGCTCGGGATGGTGATTGAGTCGCTCGTCAGTGGCAATACCCCAGGCAAAGCGGACAAAAGGCCCCTGTTGCAAACAGGCCTGTAATAATTGCGCTGCCCGGGCGTTGATGCGTTCCATATCCGGCACCGGTTGATGAATCCCGGAAAAATCCCCACCGATCTTCTCGCGCGGATCCCAATGGTTGGGCTGACACAGGTGAATGGCACACAGCCTGTCTTGCTCGCCACGCAGATCGATCAGCGCCAGATCTTCCTGGAGCTGCATGGCCAGGGCGTCAAGTCCGTCGCGATAGGGCGGGGTGTTGGCCGGGTTCGCGGCGCAACAATCGAGATAGTGACCGTCATGAGTAAATTGCAGTGATTCGCCAGTGAGTCGGCAATCCAGCCGTTGTCCTTCCCGGGTTCGAAAAAGATGAAAATGTCCGGGATATTCGCTGCACAGGCGATCGATCAGAAACTGGTTTAGCCCGGGAGCCAGCGCGGCGCCCTCGGCCGTAACACAGCGGTATTTGTCCAGATCTTCGCGCCGGGCCTGTTGTTTGACCGGGCGATAGCCGGCGAACTGTCGATCCAGCTGAAACAGGCACCGGTCGGCCGCGCCATTACCAAAGTCGTGCCCGAGCCTGTAAAATCCGGGCTTGATCGCGTACTGTCCCGAAGACAGCGGAAAATAGTGGGCGACCGGTTCGTCTGGGGTGGCCATGAAGCAGTGTGAATCCGATTGATGCAGAGTTTGCGTAATATCCTGTCCCTGCTGGCTGACGGCCGCTTTCATTCGGGAACGGCGCTGGCCTCCCGGCTGGGAATCAGTCGCACGGCAGTCTGGAAGCAAATCCAGCGTTTGTCAGAACAATACAATATTCCGGTTCAGGCGGTACAGGGGCGGGGGTATCGATTGCCCGCGCCGCTGGAATTACTGGACGCCGATACCATCATCGCCGAACTGTCGCCAACAGCGCGCGCTTCGCTGGGGCGGTTACAGATTGAATGGTCGCTGGAGTCGACCAGCCAGTGGCTGATGCAGAGCTCGGATGTGCCCTGCGGCACTGTGGTGGTCGCCGAGCACCAGAGTCGGGGACGTGGGCGCCGGGGACGGGAATGGGTCTCGCCGTTTGCGGCCAATCTCACTTTTTCCCTGCTGGGGTGTTTTCAGGGGGCGCCGGCCAACCTGGCGGGCCTGAGCCTGGCAGTGGCAGTGAGTGTGGTACGTGCACTGTCCGCGCTGGGCGTGGAAGGTTTGGGACTCAAGTGGCCGAATGATATTCAGTGGCAGGGCAAAAAGCTTTGCGGAATCCTGCTGGAGATGCAGGGCGAGGCGGGTGGTCCCTGTCGGCTGGTCTGTGGCATCGGCCTGAATGTCAGCATGCCGCAAGGCGTCGCGCAGGACATCGAACAGCCCTGGACGGATCTGCAGCGGATAATGGGTCGGCCGCCTTCACGTCACCAGTTATTGACTGCCCTGCTGGATGAACTGATGCCCGCCCTGCCTCGCTATGAGCAGGAGGGCCTGCAGCCTTTTCTGTCGGACTGGCGACGCTGGGATGCCGTCGCCGGCAAGTCGGTACAATTGTTCTTGCCACAGCGCACGGTCCATGGTCGAGCCATCGGCATCGATGCGCAGGGGAATCTGCTGATCGAACACGCGGGCCGACAGGAAACCTATTGCAGCGGCGAGATCTCGCTGCGTACCGAAATGGAACAGGACCATGCAATTACTGATTGATTTCGGCAATACCCGGGTCAAATGGGCGACCTACGAAGCCGGGGCACTGCAGTTCGGTGCCGGGGCTGTCTACAGCGAAACTGACCTGAATGCCCTGTTCGTCCACTGGTGGGGGGAGCTGTCCACGCCCGATTCGATCTGGTGCGCCAGTGTGGCGGCACCGGCCTGTCGGCAGCGGCTGGAGGAGTGGTGTCAATCGCGTTGGCAGCAGCCGGTCACGTTTCTGACAGCAGTTGCCAGCCAGCAAGGTGTGACCAACGCCTATGCCGAACCGGCGACGCTGGGCAGTGACCGCTGGGCGGCACTGATTGGCGCCCGCCGTCTTGCCGCCGGCAATGTTGCCGTGATCGATTGCGGCAGCGCAATTACCGTCGATTTGCTGGATGCCGACGGCGTTCATCAAGGCGGCTATATCGTGCCCGGACTGTGGATGATGCAGCAATGCCTGCAGGAGCGCACCGGCCGGATTGCCGTTCCTCCCGCTATGCCCGAACAACTGACTCCGGGCGATTCCAGCGCCAGCTGTATCAGTCATGGCGCCCTGCGTAGTGTGACAGCGTTGATGGATCGGCTCATGCGCGATCTGTCCGCCGTCGGTGATAATCAATGCGAGTGGGTGATCACCGGCGGTGATGCCCATCACATACAGCCCTATCTGGAGCATGCCTGTACTCGGGTGCCGGATCTGGTTTTGCAGGGGCTGGCCTGCGTGGCGCAGGGCAATGAATGAGTGCCGATTAAAGGGACGATAATTGTATGAAATGGCTGATCTATTTGTTGGTGCTGCTCAATCTCAGCCTGTTTGCCTGGCATTACCGGGCCGACAGCGGCGAACCGCCCTCGCACGAGGCATTACCGGCGGATGTACAACGCCTGGTGTTACTGCGTGAACAACGGGAATCGAGTGAAGCGTCGCAATGGTGTTATAGCCTGGGACCGCTGAAAGAAACGGGCCAGGTCGAGGCGTTGGCGCAGCGCCTGCAACAATGGGAGATCCACTCCTGGCAGCGCAAGAGTCAGGAGGCCGGGCGCAAGGGTTACTGGGTGATTCTGCCGCCGTTGCCGTCGCGTGGCGAGGCCCGCGCCGCGGTGGAACGACTCAAGGCCAAAAATATCGAGGATTATTTTCTGATCGCCACCGGCGACAAAGCCAACGGCGTGTCGCTGGGGGTTTTTTCCAGTTTTGAGGCGGCGCACCGGCGCATCAATCAACTGGCCAAACTGGGATTTGATGCGATCTGGGAAGAGGTGAGACTGCCCGTCGATGAATACTGGCTCGACTGGCTGCGCGACAGCGGTGATATCTCCGCCGAACAGCTGACCCGATTGCGCCAGGATTACCCGGATCTGAAAAAAGTTGAGCGCGCCTGCCAGCCACCGCAATAAGCACCTCCCCTTCAGGCCTGCCTAACCCCCTCAGTGAAACTGAAATTGCCTTTACCCGGACAATTTCTTAGAATGCGCGCCTGGTTCGGGTCGGCGCTTGTCGGTCCGGTCATTATGCTGGCGTAGCTCAGTTGGTAGAGCAGCTGACTTGTAATCAGCCGGTCGGGGGTTCGACTCCTCTCGCCAGCTCCAGATTTTCCAAAGGCCCGGACAAAAATCCGGGCCATTTTGTCGGCAGGGTATTAAAATCGGCCGCAGGTGGCGGAAATGCAAGGTATTTTCCCACTTCCCGGTTGACACTGCCCTATTGCTCGACGAAAATACGCAGCTTCGTGCGCGCGGAGGGGTTCCCGAGTGGCCAAAGGGATCAGACTGTAAATCTGACGGCTCAGCCTTCGGAGGTTCGAATCCTCCCCCCTCCACCAAACACAAAGTTACAAGGGCCGAGTTACGAGGGACGAGGAAAACCGGAATCGTAACGCGGCGGCAGCGGGCTTGGTGCAGCTACTACCCCGGGACGTGATGAGATGTTGAGGGCTGGCCCTCGTAACTCGTTACTCGTACCTCGTCCCTGAATATAGCGGGTGTAGTTCAATGGTAGAACTTCAGCCTTCCAAGCTGACTATGTGGGTTCGATTCCCATCACCCGCTCCAATTAACAAAGGGACGGAGGTCCCAGGGACGAGGGACGAGGAAAAACCGGGCTAAGGTTGCGGTTGATACGAGCGAGAGAGTCATTACTCGTCACTCGGCCCTCGTTACTCGTCACTGTTTTTTAGCCCATGTAGCTCAGGGGTAGAGCACACCCTTGGTAAGGGTGAGGCCGGCGGTTCAAATCCGCCCATGGGCTCCAGGTTGTATATATAAATAGTGGTAATTGGTTTTTGGTTAAATTCGCAACAGGGGAGGCCTGACGGTGTCCAAGGCAAAATTTGAACGTACGAAGCCGCACGTAAACGTGGGAACG
>NZ_JAVLAZ010000108.1:0-6620 GCF_031581315.1 Thiohalophilus sp.
TGATTTAAAATGTCCGCTAATTAACGCGAATGTACGTAAATAATTTATTAAAGATGATTTTACGTTTATTGGCGTTCATTGGCGGACTTGTTGTTAATCACAGCGGTAGGTCAGGTTGCGCAGAACGCTACCTGACACCCTTCTATTCTCAGGGTGTCATGCAGGCTTCCACCAGCGTGACCTACGCCTGATTTAAAGTGTCCGCGAATCAACGCTAATGAACGCAAATAAATATTAAAGGAAATTTTGCGTTGCGTTCATTGGCGGATCTGCATGTAACTCTGTACGTCACGCAAAGAGGCGGAGGCGCAGAGTACAGTAGGTCAGGTTGCGCGAAGCGCTACCTGACACCCTTCGGTTCGCAGGGTGGTACGTAGGTTGCTGCTAGCGTGACCTACGTCTGATTTAAAGTGTCCGCGAATCAACGCTAATGAACGCAAATAAATCAAAGGAAAGTTTTGCGTTTATTTGCGTTCATTGGCGGACTTGTATGTGAATTTATATATTCATTATCCTGATATTAAAGGATATTACTTTGCCTACACAGAATAACGTCACCACAATTGATCTGCTGCGCCATGGTGAACCGGTGGGCGGCAAGAAGTACCGCGGCCAGGTAGACGATCCGTTAAGCGAGCTGGGCTGGCAGCAGATGCGCGAGGCGGTGGCGGATCACTGTCCCTGGGATCGGGTCGTGACGTCCAGTTTGTGTCGCTGCCAGGACTTTGCCCGCGAACTGGCCGAGCGTCACGGCCTGCCGATCGCGGCGGAACCGCGATTGATGGAGATCGGTTTCGGCGAGTGGGAAGGACGCACCGCCGAAGAACTGATGGCCGAGGATCAACAGCGACTGTTTCGCTTCTGGTCCGATCCGCTGAACAATACGCCACCGGGCGCGGAAACCCTGCACGAGTTCGAGCAGCGGGTGATTGGGGCCTGGGACGATCTGTTGCAACAACACGCCGGTGAACATCTGCTGGTGGTGGGCCATGCCGGGATGATCCGGATGATCGTTCGCCACGTGCTGGCCATGCCGCTGGAGAACATGTTCCGCCTGCGAGTGGATCTGGCCGGCTTTACCCGCGTCGAAGTCGAAGTGTATGAAGGCCAGCAACTGCCCCGGCTTATTTTTCACGGCGGTCAACCGGCATGATGCTTCTGCAGGCTTTTGTCACCGCACTGCAGTTATTGACCCGCATTCCGCTGTCGATTCCCGGCTATGACCCGGCTCGCCAGGAGAAAGTCGCCGGTTATGCCGTGCTGTTCTATCCCGTGATAGGACTGCTGATCGGGGCCTTGCTGGTGTTAGTACTGGGTTTGTTGCAACCATTGTGGCAAAGCGAAGCTTATCTTTTGCACGCCGGGTTATTGATCGTCACCTGGGTGATTGTCACCGGTGCCCTGCATCTCGACGGCCTGGCCGACAGCGCCGATGCCTGGCTGGGCGGCTTCGGCGATCGGGAACGCACCCTGGCGATCATGAAAGACCCGTACGCCGGGCCGGCCGGCGTGACCGCGATCATGGTGATCCTGCTGCTCAAGTTCGCCGCGCTGAGCGAGCTGACCTGGACGCTCTGGCCCGCCTTGCTGGTAATTCCGGTGCTGGCGCGTTTGCAGGTGGTGTCGCTGTTTCTTACTACCGCCTACGTGCGCCCCGGTGGCATGGGCGCGGCGGCTACCGAGTTTCTGCCACGCAAGACGGCCTGGGCATGCTTGTTGTTGATCGCTATTGCCGTTATCGCGTTTATCGACATGGGCTGGATGTTGATCGTGGGAATGGGAGTGGTGTTTGTCGTGCTGCGTGCGATCATGCAGCAACGTCTCGGCGGCACCACCGGCGACACCGCCGGCGCCCTGATCGAAATCACCGAAGCGGCCTTGCTATGCCTGATCGTACTGGTGCGGTCAGCCTGATGGCGTACTTTTCGAGGTTACTGGGAAATAACGCGGAGATCGCGGAGGCGCAGAGACGCGGAGAAAACAAATTTTATATTAACCCAATGGCAGGCCAGGCACTTAAACATCTGCCAAAAGAAAATCATTCCTCACGAAAAACAACACAAAGCGTTATTCTTCTTGGCGTCCTTTGCGCCTTTGCGTTATTTCCATCATACACCGAGAAGTGGCAACCCATATCGAAAGGCGTCACGCAGGCTATCGCCAGCGTGACCTACATGGCTTCGTTGATCGTCACAATCAAATAAAGATACTGCTAACTTGTTGTCTGAAGACAAGCTTTTCTCCGCGTCTCCGCGTCTCCGCGACCTCCGCGTTAATTTCCAGTGAATCAGATAAAGGGAAGAAATGTCCCTTATTCTCCTGACCCGATGATGTCAAGTAGTTTTGGCATATCCAGGTGTTGTTCCAGCGTGGCGGCCAGCCGATCGATGTCGGCTTCCTGGAGTTGTTGATAGTCCGGTTGTTCATCTGATTGCCGGGCTAGTCCCGCCCATTCCAGCAGCGCCTGGCAGGCCTGCGGTTCATCGAACAGGCCGTGTAAATAGGTGCCCATAACGTTGTTATCGTCCGAGATAGCGCCGTCGTGGCGATCGTCGAGAACCACGGCGGGGGAGGCACAGGCGGGCCCGTGGGTTTGGCCCATATGGATCTCGTAGCCGCTGACCGGCGCATCGGCGATCGCCAACCGGCCGTGCACGTTGTGCAGTTGCTTGGCCGGCTCCAGGGTGGTTTCCATTTGCAGATAGCCCAAGCCCGCCGTGGAGCCGGGGGGACCTTCCAGCCCCTGCGGATCGTGCAGCTGTTCGCCCAGCATCTGAAAGCCGCCGCAGATGCCGATCAGCTTGCCACCGTAACGCAGATGGCGAGCGATGGCCTGATCCCAGCCGTGATCGCTCAGCCACTGGCGATCGGCGCGCACGTTCTTGCTGCCCGGCAACAGGATCAGATCCGCCGGCGGAATCGGATCGTTGGGGCCGATATAACGAAAGTTGATGCGCGGGTCCACGCGCAGGGGATTGAAGTCGGTGTGGTTGCTGATCCGCGGCAGTAACGGGACGATGACATCAAAAGGTCTGTCATCATCGCACTGTTGTTCAAGGTTCAGGCTGTCCTCGGCATCGATCTGCAGATGGGCCAGATAGGGGATTACCCCCAGCACCGGGATGCCGGTCTCGCGTTCCAGCCAGTCGAGGCCCGGTTGCAACAGGCTCACGTCACCGCGAAAGCGGTTGATGATAAAGCCTTTAATGCGTTCCCGTTCAGAAGGGCTGAGCAGTTGCACGGTGCCGACCAGCTGGGCGAAGACACCGCCGCGATCGATGTCGGCTACCAGCACCACCGGGCAGTCGACCGCCTCGGCGAAGCCCATGTTGGCGATGTCGTGTTCGCGCAGGTTGATTTCGGCGGGGCTGCCGGCGCCCTCGACCAGCAGCAGTTCATACTGATCCGTCAATCGTTGCCAGGAGTCCAGCACCGCGGCTTTCGCGGTCTGTTTGTATTGGTGGTATTCTACCGCGTTCATATTTTGCCGTGCCTGGCCCTGGATGATGATCTGGGCGCCGGTGTCGCTGGCCGGCTTGATCAGCACCGGGTTCATGTCCGTGTGCGGCGCCAGCCGCGCGGCCCGGGCCTGGACCGCCTGGGCCCGGCCGATCTCGCCGCCGTCCGCCGATACCGCGCTGTTGAGCGCCATGTTCTGCGGCTTGAAGGGGGCGACGCGTTGCCCGCGATCGGCAAACAGCCGGCATAGGCCGGTAACCATGATGCTTTTGCCGGCATCGGAGGTAGTGCCCTGGATCATCAGGGCGCGACAGGTTTTCAAAACAGCATCCATTATCCCGTGAAACGAACTGGCCATTTTAATACAGAACGCCCCCGCGCCGGGGCCCGAATCCGCGCATGTTGAGCGCGGCGATCGTGCTGGCGGCGGTGCTGCTGGATCAGTTATTGGGCGATCCCCGCCGTTATCATCCGCTGGCCGGTTTCGGCCGGCTGGTTCTGTGGCTGGAGCCCCGGCTTTACGGGCCGTCCTCGTTGCGTGGCGTGCGGCGGCGCTGGCGCGGGGCGGTCGGCTGGCTGTTGCTGGTGGCCCCGCCGGTGGCGCTGACGGCCTGGCTGGTGGCGATCCTGCCGCTGTGGGGTGCGGCGGCGCTCGAGGTGCTGCTGCTCTATCTGGCCCTGGGGGCCCGTTCTCTGGCACAACATGCGCTTCGCGTGGCGGGCAAGCTGGAACAAAATGATCTGGACGGCGCGCGCCACGCTGTGGGGATGATGGTCAGTCGCGATACCGATTCCCTGACGCCCTCTCAAATCAGCACCGCGACGCTGGAGTCGGTGCTGGAAAACGGCAACGACGCGGTGTTCGCTACCCTGTTCTGGTTCCTGCTGCTCGGCGCGCCGGGGGTGGTGCTCTTTCGGCTGGCCAATACCCTGGATGCCATGTGGGGCTATCGCAACGACCGCTACCGTCACTTCGGCACGCTGGCGGCTCGCCTGGACGATCTCCTGAACTGGATCCCGGCCCGGCTGACAGCCCTGAGCTACGCCCTGCTGGGCCGCACCCGCCAGGCCCTGCGCTGCTGGCGGGCGCAGGCGCCGCACTGGGGCGGCATCAATCCCGGGGTGGTGATGGCCAGCGGCGCCGGGGCGCTGGACCGGACCCTGGGCGGGGCGGTGCAGTATCATGGCGCGCTGCGCGAGCGGCCGCCGCTGGGCGCCGGCCCCCCTGCCCGGGTGGGTGATATCGCCCGGGCGGTGCGTCTCGTACAATACACGCTGATTTTATGGCTGGTGATCATCGCGATCGGAGGAGGGCTGTTTGCCACAACATGGGGGTAATCTGCTGGAGGCGGCGCGCCGTTACGGGCGGGCGCCGGAGCAGTGGCTGGATCTGTCCACCGGGATCAATCCCGCGGCCTATCCGGTGCCGGCGCTGCCGGACCGGGTCTGGCAGCAGTTGCCCCAGCAGAGCGACGGGCTGATCGACGCCGCGCTCGAGTATTACGGCGCGCCCGCCGCCCTGCCGGTGGCCGGGTCGCAACAGGCCATCCAGCTGTTGCCCACCCTGCGTGCCCCCGGTCGCGTCGGCGTGCTCGCGCCGAGCTACAACGAACACGCTTATCGCTGGGAGCAGGCCGGTCATACGCGGGTGGCACTGTATCCCGATACCATCGAGTCCCAGCTCGACACCCAGATCGACTCACTGGATGTGCTGGTGGTGGTCAATCCCAACAATCCGACCGGCCACTGTTTTGCGCCGGCGCAACTGCTTGAGTGGCATCGGCGCCTGCAGGCCCGGGGTGGCTGGCTGGTGGTGGACGAGGCCTTTATCGACTGCACTCCCGAACAGAGCCTCGCCGCGTATAGCGATTTACCCGGGTTAATCGTCCTGCGCTCCATCGGCAAGTTCTTCGGCCTGCCGGGGCTGCGCGGCGGTTTCGTGCTGGCCGAGGTCGGGCTGCTGGCGGCGCTGGACGAACGACTGGGTCCCTGGGCGGTCGCCGGCCCGGCCCGCTTTATCATGCAGACGGCTCTGCAGGACACAAACTGGCAACAGCGGATGCGTGAGCAACTGCCCCTGGCCAGCGAACGGCTGGCGCAATTACTCACCGAACACGGCCTGCCGGTCGGCGATCGTTCACCACTGTTTGTCTGGTTGCCGACATCGGACGCTTATACGTTGCATGAACAGCTGGCCCGGCACGGCATCTGGAGCCGCTATTTTGACCCGGCCGCCGGCGGCCCCGGGCTGCGCCTGGGATTGCCGGGCGCGGAGAGCGACTGGCAGAGACTGGAAAGCGTGCTGGCGCAGCTGCCTCAATCGAAACCCAACCAGGTGGTACACGCATGAAATCTCGTCTGATCGCCCTCGCAGGGCTCTGTTTTCTCGCCGGCTTCGTGAGCGCCGGGACACGCAGCGTCACTGACTACACCGGCCAGCAGGTTCGGCTGGCGCAGCCGGCGCAACGTATCGTCAGTCTGGCCCCGCATGTGACCGAGCTGCTGTTCAGCATCGGTGCCGGCGAGCGGTTGGTGGGGGCGGTGAACTACAGTGATTACCCCGAGGCCGCCGAATCGATTCCACGGGTCGGCGGGTATAACGCGCTGGATCTGGAGCGCATCGTGGCGCTGGAGCCCGACCTGGTGGTTGGCTGGCAAAGCGGCAACAACCCGGCCGATCTGGAAAAACTGCGGCGCTTCGACTTGCCGCTGTTCATCAACGAGCCCCGCCGCCTGGAGGATATCCCCGAGACCCTGCGCCGACTGGCGGTGCTCACCGGAACGCAAAAACGGGCCGGGGTGGTGATCGCCGATTTCGAGGCCCGGCTGGAAGAGCTGCGGCGCTTCAGCGATCGGCAACCGGTCAAGGTTTTTTACCAGATCTGGGATCGGCCACTGATGACCGTCAATGACGAACACCTGATCGGTGATGTGATCCGTCTGTGCGGCGGGCGTAATGTCTTCGGTGAGACAGTCAGCCTGACGCCGCAGGTCTCGGAAGAGTCGGTCATCGCCAAGGCGCCGCAGGCCATCGTGATCGGGGGTATGGGCGAGCAACATGCCGAATGGCTTGACCGCTGGCAGCGCTGGAATTCGATTCCGGCGGTGGCGCACAATCACCTTTTTATGATCCAGCCCGATCATCTGCAACGCCATACCGT
>NZ_JAVLAZ010000109.1:0-3745 GCF_031581315.1 Thiohalophilus sp.
ACGTCGGCGGCGTGGATACGCACGGGCTGGGAATCGAGGGCGAAGAAGCAGTCCTCGATGATGCCGGTGATGATCTCCGAACCGACGCCGACCGGGGCCTCGTCTTCCTCGGCCACGACCACGCGGTGGGTCTTTTCGACCGAGGTGCGGATGGTCTCGCGATCGATCGGCTTGAGCGCGCGCAGGTCGACCACCTCGGCGCTGATGCCGTCGGCTTCCAGGCGTTTGGCCGCTTCCAGGCACAGGTGCACGCTGAAGTTGTAACCGATTAATGTAATGTCACTGCCTTCACGCACGACCTCGGCGCCTTCCAGCGAACGGAAGTACTCCTCGTCGGGAATCTCTTCCTTGAGGTTATACATCTGCTCGTGCTCGATGATGATCACCGGATCGTTGGAGCGAATCGCGGACTTGAGCATGCCGTAGGCGTCCAGCGGGCCGCGCGGGGTGACCACGCGCAGGCCGGAGGTGGACATGAACATGCGCGCCAGGCGGGCCGAGTGCTGGGCCGCCAGCTGATGGGCGGTGCCGCCCGGGGTGCGCATGACGATCGGGCACTGCAGCTGGCCGCCGGACATGTAGCGGATTTTCGCCGCGGCGTTGATCAGGGTGTCCAGCGCCAGCAGCGCGAAGTTGATGGACATGATCTCGATGACCGGACGCATGCCGACCATGGAGGCACCGATGCCGATCCCGGTGTAGGAGTTCTCGGAAATGGGGGTATCGATGATGCGCTGCGGACCGTACTTGTCGTACAGGCCGGAGGTGGCCTTGTAGGTGCCGCCAACGACGCCGATGTCCTCGCCCATGGCGATCACCATCGGATCGTTCGCCATCTCTTCATCGTGGGCCCGGCGAATCGCTTCCCAATATGCCGTTTCTGCCATTGTTATCAATCCTCGTTATTTATGCAGTGGCCCGACCCAGCGCGGATCCGGGTTATCGTCCAGTACGTATTTGTTCAGATCCTCGACCTTCGGCTCCGGACTCTCTTCGGCGAACTTGATGATGTCGTTTTCGATCTCGTCACCGATCTCTTTGTCCCATTGCTTGAGGTCGTCCTTGCTGACCAGGCCGGCTTCGATCAGGCGATCGCCATACAGGCGAATCGGATCGCGCTCCATCCACACTTCTTCCTCGTCCTTGGTGCGATAGCCCTTGGCGTCGGACATGGAGTGGCCGCGATAGCGGTAGGTCATAAATTCAATGAAATAAGGTTTCTGTTCCTTGCGCACGTAATCGATGGCTTCCTTGGACGCTTCCATCACGGTGTCGATATCCATGCCGTCGTGCTGGCTGGCTTTCATATCGTAAGCGCAGATACGCTTGTACTGATCGCGCACGGCGGTGGAACGATCGATGTGGGTACCGATGGCGTACAGGTTGTTCTCGCACACGAACAGCACCGGCAGTTCCCAGACCGAGGCCATGTTCAGGGTCTCGTGGAAGGTGCCCTGGTTGTTGGCGCCGTCACCCAGAAAACAGATGGCGATCTGGTCGGTGCCCTTGTGCTTGGCGCCCAGCGCCAGGCCGGCGGCCAGCGGAAATGGCTGGCCAACCAGCGCGTAACCGCCCATGAAATTCTGGCTGGCATCGAAGATATGCATGGAGCCACCGCGTCCCTTCGAGGAACCGGTCTCCTTGCCATAGAGTTCCGCCATGACTTCGCGCGGTTGCGCGCCGGTCTTGATGGCGTGAATATGATCGCGATAGCCGGTGATGACGTAATCGTTTTCCTGGCCCTTGCCGACATTGGCCATCTCCAGGACTCCTGTGGCCACCGCTTCCTGGCCGGAGTAGAGATGCAAAAAGCCACCGACCTTGCGTTCCATATAGGCTTCGAACGTGCGATCCTCGAAGCGGCGGTAGAACATCATTTCCCGCAACAGGCGTTTTTTGTCCGCGTCTTTCATAGGGATCCTTGTCTATATTTTTTGCAGCTAAATGAAGATGTTACGGGTATTCTACCCCATCCCCCAATTCAAAGCCGCGTATGATCGACTTTTTATGCGACAAGGTCAAGAAAAATCCCGGTGACAGGCGGATTACAAAGACGCAATTATCCTTTAAAATCAGCAACTAAAATTAAAAACTGTGGACCGGTTGGCATCCTGCAACAGGATCGACCCGACCCGGACAAACACTCACACCGTCAGACAAATCGGGTTTTATAGCATGTCTCAGGAACAAGCGATCTATCAGTGGCTCGACAACATGAGCAAGTCCGTGGCCACGCAGGATCTGGAAAAACATATGTCCCTCGTCTCGCCCCATGTCCGGGTCTACGGGGTGCCCGGCCATGAGACGATCGACTACGACGGCTGGCGCCAGCGGCGCAAAAACGAATTCGAGCACGATCTGCTCGCCCACCTCAATTATAAAGTGGTTAGAATCAAGACCCAGGCCCTGCGCCGGGTCGCTTTCCAGGTGGAAGAGACCCTCTCCGCCCGCAACGGCAAAGCGGTGGTGTTGAACAAGGACATCATGCTGGAGCTGGAGCCGGACGAGAAATGGCGCGTCGTGGAAGAAAAAATCCGCGACTGGGAAGTTCGCGAATCAGCCGCACAGGAAACATTATGAGCCAGGACTACCGAACCGAAAAAGACAGCCTGGGTGAACTGCGCGTCCCGGCCGATGCCCTGTACGGCGCGCAAACCCAGCGCGCGGTGGACAACTTCCCGGTCAGCGGGCTGCCCCTGCCGCGCGCCTTCATCCGTGCCCTGGGCCTGGTCAAGCACGCCTGCGCCGGGGCCAACCGGCAACTCGGCTTGCTGGACGATGCCCGGGCCGACGCCATTCAACAGGCCGCCCTGCAGGTCGCTGCCGGTGAGTTTGACGCGCACTTCCCCATCGACGTCTTTCAGACCGGCTCGGGCACCAGCACCAACATGAACGCCAACGAGGTGATCGCGCACCTGGCCAGCGACGACAATCTGACCGTACACCCCAACGATCACGTCAACATGAGCCAGAGCTCCAACGATGTGATTCCCACGGCCCTGCAGGTCAGTGCCGCGCTGGAAATTCACGAGCAACTGTTGCCGGCGTTACAGCACCTGGCCGAAACCCTCGATCACAAGGGCAATGAACTCAAAGATGTGGTCAAGACCGGCCGCACCCACCTGATGGATGCCATGCCTATCACCCTGCAACAGGAACTCAATGCCTGGCGCGATCAGATTCGCGACGGCATCGCGCGGCTGCAAAACAGCCTGCCCCGCCTGCAGGCGTTACCGCAGGGCGGCACCGCCGTGGGCACCGGCATTAACGCCCACACCGATTTCGGCTCGAGCGTGGCCGATGAACTGAAAACCCAGACCGCGATCGACTTCAGCGCCATGGCCAACCCGTTTGTCGGTCTGGCCAGCCAGGACACGGCGGTGGAAGTCAGCGGCCAGCTCAAGACCGTCGCCGTCACGACCATGAAAATCGCCAATGATCTGCGCTGGATGAACAGCGGCCCGCTGGCGGGCCTCGGCGAGATCGAACTGCCCGCCCTGCAACCGGGCAGCTCCATCATGCCGGGCAAGATCAACCCGGTGATTCCCGAGTCCGCCGCCATGGTCAGCGCCCAGGTAATCGGCAACGACACCACCATCACCGTCGCCGGCCAATCCGGAAACTTCCAGCTCAATGTCATGCTCCCGGTGATTGCCTACAACCTGCTGCAAAGCATTCAGCTACTGGGCAACAGCGCCCGCCTGCTGGCCGATCGCGCCATTGCCGGCTTCAAGGTCAACGAGGA
>NZ_JAVLAZ010000109.1:3845-6614 GCF_031581315.1 Thiohalophilus sp.
CGCTGCGGCTGGGCCGGGCCCGATCAAATCTACCTCGATTATCACGATCATGAATGGGGCGTGCCGGTTTACGATGATCGGTTGCTGTTCGAGTTTTTAATCCTCGAAGGGGCCCAGGCGGGGCTGAGCTGGATCACCGTTTTGAAAAAACGCGAGGCCTACCGCGAGGCTTTCCACAATTTTGACGCGGAAAAGATCGCCCGCTTCTCGCGCACCAGAATAGAGCAACTGCTGAACAATTCCGCTATCATTCGCAACCGGTTAAAAATTGAATCGACCATCAGCAACGCGCGGGCTTTTCTCGAGCTGCGTGAACAACAGGGCAGCTTCAGCGATTACCTCTGGCAGTTTGTTGACGGGCAACCGGTACAGAACAGGTGGAAAAGCGATTCTCAGGTGCCGGCATCGACCCAACGATCGGAGGCCATGAGCCGGGATCTCAAACGCCGCGGCTTTCGATTTGTTGGACCGACAATTTGTTATGCCTACATGCAGGCTGTCGGCATGGTCAACGACCATATCACTTCCTGCTACCGGCACAATGAAGTTTTAAAACTGGGGAAATCACTATGAGTGTCAGAGCGTTTTTCGGTCTGGATTTCGAACAGGTCAGTCATGCTGAACGACTTGCCTCCGGTGCCGGTGGCTTTGTCGGTATCTTTCTGATCGGGGTCGTCAGCTACTATTTCACCGGCTTCGAAGGCGCCGCCATGATCGTGCCGTCCATGGGGGCCTCGGCGGTGCTGGTCTTCGCGGTACCGCACGGCAAGCTGTCTCAGCCCTGGAACGTACTGGGCGGCAATGGTGTTTCCGCCGTGGTCGGAATGACCTGTTATCTGTATGTTCCCGATGTCTTTCTCGCCGCCGCCCTGGCAGTCGGGATTGCGATCACCCTGATGCATTACCTCTCCTGTATTCATCCACCCGGCGGCGCCTCCGCACTGGCTGCCGTGATCGGCGGCGACGCCATTCATGCGCTCGGTTACCAGTATGTCCTGACACCCGTTCTGCTGAACGCGTTTATCATTTTCCTGGTTGCCATCGGATTCAATTATCTTTTCCCGTGGCGCCGTTATCCCGCCAGCCTGATGAAACCTGTGACACAAAGCAGCCCGGCACAAACAAAAAAAGAAGAGCATGAATCCCGCCTCTCACAGGATGACCTGGATTACGCCATGCGCAAGATGGATCTGCTGGTGGACATCACCGCCGAGGATCTGAAGCGGCTGTATTCACTGGCCTCGAAATATTCCGAAAGCAAATGCCTGCGACCGGAAGATATCAAGCTCGATCACTATTACAGCAATAGTCAGCACGGCAACCAATGGCAGATACGCCACATTATCGATGAGTCGCCTCATGAGGATCCCGCCCGTGACAAGGTTATCTACAAGATCGTCGCCGGTCAGGGCCGTTACAATACCGGCACCTGTACCCGCGAAGAGTTTGCTGTCTGGGCACGCTTCGAAGTCGAGCAGCAGGGTGACGACTGGGTACGTCCCGGCGGGACCATCGAATCCGAACCGGCGTCATAATATAAAGTAAAGGGGTGTCCGGCTGTTACCTGTGTGACCCGTTTATGCAGACGTTGATCCCCGGTCGCCTGTAACCGCGATCCGGGTAATCCCAATCTGGCACCTGACGCCTGTAACCGGCATAATATCCCCATGGACCAACTCACCCTTACCCGCCCGGACGACTGGCATCTGCATGTGCGCGATGGCGCGGTTTTACCGGATGTGCTTGGCGATACCGCCCGGCGCTTCGCGCGGGCGATCATCATGCCCAATCTCAAGCCGCCGGTGACCACGGTCGATCAGGCCCTGGCCTACCGGCAACGGATTCTGGATGCGCTGCCGGCAGGGACGCCGTTCAATCCCTTGATGACCCTGTATCTCACCGATGACACCACGGCGGAGGAAATCCATAAAGCCGCCGGGCATCCGGATGTGCATGCGGTGAAGCTCTATCCCGCCGGCGCCACCACCAACTCCGCGGCGGGCGTCACGGCCATCGAGAAAACCTGGGATGCCATCGAGGCGATGGCGCAAACCGGACTGCCGTTACTGATTCACGGGGAAGCCACCGAACCGGACATCGATATCTTCGATCGCGAGGCGGTGTATATCGATCGCACCCTGCGCCCGTTACTCGAGCGATTCCCGACGCTCAAGGTGGTGCTGGAACACATCACCACCCGCCAGGCCGCCGAGTTCGTCCATGCCGGTCCCGACAACCTGGGCGCCACCATCACTCCGCACCATCTGCTGATGAACCGCAATGCCATGTTCCGCGGCGGCATGAATCCGCATCACTTCTGCCTGCCAATCCTCAAGCGGGAACAACATCGCCAGGCGCTGCTCAAGGCGGCGATCAGTGATACGGGCAGGTTCTTTCTCGGCACCGACAGCGCCCCGCATCCGCGTCATGCCAAGGAGTCGGGTTGCGGTTGTGCCGGTATCTATTCGGCCCATGCCGCGCTGGAGCTGTATGCCGAAGCATTCGATGAGGCAGGCGCGCTGGACAAACTGGAAGGTTTTGCCAGCCATTACGGCGCCGACTTCTACGGCCTGCCGCGCAATACCGATCGCGTGACCCTGATCCGGGAAGACTGGACCGTGGCCGACAGCATGAAGTTTGGCGAAGAAGAACTGATCCCGTTGCGCGCCGGACAAACGGTGCACTGGCGAATAAAAGATTAGTTCTGAGTACTTAGTTCTGAGTACTTAGTACTAAGTACTAAGTACTAAGCTCTGCCTTTATCTGTGG
>NZ_JAVLAZ010000110.1:0-2787 GCF_031581315.1 Thiohalophilus sp.
CGCATTCCTTATATATATTCGACGACAATCTGGAGCCCGCGCTCTACGACAGTCCCGATTTTGTAAACTCGGTACGACGCATCGCCACGAGCGATGCCAATGCGACGATACGGATTCTGTTTTATTCCCCCGAAAAACTGTTCCAGCGCTGCCATCATCTGCCCGAATTGACCCGGCGCCTGAGCAGTCGCGTTGAAATTCGCCAGCTCTCCCGGGCCTACAATCACGCGTTTTTTGTTGCCGACGGATGCGGTGTGGTAGACCGGCGCGTGGCCAGTCGTTTCGAGGGGGTCGCCAATTTTAATGACCCGGGTTGGGCCGCTGAACTGATGGCGTTCTTCAACACCACCTGGGAGATGAGTAGCCGAAATTTGGAACTGCAAGCGTTGCAGATTTAGCCCGACGCTTCGTTTTTATTGACATCCAACGATGGAGGAGTCACGTATGACCAAGACCTGGATTCTGGTAGCCGATAGCAGCCGCGCACGTCTTTTTTCCGCTGACACGGCGTCCTCACCACTGGTTGAACTGGAGACATTTACCCACCCTGCCAGCCGACAACATGAACAGGACATCACCTCCGATCTGCCGGGCAAGCAAAATGGCAAAGGGATCAATGGCAGCGCGGCCCATGCCATGTCCCAGGAAACCGATCCCAAACGCCAGGAAGCGATCAACTTTTCCCGTGAGATCGCCCAACACATCAACAAGGCCCACAACAAGAACAAGTTCAGGCAACTGATTATCGTGGCAGCACCCAACTTTCTCGGTCTGTTGCGCGACAACCTGAACGACAGCACCAGGCGCAGTCTGACCCTGCAACTGGATAAAAATCTGACTCAGCAAAATCCGCAAGCCATTCGAAAACATCTGCCCGAGTATTTACCTAACCTGGAATTGCATTGACCCGCGACGCAGGCCGGTGACAAACCGGCCTGTTACGTTACGCCCCATGTCGGACGATATCAGCGCTCATATCTGGAATACCAAATATCGCTACTACCGCGACGGGACCGCGGTGGACCGGGTTATGGCGGATACCTGGCAGCGCGTCGCCCTTGCCGCGGCTCAGGCGGAAAGTCACGATATCGATGCCTGGCAACAGCGGTTTTATCAACTGCTGGATGATTTTCATTTTCTGCCCGGCGGCCGGATTCTGGCCGGTGCCGGCACGGACATGGATGTCACGCTGTTTAACTGCTTTGTGATGGGTACGATCGACGATTCCATGGACGGGATCTTTGATGCGCTCAAGGAAGCCGCCATTACCATGCAACAGGGTGGCGGCGTCGGTTATGACTTTTCCACCCTGCGGCCACGCGGGTTTGTGGCGCATCATCGTGGCACGGTCGCCTCGGGGCCGGTCTCCTTCATGCGTATCTGGGATGCCATGTGCGCCACGGTGCTCTCCACCGGCGCGCGACGCGGTGCCATGATGGCGACCCTGCGTTGCGATCATCCCGATATCGAGGAATTTATCCAGGCCAAGCAACAGGCCGGCACCCTCACCCGCTTCAATCTTTCCGTGCTGGTCAGCGACAAATTCATGCAGGCGGTCAGCGCGGATGCCGACTGGCCGCTGATCTTTCCGCGGGATGAGCAGGATCCTGAACCCGCCGATCTCCACTGTGAATGGCCGGGTTATTCCGGCCCGGTTCCCTGCCGGATTGTACGAACAGTACGGGCCCGCCGTCTCTGGCAACAGATCATGCGCAGTACCTACGAGTATGCCGAGCCCGGGGTGTTGTTTACCGATCACATCAATCGGGAAAACAACCTGCAGTACCGGGAAACCATCACCGCGACCAATCCCTGTGGTGAAATCCCCTTGCCCCCGTATGGCGCGTGCAATCTCGGGTCATTGAACCTGCCCCGCTATATCGACGCGCCCTTCAGCGAGAAGGCCGCCATCAACTGGGCGAAGCTGCAACATCACACCCGCACTGCCGTCCGTTTTCTGGATAACATCATCGATGTCTCCCGTTATCCGCTGGTCCGGCATCAGGCTTATGAAACCGGCAGCCGGCGCATCGGGCTCGGAGTGACCGGCCTGGCCGATGCGCTGATCATGCTGGGATTGCGTTATGACAGCGACACGGGACGTCAACAGGCGGCCGATATCCTGCAATGCCTGCGCGATGAGGCCTACGCCGCCTCCATTGAACTGGCCCGGGAAAAAACACCCTTCGCGTTTTATCAGCCACAGGCGTATCTACACAGTCCGTTCATCCAGCGTCTTCCCGAGAAGCTGCAAAAGCTTATCCGGCAACATGGCATTCGCAACAGCCATCTGCTGGCCATTGCCCCCACCGGTACGATCAGCCTGCTGGCCGGTAATGTTTCCAGTGGTATCGAACCGGTTTACGATCTGCAGGCCAATCGACAGGTCCTGGATCAGGCGGGGGAATTTCAGAACTTTCAGGTCCGCGATTATGCCTGGCAAAGCTGGCAGGCCAGCCACGGCGACACTCCCCTGCCCGACTATTTTCAAACCGCGCTGCACATTGCTCCCGAAGATCATCTGAAGATGCAGGCACAACTGCAGCCCTATGTGGATAACGCCATCTCCAAAACCATCAATGTCCCGCAGGATTACCCGTTTGAAGCGTTTGTCGATCTCTATCGCCTGGCCCACGACAGCGGGTTAAAAGGTTGTACCACCTATCGCCCCAACCCGGTAACCGGCGCCATACTCAGCAGCGACGATATTCAAAGTACGCACCATTGCTGTAGTATTGAACGTGAAGCGGATTGAACTGCAATCCCTGTCAGTCCGCGAATGAACGC
>NZ_JAVLAZ010000110.1:2887-6599 GCF_031581315.1 Thiohalophilus sp.
TTCAGACGTTGATCGAACAGGAATTCAACCTGCAGGATGATTTGATTCATCTCAATCATGCGGCAGTGGGGCCCTGGCCAAAGCGTACGCTACAGGCGGTGGAAGCTTTTGCCCACGACAACCATCAGCTGGGCTCACTGCATTATCCGCACTGGGTCGCGGTCGAAACCCGCCTGCGCGAACGCGGGGCGCGATTGATCAATACCCGGGCCGAGGATATCGCACTGGTTAAAAACACCTCGGAAGCCCTGTCGATGGTGGCCTGGGGACTCGACTGGCAACCCGGCGACACGGTCGTCATCAGCGATGAAGAGTTCCCCTCCAACCGGATTGTCTGGGAGTCGCTGGAAGCCCGTGGCGTGCAGGTACGCCAGGTCAATCTGCACGGTCAACAGTCCCCCGAACAGGCGCTGATCGAAGCGATTGATGCACAAACCCGACTGTTGGCAATAAGCTCAGTCCAGTATGCGTCGGGGTTGCGTGTCGACCTGGAACAGCTGGGGGAACAATGCCGGCAACACAATGTGCTGTTTTGCGTGGATGCCATTCAAAGTCTCGGCGCACTGCAGTTTGATGTACAGGCCTGCGGCGCTGACTTTGTTATGGCCGACGGGCACAAGTGGATGCTGGGGCCTGAAGGGCTGGCGCTGTTCTATAGCCGCCCAACAGCACGCGAACAGTTGCGACTGTTTGAATACGGCTGGCACATGGTGGAACAGATGGGCGAGTTTGATAACCCCAACTGGCAACCGGCGCACAGCGCGCGCCGCTTCGAATGCGGCAGCCCCAATATGCTCTGCGCTCATGCGCTGGATGCCAGCCTCTCCCTGATCGAAGAGATCGGGATAGCAACGATCGAACAGCAGGTACTCCAGAACAGTCAGCGGATGTTCGACACCATTGACCAGCTTCCCAACCTCGAGTTAATCACCGATAAACAGGCGGGACGTTATGCGGGAATTGTGGTGTTCAGACACAAGCAAATACCGGTTGAGCAACTCTATACCTGGTTAATGGAACAGCACGTTCTGTGCGCCCAGCGCGGTGGCGGGATTCGCTTTTCGCCCCATTTTCATACGCCCTGGGCAAAAATTGAACAGGGTTTGCAAATGGCCAACGCCGGCCCGCAATAAGCCGCCTGGCGGACTTGCCGAAGCCAACAGGGACGCATAAAGTCTTTAAACGAGTGAACGTTATAGCAAGAACGTGACTCTAAATAATGACTGTGAATGAGATCATCATTCTGAAAGGAGGCATCCCATGAACAGCATGGCGCAAAAAGTTACCGGCTGGCGGCAACGCTGGATCTCCCGCCCCCTGTTGAAGCTGTTCCGGCGTGTCTCGCCGCATATGTCCCAGACCGAGCGGGAAGCCCTGGACGCCGGTTCAGTCTGGTGGGACGGCGAATTGTTCAGCGGCCGCCCGCGCTGGAAAAAACTGCGCAGCCTCCCGGCACCCACCCTCTCCGCCGAAGAGCAGGCTTTCATTGATGGGCCGGTGGAAAAACTCTGCCAGATGCTGGATGACTGGGAGATTACCAGCGAACGCTACGATCTCTCCGAACAGGCCTGGCAATATATTAAAGAACAGGGCTTTTTAAGCCTGATCATCCCCAAAGAGTACGGCGGTCTGGATTATTCCAATCTGGCTCACTCCGCCATCGTTATGAAACTGGCCACCCGCAGTATTACCGGCGCGGTGACGGTGATGGTGCCCAACTCACTGGGCCCGGCCAAGCTGTTGCACGAATACGGTACCGAGGAACAGAAAAACCATTACCTGCCCCGCCTTGCCAAGGGCGAGGAGATCCCCTGCTTTGCCCTGACCAGTCCCGAAGCCGGCAGCGATGCCGGATCCATGCCCGATTACGGCATCGTCTGTCGCCAGGAGTTTGATGGCAAAAAAGATGTGCTGGGCATGCGCGTCACTTGGGACAAGCGCTATATCACGCTGGGCCCGGTCGCCACACTGCTGGGGCTGGCGTTCAAACTGTACGATCCCGATCATCTGCTCGGGGATGAAGAGGATCTCGGTATCACGCTGGCGTTGATCCCGACCGACACACCGGGCGTCAACATCGGGCGGCGCCATTTCCCGCTCAACGTGGTGTTCATGAACGGGCCCAACAGCGGCAAGGATGTCTTTATTCCCATGGACTGGATCATCGGTGGCCAGGATCGCGTTGGTCAGGGCTGGCGCATGTTAATGGAATCGCTCTCCGACGGACGCGGTATCTCGCTGCCGGCGTTGAGCACGGGTGCGGGCAAACTGGTCAGCCATGCCGTCGGCGGTTATGCACGGGTACGCCGCCAGTTCAAGCTGCCTATCGGCCGTTTCGAAGGGGTCGAGGAAGCGCTGGCGCGGATCGGCGCCTACACCTACATGATGGACGCCGCCCGCGGGCTGACCTCGGTAGCGCTGGATCAGGGCGAGAAGCCCTCGGTCATTTCGGCCATTGTGAAATACCACCTGACCGAAGGCATGCGCCAGGTGATCAATGACGGCATGGATGTCCTTGGCGGGGCCGGCATTTGTCTGGGGCCGCGCAACTTTATCGCCCGCGGCTATCAGTCCACGCCCATCAGTATCACGGTGGAAGGCGCCAACATCCTGACCCGGACCATGATCATCTTCGGCCAGGGGGCGATCCGCAGCCATCCCTATATCTTCAAGGAACTCGAAGCGCTGGGCATGGAGGATCCCGAACAATCGCTGGAGAATTTCGATCGCGCCCTGTTCAGCCACATCGGCTTTACGACCAAAAACCTGTTTCGCAGCCTGTTCCACGGGCTGACCTCGGCACGCTTTGTCTGGGTCTCCGGTCGGCGACCGACCCGTCGTTATTACCAGCATCTGACCCGCATGAGCGCGGCTTTTGCATTAATGACCGACGTCGCCCTGCTCACCCTGGGTGGCGATCTCAAGCGCAAGGAGAAACTTTCCGGAAGGCTGGGTGATATTCTCAGCCAGCTGTATCTGGCCTCGGCCTGTCTCAAACGGTTCGAGGATCAGGGCCATCCCAAAAGCGATGAGCCCCTGCTGCACTGGTGCTGTCAGCATACGCTGTTCGAAATCCAGCGCGCTTTCGACGGCCTGTTGCAGAACCTGCCCAACCGGCCGGTGGCCTGGATCATGCGCTGGATGGTCTTTCCCCTGGGCCAGCACTTCAAGCAGCCCGGTGACAAACTGGGCCACCGCATCGCGGATATGCTGATCACGCCCGGTGACGCCCGCGAACGCTTGTGCGAGGGGATGTATCAACCCCAGGCCAACGACGAACCCCTGCAGCGCATCGAGGATGCCCTGCACAAGGTAATCGCCGCCGAGCCGATCGAAAAGCGCATTCGTCAGCAGCTGTCGAATTACGAACCCGACTATCACGGTCTGGAGGGCCTGTTACACGCCGCGCTCAAACAGGCTATCATCACTGAACAGGAGGCTGAGACTCTCCGTGCCGCCGATGCCGCGCGCCGCGAGGTGATCAAGGTGGATGATTTCGGCCTCGACCTCAAATAGCGAAGGTTACCCTATGGCAGAAGCGAAGAAGAAAACCGCAAAAAAAACCGCCACCCGTAAAAAGACCGCCAGCAGTAATCGCGGCGCCAGCGGCCAGCGCCCGGTCTATATCGTCGATGGCAGCCGCACGCCACATCTCAAAGCCCGCAACAAACCGGGACCGTTTGCCGCCGCCGATCTGTTGCTCGGCTGCACC
>NZ_JAVLAZ010000027.1:0-7747 GCF_031581315.1 Thiohalophilus sp.
TAAACATGCTATTGAGTTTGCGTCGAGAATCGACGGGTGTCAAGCGCGAGCCACAATCAGATTTTCTGGAAAATAACGCAGAGGACGCGGAGGCGCAGAGACGCGGAGAAAACAAATAATTTATTTTGGTAACTCTGATTTACCAGGACTTTTTCAATTGTTCCTCTGAGTTGTCACCAGGCATTTCATTTGTCCAATGTGGCTGTATCCAGCCATTCAACTGACTATAAATTTTATCGACAACGAAAGTCGAAAAAACAAATCAGTTTACATCTCTGCGACTCCGCGCCTCCGCGTCCTCTGCGTTTCTTTCCCAGAGCAATTGAGCAATGTCAGCGGACGTAGATGTATTTCCAGTCGACGCCGGTGGCGTCGCGCAGGCGTTTGAGGATGCCGTCGGTGGGCACGGCCTCGTGGGGATAGATGTTGTAGAGCTCGATGAACGCCCGGGCAAAGGCGCCGGTTTTACGCCAGTTGAGTTCGGTGGCATGACTTTCGGCACCGCATGCGGGACAGACATAACGGTGGTTTTGCGGATCGGCCTGCCAGCCGTCGATGATGTCGGCCCAGTCCTCTTCCCGGTGGCGACACTGGCGACAATGGACCTGCACCTGTTGCGGGCCGCCGCGAAACTGCAACTGTTCGCTATAGCGGATACCGGCATGACAGAACTGTTCGGAATCGGGCGCCTCCGGTTCAAATTCCACTGCCGGTGAACAGCCGAGAAAACTGATGTGCTGCAAAAAAGTATGGCCCGCCTGATAGCGTTCGCCGGAAAGTTCCTCAAGCGCGTCGCCGATCAGCCCGGCCTGTTGAAGGAGTCCGACCAGAGCGGACGGGTCGTCCGGGCGGTAATCGGGATCCACGGGATAGAGCAACAACGAGGGCAGGGAGGAAGACATCAAAATACCTGAATCAAACCGGAGCGTCAGTATACCAGCCCCGCCAGGGCAATTAACCCCATGAATTGTCATGTATCCCCTGGATTTGAGGGGCGATTCCGCGACCACAAAATGCTAGAATTGAATATTGAACTCGTAGTGACAACGAATGGTATTGGTAATGAGCGGAAAAGAATATTCCAAAGAAGAGCAGATCCTGCAGATGATGCGCAAGGTGTTGACCGATGTGGCCAAGGACACCTATACCAAGCCCGGACTCAAGCATCCGCTGTCGGAAGAAACCATTATTTCGATTCGCGACTGTCTCGGACTGATATCCACCCGCGAGAAGGAACTGGCCGAGGAAGCCGGGCGTCCGAGCAAGAAGCGCCCGCGTTATATCGACGAGCCACAGGATTCGGTGGTCATTCCGCTGGATATGACCGGGCTGAAGAAAAACAAATCCTCCGATCCCGACGCCAAATAACCGCTACTCCAGCTCTTCCCAGCGCACAAAGCAGTCTTCCAGTTCGGCGTTGATCTGATCCAGCCGCTGCAGGGTGGTGGCAATGGTGTCACGCTCCTGCTGATAAAAAGCCGGGTCACTGATCTCCTCCTGCAGCTGCTGCTGTTCCTGCTCCAGCTGCTCGATCTTCTGCGGCAAGGCCTTGAGTTCCTGTTGCTCCCGATAACCAAGTTTGCGGTTGGTGACCTGCGATGCAGGCGTTTCGGGCGCGGGCATCACCTCGTTACTGGCGGCATCCCCGGCCGTGCTGCTCCGGGAAATTAGCGGGTGCTGCTGGCGATAGCGATACCAGTCGTGATAGCCGCCGACATATTCATTCACCACGCCTTCATCCTCGAACACCAGTACGCTGGTGACCACATTATCGAGGAAGGTCCGATCATGGCTGACCACAATCAGCGTACCATCATAGTTCAGCAACAGATCTTCGAGCAGCTCAAGGGTTTCCACATCAAGATCGTTGGTCGGCTCGTCCAGCACCAGCAGATTGGCCGGCTGGGTGAACAGCTTGGCCAGTAACAGGCGGTTACGTTCGCCGCCCGAGAGACTTCTGACCGGCGCATGCACTTGTTTGACCGGAAACAGGAATTCACGCAGATAACCGATGGCATGACGCTTGCGCCCCTGCACCTCGACCATCTCGCTGCCTTCGTTGAGATTGTCCAGCACCGATTTTTGCGGATCAAGAATCGCCCGGTGCTGATCGAAATAGGCCGTTTCCAGTTTGGTGCCGAGGCGCACCCGGCCGCTGTCCGGTTTAACCTCGCCAAGCAACACACGGATCAGGGTACTTTTGCCAACGCCGTTGGGGCCGATGATGCCGATACGATCACCGCGCATGATGCGGGTGGAAAAATCCTTCAGAATCGGCTTGCCGTCATAGGCGAAATTGACATGCTCCACCTCCGCAACCAGTTTGCCGGAGGTCTCCGCTTCGTCCAGGTTAAGCCGAACCTGGCCCTGCCCCTCGCGGCGCTGACGAACCTCGTCACGCATCTGCTGCAGGGCCCGCACCCGACCCATGTTACGAGTGCGCCGGGCCTTGATGCCCTTGCGAATCCAGGCTTCCTCTTCGGCCAGTTTCTTGTCCTGCCGGGCGCGCTGTTTTTCCTCAGCCTCCAGCAGCTGTTCCTTTTTCTCCAGATAATGCTGGTAATCGCCGGGCCAGGAGGTAAGCTTGCCGCGATCCAGCTGGACGATGCGGGTGGCCAGACTCTGCAGAAAACTACGATCATGGGTAATGAACACCAGACAGCCCGGATAGCCGAGCAGGAACTGCTCCAGCCAGGTGATACCCTCGATATCCAGGTGGTTGGTCGGCTCATCCAGTAATAACAGATCCGGTTCACTGACCAGGGCGCGGGCCATCAGCACGCGCCGCTTCATGCCGCCGGAGAGCGTCGCCAGTGGGGCCTGTTCGGGCAGATCCATTTTACTGATGGCGGAAGCCACTCGCTGCTCCAGTCGCCAGCCATCCACCGCTTCGAGCTGATGTTGCAGTTCGCTCAGCCGTTCAACCTGCCTGGGGGAATCATCGAACTGTTGCAGCGCCTGGTGATAGGCGGTCAGTAACTCCCCCGCCTCTTGCAGCCCGCCGGCCACGATCTCGAAGACGGTCTGCCCGGCCTCCTGCGGCACATCCTGGTGCAGATGGGCGATGCGCAGCGTGTCCGGGTGCCAGATTTCTCCGTCGTCGGGGTGGATATCACCGTTGAGCAGGTGCATAAGGGTCGATTTGCCCGAGCCGTTGCGCCCGACCAGACAGACCCGCTCGCCCCGTTCGAGCTGCAACTCGACGTGATCCAGCAATGGCTGCTCGCCAAAGCTGAGGCTCACATTCTTGAAGGTCAAAATAGGCGGCATCGACATCATCATCGGTTGGAAGGGCGGGCAGTATAACGTATTCGCCGGCACCGATCAGGGCGCTTCCGCCCTCTGCGCGATTGAGCTAGAATTGCCCTCCCCTTTATAAACGGTTCCGCTGCTATGGATGAACACGAGTCTGCACAATTACGTGACAAGCTGCAGACCCTGGTGTCCGAACATCGGGATCTCGATGATGTCATCAATCGCCTGGCGCAGGATCCCACCATTGATCAGCTGCAGCTGACCCGCATGAAAAAGCGCAAGCTGCAGCTCAAGGATATGATTGCCCGGGTACGCAGCCGCCTGATTCCCGATATGGAAGCCTGATTCGTTTGCCGCCGGCTTGCACCGGCTGATCCGGCAGGATAAAGTTATTTGCAGGTATTCAAACCCGGATCACAACATGGCCAGCGAGCCGGTCGGTGACAAACGCGATCATGCCCGTTTTGCCCTGGCACTGGATGTCAGGGTGACATTCGAGCATGACAGCTTCATTCTCAAAACCCGCGATATCAGCGATGGCGGCGTATTCCTGTCGGTCGAAGAGGAAGCCCTCACCCTGCCACCGCTGGGCAGCCGGGTCAGCCTGCAGGTCCAGACCCCGCTTCAGGACGATGAGCCCGCGCCGGTCGTCGAGGGCGAAGTGGTCCGTCGCACCGATGAGGGTATCGGGATCCGGTTCCTGGAAGACGACTGACCGACACTGCCCGCCTTTTAAATCCGTTATTCGCTGAATCGAGATCTGACATGACACAAACACCCCCGGATGCTGAAGTATTGATCGCCACCGGCTGCGCCCACTGTCCGACTGTGCTGCAGGCGCTAACCGATCTGATCAAGGAAGGTCTGCTGCGCGAGTTACGCGTGAGTAACATTGTGGCTGATCCCGGCCGGGCTCAGGAACTGGGGGTACGCACCACCCCCTGGGCCCGCATCGGCCCGTTTACCCTGGCGGGCAACTATTCGCCGAAGGAGTTGCGCCACTGGGCCGAGCAGGCCGGCAGTGAAGCGGGTATTGCCGATTACATCCGCAGCCATCTCAAAGAGGGCGAATTGCAGACCATCGAGACGTTTTTGCGCCAGCAGCCCGAGTGGCTCAAGGTAATCATCGGTCTGCTGGAACAGGACGATCTGGAGATCCAGGTCCGCCTCGGTCTGGATGCGGTACTTGAGTCACTGGCCGGCAGTGACGAGTTGAAACAACTGGCGCCGGAGTTTGCCCGCCTGTCGGAAAATGACAATGCCCAGATCCGGGGCGACGCCACTCATTACCTGGCCCTGACCGGTGACCCCGACGTCCGCCCCCAGCTGGAAAAACGGCTGGAGGACGACTCCCCCGATATTCGCGAGATTGCCCGCGAGGGGCTTGAGCAGCTGGAACAAACGCAGACCTAGTCGAGATCACCGCGCAACAGCTGGTACATCTCGTTGAGCTGCGCATCGGCGTCGTGCCGCGCTTGCTCGGCCAGCTCCGGCGATAAACCGACCACCGACCAGCTGGCGGGGTCCAGCCGTTGCTCCTGCTCCGCCTCCGATCGGCGTTCCTCCTCCGACGGTGTGGAGAGGCCGTTGGCCAGATGCACGATCGCCGCCTGCTGCGGATATTGTTGCGCATGGCGGGGCTGATGGTGATGGGCGATACATTCGACCAGTAATGACGGCAATTGCCAGTGCTCGGCCAGGGCGCCGCCCAGTTCTGCATGGTCGAAGCCGAATTCACGCCGCTCGCCCAGATAAAACGGTGTGGCGCCGTTTTGGGCTTGAGTGTGCTCCAGTGCCCGGCGCGCGTACTCGGGATAGCGGCTGAACATGACCAGCCGACCAATATCATGCAGCAGGCCGGCCACGAACAGGCTGTCCGGCTCGCGCAACCGAACCCGGGTCGCCAGATGCCGGGCCAGTAACCCGCAATGAATGCTGTGCCGCCAGAAGGCCTCCAGCGAACCCAGCTCCTCCGGGATGCCTTCGAACGCCTGCACCACCGAGGTGGCCAGAATCAGATCCCGTACCCGGCGCGTTCCAATCACGGTGACCGCTCGCGAGACCGTGTCGATCTCGTGACTCAAACCGTAATAGACACTATTGGCCATGCGCAGCAGGCGCACGGTCAGGCCGGGATCCTGGGCGATGACTTCGCCAATCGCCTGCATCGGACAGCTGGGATCGTCCACCATGCGATTGACCCGCACGAAGACCCCCGGCAGGGTCACCACCTCGTTGGTCTGCCGGACGACCTCGTTCAGGGAGAGCGTATTTGTCATAACAACAACAAATTACCACATAAACGTCAAGGAAATAAACCAGACTTATTCGTCACTCACCAGGCGCTGAAGCGCCGCCTCCAGATCGGCCTGTTCAATGGGAAACGGCAACGCGGCGTGAATGGGAAAACGCGCCGCCACCCGCTCGAACTGGTGCAGATATTCCTGTTCATAAAACACGATCACCCGGGTCTCGGGCATGCGCTGAACGACCGCCATCAGGGTTTCCAGACTGCTGGTTCGATCCCGAAAATCCGACTGAAAATTGAATTCGGTAACAATCACCTGCGGCCGGGATTTTTTTAACACCCTGGCTGCCTTGCGTACCGAGTCGGTGGTCTCCACCTGATAGCCATACTGGCGATACAGCGGGGCAAAATCGGGATAACCGCCCAGCTCGACGATCGCCAGCAGTTCACGTGAATTCTGTGTGGAAATGGCGGGACTCCCTTGAAATACAGGCCAAAAACCGCATGTATACTAGCATACTGCCTATGAGTTATTGAGCCGTTGCCGCTCAGCCAGTATGCTTGTCGACCTTTCACAATCGCCATGCAGCCCGGCTCATTAGCGGGCTGTGCGTTATTCAATCATATCGGTGCACAAGGTGGGGACTATGCCGTATTACGTATACAAAATGAACGAAGGACTCAATTCGATGGTCAGAAACCTCGAATGTCTGGACGAGTTTGAATCCTTCAAGGATGCCAAGAATCTTGCTCGCGACCGGCGCAGCGAGCAGAGCGAGGGGGACGAGGCCATCTACAAGGTCATCTTTGCCGCCAATCAGCTGGCGGCCGAAGAGATGCTCACCGAAAAACGGGAAGAACCGATCCTGCGCGAGTGGGAAAAGTAACGGTCTGAACCGCCGGACTTTACGTGGAAGAAGACGAATACAGATCCACTTACCACGAGATCAACGAACGCCGTTGTATCTTCGAAAAGTCCATTAACTCCCGTCGCAGTACCTGCGAGCATGGACGCCGCTTTAATCTTGCCGATCGCGAAGGGGTCGCCTGCAGTTCCGAAGCCGGCAACGCCCGTTGCCAGGTCTTTATCGACCTCATACGAAAAAACGCCAGCTTCGCCCTGCAACAGCTGCACATCGATGGCCCGCTGCCGCATGCCAAGGAAGTCAAGGTACAGACCGGCGGCCTGCTGGGATTACAGGCCCAGCTCTACCCGGATAAAAAAGATGCCGGGCAAGTGGAGAACATCGCCGGGATTCTGCGCGATGCGCAGGATCGCTACGGAGATTTTGAACATCTCCCCTTTACTGAGCTGGTCAAGACCATCGTCCGCTTCGAAGGGCGTAACAAACGCCGTCGCGGCCGGCGTTAAGTTTGAACGCTGAACAGTATCCCCGGCATTATTCCCCGATCAGGGCAACCACCGAAAACACCGAACACACTGAAAAAAGCGACCCACAATTGGCCGGGGCTGTATCAGTAATGTCGGGAGATTAATGCACGGCACGTTGAATCACGCCGACACAAGAGCACAGGCCACCGGACTTTGCCGGAACCTATCGGGGTTCAGTCGTCGCTGCTGGCGGACTTGCTGTCGTTAAACCAGTCGTAGGCGCAATCGAGATGTGCGCGAATTCGCACTATGCCATCGATACCGTCGTCGACCATAACTTTCAGAGGACTGCGGTTCTGGAACTGCTTGTTACGTTGTTTCATCCACAGGGCCCCCATCGACGGATTATGCGGATAGGTCGTGCGTAATGCATCGACGATACCAACGATATGCTCCAGCCGTTCGTCCACTTCATTGGTTTGCGGAAACGGCGTATCTTCGCGATAGCGACGCAACGCCCGGGTTGGAGTTTTCGGCGGCAGATTCAGCAGGTCCACCTGTTGCTGGGCGGTCATGCCCCAGCTGTCGAGAACCGACATAATAACGCGGGTCAGCTCAACCCGTTCTATGGAACTCAGCTTGCCTGTGTGAACTTCACTCATGATAACCCTGTCTGGTATACCGGATTGCGTATAACCCAGTTTAATTTGTCATTCGCCATTGTACAATAAACCGCATTGGCAGTGCTGCCTTGAAACAGAGCGAAACAGTCAATGTCGTGGATTAAAGCCTGAAAAACCTGAAGAATGACGCGGGATATAACCCGTTCCGGTGACAGGTCTGCGACCTATCAGAGTTTGATAAACGGTAACGAATAATCGAAGTTCATCATCTGCTGCTCCCCAAGGGCG
>NZ_JAVLAZ010000027.1:7847-33037 GCF_031581315.1 Thiohalophilus sp.
TTTGATAAACGGTAACGAATAATCGAAGTTCATCATCTGCTGCTCCCCAAGGGCGTTGTACAACACCTGCAGGAACGGCAGATTCTGATCTACATCGCGACAAAAGCGATATGTGGTATTCACTGCCAGTTCAAAAAAACGTTGTTCCAGCTGCTTTTCATCAAGTTCCCCCCGGGTGTACTCCTCAAGCAGTATGGCAACCTCGGGATCGGCAATCAGCAGGAAACGCAGTATAGCCGTACGCACCAGCAGCATTTGAATATAGGTAAAACTGTCAGGCATGGTGTAAAACCACTCCCGGAACAGGCAATTATAAAGATAACGGGTTATGTAGCGTTCAAGCAGCATGGATAAATTCTGCTCAACCTGCTGCTCACGTTCGGCAAACAATTCGGTCCAGTTTCTATGACCATCTTCACCCGCCCAGGCAGCGAATATCCGCTTTGCCAGTTGACTGGTTTTTTCCTGCGGAAACTGCTCCTGCTTTAACTGCAGAATCGACTGGATCACGATCAGGGCCATCGGTTCGTCAGACTGATATTGCTCCAGATAGTTGGCCCAATAAACAAAAGCCTCTTCGGAACGTGCCCGTTGCAGCTCTTTTTCCAGCAATGACGCTTCAAACGCTTCACAGCCCTGGTGATAAAAACGGGATATCCGGTTGGCGACACTGGCAAGCGCGTACAAACGTACCGCAAGCGGTTCCTCTTCACACGCCATGATGGACAGGAAGCTGTCCCTGACCTGTGAAAAATAATGGGCGTAATGATCCGACTTGTTGCGCGGTAATTCCCGTGTAATCGGATATTCGGGACGCGGCAAGTCCGCAGGGCTAAAGCGCACCAGCGACGGCAGCGTCTCCTGAGACAGGCAACGCCGAACCACCTCTGGACAGGAAAGCGCCCCCGACATTTCCACGTTGTCGCCCCGACGCACGATCACGCGCGGGAAAAACGTACAGATATTGCCCAGCGGCTCTACCCCGTGTGCCCGGTGTATATCGCATAACCCGTCATCGGCCAGCATGGGACAGTATCCGTTATCGGCCATGTTAATGTGGGCATAGTCATGATCACCCAGGACCGGTTTGTCATTGACCCGGATATAGGTTTCAAACAGGGATTGTTGTTTCGGATCCTCGGACATGCGTGCCTGCAACAATTCATAATGCTGGCGATCCAGTTTAATGTCCCAGCACTGACAACAGGTATCCGGGCAATCCCCTCCGAGGCATTGAAAATCGCGAAAGTAGTCCTGGGTTTTATAAATCAGAGACATTAATGAATACCATGCGGGGTTCAGTCAGCTTGCCGTGGATAATATGCCAGATCGACGCCGGCATCGACTGAGGATTGTTGCGTAAAATCAGCGAGAATCATGCCGCTGAATTTATCGCCGCGATAGACTTCCACACGAAACTTTTTCGCCTGTCTATCAATGGAAAACCGTGGCATAAAGTTTTCATAAGAAACGAACACTCCGGCCTCGTCATCCACCCCGTCGTGTACAAAGCCGATAATATTAACCCGGTATTCAGTCTGGGGAATCACCATGAAGTTGTTACGTACCATGATTTTCTCACCCGGCCTGACCAATTTGTAACGATCATCGACCAGCACCGGGATGTACTTCAGGCTGTCATCAAATTCCATGAATTCGGGATGCAGATTGGCCACTCCCCGGTTCCCGTAACGCACCTTGTAGTGCCGACCCGACCCGACTACAGCAAGCAGCGGGTTGCTGGCTTCAATCTGCATGGGTTGTCGCGGTGTCATCGGAACATACCGCAGCCAGTCCCGGGCATTTGTCATATCCAGGAAAAGTCGTTTATTGAACATAGCAAGATACAGTTCTTTTTCGATCGCCTGTTTGACATGGGCCGGTTCAAGTGTAAAGTCGCGTCGAAATTCAATACCCATTTCCTGCATGAAGGCTTCAATAACATTCAGGTGGTAAAAAGCACGGAATTCCGTGTTCAGTGATTTACTGGCTTCAACACCGAACGCAGCCTTTTTATTGCGTATCGCAAAATAGGTCAGGGTTTTTTCCATCTCCCTGTCGCCTTTGCGGGTATGGGTGTTCTTGAGGTGATAGCGGTGTTCAGAATCAAGCAGCCGCTGATTAACACGCCGAATCACCCGCTCTCCCGTTTCAGACAGGTTTCCATAACGCGCGTCATCCAGTTCAGCCTGATCAACAATCAGGCTCTGTCCCCAGCGGTGCGGCCCATGTAGCGAGTCCTGATGTCGGGGACGGTAGTAACCGCTACCATCATGCAGATTGAGGACAACATCAACCTGCTTGTTCAAAATAATGCTTTTTATTTTCTGTACTGTATCATATTCCGGATCCTGTTCAGCCAGATCCAGAAACTTGCGATTCATGTCGCCATGCACCCCGCGTGAGCGGTGGACAATACTCTCAAAATTCAGATTGGGAACGACCCAGACATTGCCATAATCAATTTGATAATCGGTCACCAGCAGGGACGCCGCATTGAACCCGCCAGGCTCATCCCCCTGGATACCTCCGATGATCAGCAATGTCGGGGCCGACGGACTCGCGCCCTGTTTGTGCAATGTAAAATCGAGACTCGCCGTCGCCGCCAGCATCGCCCCGGATGGAAACAGGAGCATCAGGCACAGCATCAGTCCGCAATAGAGCCACATCAGGCAATGTCGCCCATTCCCGGCTACGCTATCGACTGGTTTCATCGTTATTGCCTGTCGTTGATTTAGCATCGCGCCATCCGGATCAAGAGGACACCGGCTCAGATGACCTTGATATGCCAGGGCTCGTAACGAACCCCCAGTTTATTCCCGTTGGTATAACGAATATCGACATACCCCAGTTGAACCAGCCGCTCAAAGACATCGGTATCGGCAAATTCGGCGGTGAAATTGGCGTAACCCAGGTTACGCTTACCGACATCGAAATCGCCGATGCCATGAAAGGAGTAACCGGGCGGTGCCAGAGAGCGCGACGCCAAAGCCAGATCACCTTGTGTCTCGACCGCTTTTGCCAGGAACAGATACAGTTGTTTGACCACGCCTCGAATTCCGGAGGTTAATACCAGTTCCTCGCCTACATCTTTTTGCAGGCGTCGATAAAGATGCAATGACTCATCCCGATACAGATAATTTCCGGTGTATGGCACCTTTATCGTGGCGTGATCCTTGATATTTTCATTAAGGCGGGAAATGACTTTCTCACCCATGAAACCGTATTGACGAGCGTCTGTCTCGAATATCCACTCAAAGAATTCCAGTTCCGCCGGGCTGAACTCGCCTACTGCCGGATAGTTACGTGCATAACGCAACATCTGATCAAATCCCAGCAAGGCAAAATTGCCATGGCCCACCAGTTTCTGGACTTTTTCCAGATGCGCCACACTTTGCTTCAGCAGCGACATCTGACCGGCATCAAGCTGTACGTCTGTTGGTTTAACCGGTGCCGGTTTCACCGCCTGTTCCAGCTGATCGCGTATCGCCTCATCATCCAGGCCCGCCAGCGGATTGCTGTAGGTAAACACCTCATTTCCGGATTCGGCCACCTCGACAGGACCGGCCTGGCCTGATGGTTTATAGGCTGTGCGACAGCCGCCCAGAATCAGACCGGTTGCCGAGAGAACAGAAAGGAATTTACGTCGATGCAGATTCATGGTTTTATAGTTAAACTCACAGTGTCAATGATATACATTGCCATCAGGCAGCTACCTGGCCGGCGTGACAGAGACCGGACTTGCCCAATATAATGCTGTTTTAGCGACCACAGAACCTGTTTTTTTAATATTTCAGAGTCATAACCCATGGATGAGGCACCTGTCGGGCTCCGTGAGCTGCGCCAGCAACTGGCACAACAGGGACGTCGTTATCTGGCGCTTTCCCCGATCGACCAGCCGCGAGCCCGGATCCGTTTCCCCGGTCAGTTCGAAGGCCGGGAAATTATCTGGGATGCCGATTTACGGACTCTGCATCATGAATATGAGCAGGCTCGCGCAGAAAACCCCGCAACTACCGATGCATTTCGCCAGTATATCCATATTCACCCGGCACAGGGCGAATGCGTTCCGATTGTTGTCGCATTAAATGTGCCACAATTTGATGAACCGGCAATACTCAAAACCCTGATCATGATCCATAATTACAAAAGGCTCCGGCTGGGCCGCCATGAATTCGGTCCACCGGTCTATTTTTCCGACTAAACAGACGGCTGCAAGATGGATCGACTGCTGACAGTTTCTCGCGCGGCGCGCCTGGTCGGTGTCTCACGTGGCACCTTGCAAAAACAGATCCAGGATGGCGACCTGCCCAGTTTTGAAGGCATGGTCCGACTGGACGATCTGAACCAGGCCTACCCCAATATCGAAGTGGAAGACAACACCATGCTCGAGAAGATCGAGCATATTATCGACAATGCCCTGCAACGCGCCCGTGGCGACAAGCTGCGCAAGTTGCTCACCCCCGATCTGGGAACCCTGGCCGCCCGCGTCTCCCAGCTGAGCAAGGAACTGGCGGCCGCCCGTTACACCTCGGAACGGTTCCAGCAATTACTGGAAGAAACCCGGCAGCGTCTGGATGAACTTCAGCAGCAGCCGGCACCGCAGGAGGAACTGCAACAATTAACCCATTGGCTGGACAGCTCTCTGGCCGAAGCCGCTGAAAACCCGAACCCGGCCCAGCTATTGACGCAGGATACCCTGCTGCGGGTGATTCTTGCCCAGGTTCATATCATGCCAAGCGGACATGAATTTTTTGTCGAAGGTAACAACTCCATTCTGGATGCGGCACTCAGTGCCGGGGTTGCTCTCAACTACGGCTGCAGCAACGGCAACTGTGGCAAATGCAAGGCCCGTCTTATTTCCGGTGAAGTACGCAAAATCCACGATCATGAGTACACACTCAGCGAAGCGGAACAGAACCAGGGTTACCTGCTGACCTGTTCCAACACCGCCGTTACCGATATTGTCCTGGCCGGCGAAGAAGCCCTCGATGAAGAAGATATCGAGACACAGACTGTGCCTGCCTATATCAATAAGATCACTCACATATCCGATGAACTGGCGATCCTGCATCTCAATACAGTACGCCGCCAGCGTCTGCGTTTTCTTTCAGGCCAGAAGGCCCGCCTGAGCAACGAGGCAGGGGAAAGTGACCGCTATCACATTGCCAGTTGCCCGTGTGACGATCGCAGCCTGCAGTTTCATGTTAGTCGTGATGACACGCCTTTCGCCGGGTACATCTTTGAGCAGGCAAGGCCCAATGATGCGATTGAGATCACCGGTCCACAAGGTCATTTTGTATTACACCGGGAACTCGACAAGCCGCTCCTCTTTTTTGCCGTGGATAGCGGCTTTGCCCCGGTCAAGAGTTTGATCGAACATGCCCTGACACTGGATCTGGCCGAGCATGTGCATCTTTACTGGATTACCACCGGTCACCGTTCCCATTACCAGCACAATCTCTGTCGCGCCTGGATGGATGCGTTTGATCATTTTCACTATACAGCCTGGTCACTCAAAGACGCAGGAAACCACGACCAGTGGCAGGAGCGACTCAAGCAAATCGATACGGACTATCCGGATTTATCCGAACATGCGGTCTATTTCTGTGGCCCGAAAGAGCTGGTCGAAACCGCGCGGCAGCATTTTACCGCGCACGGTCTGCCAAAGAAGATGATGTTTACTGAAGAATTCCCGGAATAGGGAATAGATAACAGGAAACCCGGGATAACCCGGGTTAATCTGAATCCTTGAGCCAGGTCTGCAGGGCGTCGATAATCTTCTGGGCCTGATCCCGACTGGAGATGTTGAACTTGGATTTTTGCTGATACTGACCGTTACGTTTCTGGTAACGGCGGATGGTAAACTTGTCGGGACCAAATTCACCGGTTTTACGATCCATATCCTGGTAACGGAATATAATGGTCGACCAGGCGCCCTTGGTCAGAATCACCTTGTCCAGTTGCTTTGAGACCAGATTACCATCTTCATGATAATCCACGGTCAATTCATCAATTTCTGCCGACATGGCGGGTTCCTCGTCGTTCGTCTGCCGAATAATAGCGCCTAGAATATCACAACATCCCCCCGGGAGTTCCAGCAGCGGCGACAAAAACCGGCGCCACTGGCCGCCATCTTGCCCCCTGTTCTAGAATAGCCCGGTTATCTGGCCTTTACCCCGGAGTCCGCTCTGTTCACACTCAATCAACATCGTTTGCGCTTGCTGGCGATTTCACTAGTCCTGGCTGCGGGAGTGTATCTGGGTTTTGCCCTGATCGGCGGCCTGCCGACGTTGAGGCATCTCATCAACCAGCTGGGAGTCAGTGGCGCGGCGATCCTGCTGGCCTGCTCGTTGGCCAACTACCTGCTACGCTTTGCGCGCTGGGCCTTTTATCTGCGCACCCTGCAACATCGACTGCCCGGCCTGCGGCATCTGGCTTATTACCTGTCCGGCTTCGCCCTGACAACCACGCCGGGCAAAGCGGGCGAAACCATCCGTTCCTTCTATCTGAAACGCCATAGCGTTTCCTATACCGACAGTCTGGCCTGTTTTTTTGTTGAACGTTTTCTGGATGTGGTCATCATCACCTTGCTGGCCACGCTGATTTTCGTCTCCCATCGCGATTACCAGCTGTTTGTTATTCTGGTTCTGATTACCCTGCTGCTTCTGTTACCCCTGCTGCAAAGCACTCTGCCATTGCGACTGTTTCGCTCTCTGGCACAAAAGCTGGCCAACACGCGTCTGGCGACGTTGCTCACGCAGACCGCCACTTTGCTGCAACAGGCACACCAGTTACTTTTACTGCGTCGACTCTACCCGGGACTGTTACTCGGGGCGCTGGCCTGGCTGGTTCAGGGCCTGGCGTTTTATTATCTGCTGCAGATCAGTGGCACCACTTTGTCAATCAACGCGGCACTGGGAATCTACGCTCTGAGCCTGCTGGCCGGCGCCCTCTCCTTTATTCCCGGAGGTATCGGCGCCACCGAAGGGGTAATGGCACTGTTATTACTGGCCCATGGGGTCGAGCGCGAGATGGCCTTCAGTCTACCAATTATCAATCGTATCACGACGTTGTGGTTTGCTGTCGCGGTGGGACTGCTTGCCAATGCCCTGCTGGCATGGCGCGGTATTCCTGCGCCCGATGAAGAGGCCTGCATCAAACCGGCAACCAGCCATACCACAGAGGCAGGGAAAGCAGACTGAGCAGAGTACTCACCGTCACGGCCGCGGCATACACCGTGGTATCCAGGCCGTAGCGATCGCAGATGACCACGCCGATCACCATGCTGGGCATGGCCGCCTCCAGCACCACCGGCGCCAGCAGGCGGGCATCAAGATTCAGCACGCCGGCGCCGCCCCACACTACCAGCGGCATAATGATTAACTGACTGATCACCACCACAATCACCGACGGCAGACGCTGCCAGCGCAACACTTCCCAGCGCAGACTCATCCCCAGTACCAGCAACATCAATGGAATCACACTCTCGCCCAGTAGCGACAGGGTATTTTGCAGCAACTCGGGAACGGGAACCCCCGTCAGGTTCAGTACCACGGCCAGCAAGGCGGCCCACAGGGGCGGAATCCGCAACAGGCGATGCCCGATGGACTCCCGGGAGGCAACCTGCCCGAATTGCTGGGCCAGCAAAATCCCGAGCGTGAACAGTAACGGTGTCGAGGCGAACAGATCGTACTGGATGGCAATACTGGCGGACCATTCACCAAACACCGAAACCAGGACCGGCAGGCCGAGATAGTTGGCATTGGGAAACGCCGCGGCCAGCATGACCGCGCCGGTGACCGGACGCGGCATTCCGCAACCCCGACAGGCCAGCCACGCGAACAGCAGCCCTGCCAGAATACCCAGAGAAGCCAGCGCGCTGATTTTGATCGAGGAGATCCCCAGCGGCGCCTGCCACAAAATGGACAAAATCAGCGCCGGCAGCAGCAGGTTGTAAACCAGACCGGTAATAACCTGACGCGCCTTGTCGCCATCCACCCCGCCGGGGGCAAAATAGCGCCACAAGGCACCGCAGGCGATGATAACCATCATTGAGAACAGGATATTAACCATGCGTTTGCATCACCTTTAAATGGAGCGGCATCGCCGCCGCGACAGTCTGGCACAGGCTAACAGGCTCCATGTTATACTTTTTTGAAAGTTTGTTGAGGAGAGACTGCATGCGAATTTTGCATACCATGTTGCGCGTTGGCGATTTGCAACGTTCGATCGATTTTTATACCAATGTGCTGGGAATGAAACTGCTGCGGCAAAAAGATTATCCAGAAGGCGAGTTCACCCTGGCCTTTGTCGGTTACCAGCCCGAGTCCGAGGGCGCGGTGATCGAACTGACCTGTAACTGGGATACGGACAAATACGATCTGGGCGACGGTTATGGTCATATTGCGCTGGAAGTGGACGATGTCTACCAGGCCACCGACGACATCCGCCAGCGCGGCGGCAAGATCCTGCGCGACGCCGGCCCCATGAACGCCGGCACCACCATCATCGCCTTCGTCGAAGATCCGGACGGCTATCCGATCGAATTGATCGGTAAGAAAAGCTGAACTGAATAACTCTCGCAAAGGCGCCAGGACGCAGAGATCGCTTTTTATTTCATTGCGCCTCTGCGAGAGCCTCATAAAAGTGCTCAACAGAAACTATTTCGTTTTGTATTCGGTACTACCATCATTGCTTTCATCGAAAACCCGGACGGCTATCCGATCGAACTGATCGGCAAGAAAACTAATCTTACTCTCGCAGAGACGCCAAGGCGCAGAGAACGATTTTATTTCATTGCGCTTCGGCGCCTCTGCGAGAGACCCACAAGAACGCTCAACAGAAACTATTTCGTTTTATATTCGGTATATTTCTTGTGACTGCCGCGCACCTGGTCGGCGGGATATTTGTCGGCGGTGATTTTCATTTTCTGCTGCACGACATCCAGCAAGTCGATATCCAGCCGTTCGGCCAGACGTAACAGATAGACCAGAATATCGGCCATCTCGTAGGCAACTTCCTGGTGTTTTTCCGGCGGCAGATTCTCACTCTCGGATTGTTTCAACCACTGGAAGTGTTCCACCAGTTCGGCGGCTTCGACGATCAGCGCCATGGCCAGGTTCTTGGGCGAATGAAATTGCTCCCAGTCACGTTCCTCGGCGAACGCTTTGAGTTGCAGTTTGAGTTCCTGTAAGCCGGTATCACTCATTGGCAACTCAGGTGCTGACATGACGCTGGGTGACACTTGGCATATCGCGATGCAGTTCCATGCAATACCAGTCGCCAATGGCGATGATCTGCCGATGGCCATCGAGATACTCCAGCAATAACGCCGACAGGTATTCATGGCGATAGACGGCCAGGCGTACGCGCAACAACTCACCCTCGCGCGTGGTGTACCAGTTGCCCACCACCGGATCTTCAGTCAATGACATACTATTTACCCTTTGTTGAGCGGTTGTTCACTCATCGGTAACGCAACCGTGTGAAGCATCCTTGACGGTCTTGACATACTTGAACAGGGTACCGCGCTGCGCGATATAGGGCGGCATTACCCAGCTCTTGCGCCGGCGTTCCATCTCCTCATCGGAGACATCCACATCCAGGCGACGGGTTTCGGCATCAATGGTGATCACATCGCCGTTTTCAATCAAGCCGAGCGGGCCGCCTTCCTGGGCCTCGGGCACCACGTGACCGATGATAAAACCGTGTGAACCACCGGAAAAACGACCGTCGGTGATCAGTGCCACATCGCCACCCAGCCCGGCACCCATAATGGCCGAGGTCGGGGTCAACATTTCCGGCATGCCCGGGCCGCCTTTGGGACCTTCGTAACGGATAACCACCACATCCCCTTTCTGGATCTCGTTATTCTCCAGCCCGGCCAGCATCGACTCCTCGCGATCATAGACCCGGGCCGGACCGGAAAAGCGCAGCCCTTCCTTGCCGGTGATCTTCGCCACCGAACCACCCGGCGCCAGGTTGCCCTTGAGAATCTGTATATGCCCGCTGGCCTTGATCGGCTTGTCGAGCGGCATGAAGACCTCCTGACCGTCCTTGAGAGCAGGAAGTTCGGTCAGGTTTTCGGTCATCGTCTTGCCGGTCACGGTCAAACACTCGCCATTGAGCAGATCGTGTTCGAGCAGGTATTTCATTACGGCCGGCGTGCCGCCGGCGTTGTGCAGATCTTCCATCACGTATTTGCCGCTGGGTTTGAGATCGGCGAGGAACGGGATCTTGTCGCTGATGGTCTGAAAATCGTCGATGGTCAACGGCACATCCACCGCGCGCGCCATGGCGAGCAGATGCAGCACCGCGTTGGTCGAGCCGCCCAGCGCCATCACCATCACGATGGCGTTCTCGAACGCCTCGCGGGTCATGATATCGCTCGGTTTGATGTCCTGTTCCAGCAGATGGCGGATCGCATGACCGGCCTGCAGACATTCATCCAGCTTGCCCGGATCCACGGCGGGAATCGACGAGCTGTAGGGCAGACTCATACCCAGTGCCTCGATGGCCGAAGCCATGGTGTTGGCGGTATACATCCCGCCGCAAGAGCCCGGCCCCGGACAGGCATGTTCAACCACCCCTTCGCGTTCTTGCTCATCAATGCGACCGCTAATGAACTCCCCGTAACTTTGAAATGCCGAGACGATATCCAGCGTCTTGTCATGCCAGTGGCCCGGCTTGATGGTACCGCCGTAGACCATCAGCGACGGACGATTGATTCGCCCCATGGCGATAAGTACGCCGGGCATGTTCTTGTCGCAGCCTGGCAGGGAGATATTCGCGTCATACCACTGGGCGTTCATCACGGTTTCGACGGAATCGGCAATGATGTCGCGCGATTGCAGCGAATAACTCATGCCATCGGTCCCCATGGAGATACCGTCCGACACACCGATGGTATTGAAACGCATACCGACCAGACCGGCGGCTTCGACGCCTTCTTTAACCTTGGCAGCCAGATCGTTGAGATGCATGTTGCAGGTGTTGCCTTCCCACCAGACGCTGGAGATGCCGACCTCGGCCTTGTCCATGTCTTCACGGGTCAGGCCGGTACCATAGAGCATGGCCTGCGAGGCACCCTGGGACTTGGGCTGGGTGATACGGGAACTGTGTTTATTCAACTTTTCTGACATGCAAAGGCTCCTGAACCTGAACGAAAACCCGGGCTACAACAGCGCGGGGCACGCAGTATAAAACAATCCGCACGGCCACGACGAATCCGGCATGCCGACGGACATGGGACACAAATCCGGTAAAAAACCATCAACCCGGCGGGCCACGGGTCGATACAAACCCTGATGAGATCGTCAGCCGGGATAGCCAAACTGCCAACCGTGCCATACACTGTGTTTACAAATACTTAGCCCCAAAAGCTTGAAACAGGTTTAATAACAGAGGCCTCAGCATGGCGTGTACACGGAGAATCGGTCAGCGCATTTTCACCCTGTTACTGGGGTTCGGCCTGCTGGGCGGGGTTCAGGCCCTGCCCGACGACGACCGTTTGCCGCAGCGTTACCAGTTCCAGGAGGCGCTGCAGGCACTGGAAGCCGGAAACCGGGACCGTTACCGGAATCTCGCCGAGAAGCTGCAGGACTATCCGCTCTATCCCTATCTCGAATACGGCGATCTGCGTCGTCGCCTGTCACACGCCAAACCGGAAGAAGTCCGCGATTTCGTCCGCAATTATGGCGACACCCCGATCGCCGGGTTGCTGCATCAGCGCTGGTTATACCGCCTGGCGCGCCACGGCCGCTGGCAACAGCTGGTGGACAATTACCAGATCACCAACGATAAAACCCTGCGCTGTCACTACACCCGGGCACTCTATCAGGTCGATCAGGCGCAACGGGCCCACGCGGCGATGGAAAACCTCTGGCTGACCGGCCACTCCCTGCCTTCGGCCTGCGATCCGGCGATCGAAGCGTGGCGCAACGCCGGTCGACTCAGCAACGATCTGGTCTGGCAACGCATCCAGCTGGCGATTGGCGCCGGCCAGATTCGCCTGGCCCTGTTCCTGGCCGATTACCTGCCCGAGTCGCAACGCTTCTGGGTCAATATCTGGTCGAAGATTCGCCGTAATCCGGAGTACTTACACGAAGTGACCAATCACTTTAACGATGTCGAGCAACCTGTTTTGCGCTGGATCACAGTCTATGGCCTGCGCCGACTGGCCGGTCGCGACCCGGTCCGCGCCGCCCGCTACTGGCAGGAACTCAAACCGGATTATCAATTCAGTGATCAGGAACAGGAACGGATCGAACGGCGGCTGTCGCTGGCGCTGGTGCGCAGCGACGATCCGCAAGCCGCCCAATGGCTGGCCCAACTGAACCTGGGCAACGAGCGTACCGAAGTCAAAACCGCCCATATTCTCTCGGCCCTGCAGGATCGTGACTGGTCGGCGGCGCTCGACTGGCTGAACCAGTTACCGCCCGCCGCGGCCCATTCGCCGCGCTGGCGTTACTGGCGCGCCCGTTCCCTGGAGGAGCTGGGACGCACCACGGAGGCCCGCTCCCTGTATCAGCTCAGTGCCGGGGATCGCAGTTATTACGGCTTTATGGCCGCCGACCGGGGCGGCATTCCCTATCATTTCGACCACCGGCCATTGCTGTTCGGCCAGGACGACCTGCGCCCCCTGCACGACATCCCGGCTCTGCAACGGGCGGCCGAACTCTACGCCCTGGGCCGGGTAGCCGATGCCCGCCGCGAGTGGAACCACCTGCTGCCCAGGCTGAACGAGGACCAGCTGCTGCGCGCCGCCAAACTGGCCGAGGAATGGGGCTGGCACGATCGGGTCATCATGACCCTGGCCCGGGCCCGTTACTGGGATGATCTGGAAATGCGGTTTCCGCTCGCGCATCAGCAAACCGTTCTGAACCAGGCCCGCGATCAGCAGATCGATCCGGCCTGGGCGTTTGCGGTCATTCGCCAGGAAAGCGCCTTTACCCGCGACGCCCGCTCCCATGCCGGTGCCCTGGGCCTGATGCAGCTGTTGCCGCGCACCGCTCGCAGTGTCGCCCGGACCCTGCGCATGCCAATGCGCGGACAGCGGGACATTCTCGATGTGAATAACAACATTACCCTGGGCGTTCGGTATCTGCGCAAGGTCAAGGATCGCTTTCATGGCCATCCGGTGCTGGCCACCGCCGCCTACAATGCCGGCGGGCGCAACGTGCGCCGCTGGCTGCCCGAGGGCCAGGTGCAGCCGTCCGATCTCTGGATCGAGTCGGTCCCCTTCGGCGAAACCCGCAAATACCTGCAGCGGGTCCTCACCTACACCATCATCTACGAACAGCGCCTGGGCCGCCAGCCGGCGCCGATGCTCGAACGGATGCCGCCCATTTCCGCCGACCCCGATGTGACACTCTCCAAAACGGCCCCGGCCAGGCGCGATTCCTGATCCGGACACCGGTCACGTTTTTCCCTTCAAGCCGGCGGCGGCTACGCCGATAGGTCCTGAGAGAGAACGGCAAGGGGAGATACCATGTTCGAGACGATTTTGCTGCTGGGCCTGGTCGCCCTGCTTACCTTTCGACTGGGCTATTATATCGGTCATCAGATTGGCCGCACCGAACACCTGCGCAACTACCTCGCCGAGACCCGAAACACCTCCCGCCAGTAACCTGTCAGCGACGGCGACGGGCCGTCCTCAAAAAGGCAATAACTCGATATAATTCATTGAGTTATTGCTAACTCTTGATATTTTTTCTAAATACAGGTATATCTTGAATCTCGGCCGGTCTGGCCGGTTCGAGCGGTCACAGGCCGTTTCTGCGGATCGGCCCCCTGACACCGACCTCCTCCCAATAAATATCAATAACTTAAAAGATATACTTGATATTTTACTTTAAGTATGTAAACTATCCCTATGATAGTACTTGGGAGGAAAGACCATGCATGAAGAGACTATCCCGCTGTACGAGGTGGAAGAGCTGAGCCTGGAAGAAGCCGTCCTGGCGCTGGCCTCGGAACAGGAAAAACAACAAACGATCTATACCCGGGCTTCCGAACGGCTGCTCGGGCTGGTGGCCTGAAACAGGCCTGACGTTTTACCCCTTGGGACAGGGATGTCCCAGCCTATTACGCAAAGGCCGATATGCAGCACATATCGGCCTTTTGCATTTGCCCCCTCCGCCTGCGAATCAACGACTACCGCAAAGGGGGTCATAGGATGAACGCACCCGGAATGGGCGATGCCAGGGAGAGGGGATGCAGATGCACTCTACAGGCAAGAATACTCTCGCAGAGACGCAGAGCGCGCTGAGAATGAGCAATATCAGATTTCTCTGCGTCCTGGCGTCTCTGCGAGAGATCAATCCCAAATGGACATAACCTCCGAAACACCGACCGGCACTGAAAAAACAGGGAAAGACATTTTCCAGGCGGCGGCTTGCCCGGATTGAATCAGCGCGTCGACATGGCGCGGATAATCTTGTCCTCGTACTGAATCCGCTCGGCCAGCGCCTCGCCCAGCACGGTCAGATCCCGATCCAGATTGGCCAGATCCCCGCTGCGCTCCTCGGATTCGTATTTTTCGTTGAATTCAAGAATCAGGCGGGTGGTTTCCGCGATGCGGGGATAATACTGCTCGGCCAGCTCGAGAACCGTGGTACGGCGCTCCTGATCGGATTCAATATAGGAATAGAGCTGGAAGTGAGCACTGGCGGAGTAATCCACCAGCGACTCGCAAAACTCCTGCAATACCATTTGCAAATCGTTTTCCGGCTTGAACGGCCGCATACCAATCAGCGAACTGAACAGGGCGAGGGTTTCGGTGCGGGTCTCCAGCAGCGTATGGAACTTGTTGCGCACCGTTTGACGGCGTTCTTCGAGTTGTTCAACGTTCACCGTTTGAGCCTTATCCATGCAAATGTGTCAGTTAATATGCCCTTTGCCAGAATCCGGTTCAAGTGTGAATTGGACCACCAGGGCACCTCAGGCACCCGGCCGGGCCCACAGCGGGACCTGATCCACCGCTGCACGCAGCGCCCGATCCCGCTGACGATAATCGGGCAACACCTTTTCCACCTGTTGCCAGTAACGCGGCGAGTGATTCGGCTCGCGCAGATGACACAGCTCATGCACCAGCAGGTACTCCACCAGCGACGGCGGCAGAAACAGCAGATTGCGATTGAGATTAATGCGCCCGCTGGCCGAGCAGCTACCCCAGCGGGTTTTCTGGGCGCGCACGGTCACGCCCGTGCAGATCAACCCGAGCCGTTCAGCCAGTTCCTGTAACCAGGGCGAGAGAATCTGTTTGGCCTGCTGCTGAAGCCAGCCCTGCAAGGCCTCGCGGGCCGCCGCCTCCTCGGCCCCGGCACGCAGCTGTAAACGGCGCGGGTTCTCCCGCTCGCGCCAGCGACGCGGCCCCGACAACACCCCGTATTCAACGACCCAGTGTTGCCCAACGGCCTCCAGATGAATGGTTTGCGGCTGCAGCCCGAGCTGCCCGGGCAGTTGCGCGAGGCGCGTCTGAAGCTCCGCCAGCCGGGCACAGACCCACGCCTGATGCTGGCTCACCAGTTGCTGAATCTCGCGCTCGGCCAGCGCCCGCGGCAAGACCACGACCACCTCCCCGTGCGCCTCGACGCTGATCCTGGCGCGCCGGGCGCGGCGGTTGACCCGCACCCGGTATGTAAACGGCACGGTTGCCGATTCCGTCATCGATTGTTCAATCCCCATGATTTTCGCACCATTGTATGCCATTGAATCGGTTATAATTGACCCTCATACACGGTTTTTCATTTTCTGCGGAAGCAACATCATGCCAGCACACCCCGAACTGCTCCTGCCCGCCGGTACCCTGCGCAACATGCGCTACGCTTTCGCGTTTGGCGCCGACGCGGTCTATGCCGGCCAGCCACGCTACAGCCTGCGGGTACGTAACAACGACTTCACGTTGCAGAATCTGGCCACCGGCATTGGCGAGGCCCATGCCCAGGGCAAGAAATTTTTTGTCGCCAGCAACCTCATGCCGCACAACAGCAAGATCAAAACCTATCTCAAGGACATGGAGCCGGTCATCGAGCTGGGGCCGGACGCACTGATCATGGCCGATCCCGGTCTCATCATGATGGTGCGCGAGCGCTGGCCCGAGGTCCCGGTGCACCTGTCGGTGCAGGCGAATACGGTTAACTACGCGGCAGTGAAGTTCTGGCAATCGCTGGGCCTGTCGCGCATCATTCTCTCACGCGAGCTGTCGATTAACGAGATCGAGGAGATTCGCCAGCAATGCCCGGATATGGAGCTGGAAGTGTTCGTGCACGGCGCCCTGTGCATCGCCTACTCCGGCCGCTGTCTGCTCTCCGGGTATTTCAACCACCGCGATCCCAATCAGGGCACCTGCACCAACTCCTGTCGCTGGAGTTACGGCATGCATAACGCCGAGGAGGATGTCAGCGGGGATATCCAGAAGATCGAGTTCGATGCCATGGCGGCGATCAACGACCCGGAGCTGTTTCCTGAAGAGAAGGTCGAGCGCCATCCGCTGGCCGATCGCGCCTATCTGATCGAGGAGGGCAACCGCCCCGGCGAGCTGATGCCGATCCTGGAAGACGAACACGGCACCTATATTATGAACTCGAAGGATCTGCGCGCCATCCAGCACATCGAGCGGCTGACGAAGATCGGCATCGATTCGTTCAAAGTGGAGGGGCGCACCAAATCCCATTACTACGTGGCACGCACCGCCCAGCTCTATCGCCAGGCGATCGACGACGCCATCGCCGGACGCCCCTTCGATCCCAGTCTCTACGGCAAACTTGAGGGGCTGGCCAATCGAGGTTATACCGATGGCTTTTATGTGCGTCACCCGGATCAGGCCTATCAGAATTACCTGTCGGGTTATTCGACCAGCGAGCAGCAACGTTTTGTCGGCGAGATCACCGACTTCGATGCCGAGCGGGGCCTGGCCAGCGTGGAGGTGAAAAACAAGTTCGGCCGCGGCGACCGGCTGGAGGTGATTGCCCCCGACGGCAACCGCAGCCTGACTCTGGAATACATGGAAAGCCTCAAGGGCGAGCCGATGGACGAGGCCCCCGGCGGTGGCTATCAGGTGCGCATCGCCCTGCCGGCGGGCAATTACCACAAGGCCCTGCTGGCCCGCTTCAACAACGCCGCCTGAAACAGCGGTCTCAGGGGGTGGGCAGCGCCTCGAGCCGCCCTTCGAGCAAATCCCGATATAACGGTTTGTCAGCCACAATCCGCGCTGCCCGGTTCAGAACCGGGTCCTTCTTGCCCACCGTGATTGGCCCCGCCTCCCGCGGACACTCCGGGTTACCGGCGCGATCGCTGATGAAGGCCTCTCCGTTTGACACACAGATGTCCGGCACCACCCCGTTCGGCGCAATCGCGCCACCGGCGGGACGATACAGATGGCCGATGGCGAGCTTGAGACCGCGCTGGTCGGGCAGCTTGAAGACGGAATAAAGCCGGCCCGCACCGCGACTACGCTGCCCGATCAATAACGCCCGGCGGTGATCCTGCAAGGCCGCGGCGATACTCTCGGCGCCGGCGGTCGTCTCGCCATTGATCAGTACCACCAGGGGCAGATCCTGTTCGAGAATTTTCGAGCGCGGTTGCGCCATATACCGGGTCTGCTCCGATTCCACTCGCCCGCGCAGGCTCAACAGGGTCCCCTCGGCCACGAACAGATCCGCCAGTTGTACGGCGGCCTCAAGCACACCGCCGTGGTTATCGCGTAAATCGAGAATCAGGGCCCGTGGCGCCCGCTGTTTACGAATCAGGCCCAGAAACGTTTCATTAAATTGCGCCACCGTGGTATCGGACAGGGCACGCAAACGCACATGGGCGATCGCGCCGGGCAGCCAGCGCCCCTCCACAAGGGGCAGATCCACAAATTCACGGCGCAGGTCGATCTCGCGTGTATCGCCCTCGGCAAAGCGAATGCGTAACGCCAGGCCGGAACCGGGGCGTCCGAGCAGCCGGGTCATCACCTGATCCCGGGATTGCCCGGCCACCGGCTCCCCGTCGATGGCGATCAGTTCGTCACCCGGCCCGAGCCCCGCCCGATCGGCCGGCGAGCCGCCCAGCACTTCGCGAATCACCACCTGTTGATCGCGATGCCCGGTCAACACACCGATCCCGGCACGCTCTTCAGACGGACGCTGCAACAACCCGAACTGGCGACGATCGAAATAGAGACTGCCATCATCCAGCGCGCGCAGCAGCCTGGAGAGCGCCGCCTCCACCGCCGGCAGGATCGGCCGATCCGGATGGCTCCGGTGCAGGGTATCGATCACCTCGGCCAGGCTCGCCTCTCGCAGTGACGGCCGCGGTTCACGCCACGGGCCCGCGCTCAGCTGTGCCGCGAGCCGTTCGGTGAAACGGGCATAAAGGACCTCGGTCGGGATTGGCGTGACGTGCTGGCGTGCGATGCGCGTCAGCGTCGCCTCCGCCAGGCGAGTAGCAATACCCAGTTGCGGATCGAGACGCAACGCCGGCTCGGCCGGCGCCGATGCCGGCGTCGCCTCCGGCGTCGGCGGCGTTGGCGCCTGCGCGCAGGCGCCGAGCCAGGCGGCCATCAACAGCGCCGGGATCAGCGCTCGCCATTGTCCATGTTCCCGCTTTATCACGCCGTGCACTCTCCCTGAAAAACCGCTAGCCTAGCACAATCCCTCGTCCGTAGAACGTCACCCCGGGCCTGCCCCGAGGGTCAACCGGAGTGTCAGAATCCCCATGAGTGCCAGCATCAACGACCCGCTCTATCTCTGCCTGGATCAGGGCGGTCACGCCAGTCGTGCCCTGGTATTCGACGCCCGCGGCCGGCAGCAATGTCACGCCCGCCAGCCACTGGTAGCCGAACAGAGCGCACAGGGGCGAATTGAATACCCGGCCGAAGCGCTGCTCGATTCCCTGCGCACCTGCCTTGATGACATCCTGCAACAGCTCGGCGCGCAACGCCAGCGACTGACTGCTGCCGCGCTGGCCACCCAGCGCTCCAACATTGTCTGTTGGGATCATGACAGTGGTGCGGCACTCAGTCCGATCATCAGCTGGCAGGATCGTCGCAATGCCGACTGGCTGCAGCAGTTTGAACCGCAGGCCGCCCGGATCCATGCCCTGACCGGCCTGCCCCTCTCCCCCCACTATGGCGCCAGCAAACTGCGCTGGTGCCTGGATAACCTGCCCGCGGTCCAGCAGGCGCAACGCGAGGGCCGCCTGCGCCTCGGCCCCATGGCCGCCTGGCTGGCCGGCCAGCTGACCCGGGCGGGCGAATTTCAGGCCGATCCGGTCAATGCCTCGCGCACCCAGTTATGGTCCCTGCAGGATCATGACTGGCACCCCGAGCTGCTGGAACTGTTCGGCATCCCCCGGGAACTGCTGCCCCCCTGTGTCCCGAACCTGAACCACTATGGCCAGCTGCGGGCTGGCGGGCTTGAGCTGCCCCTGACACTGGTCAACGGCGATCAATCCGCCGCCCTGTATGCCTATGGCCCGCTGCGCGAAGACACCGCCTATCTGAACCTGGGCACCGGGGCCTTTGTCTCGCGCCCGGTCGGCCACCGGCCGCTGTTCGATGACCGGCTGCTCAGCAGCGTGGTACTGCAAAGCCCCCGGCAATCCAGTTATGTCCTGGAAGGTACCGTTAATGGCGCCGGCGCAGCGCTCGACTGGCTGGCACAGCAACATGGACTGGATGAACTGACACCGGCACAACTGGGCGAGTGGCTACACAGCGAGTATGACGCCGTACCGCTGTTTCTCAACGGTGTGGCAGGGCTGGCGGCCCCCTACTGGCGAGCCGATTTTGAATCGCGCTTCATCGGCGAAGGAGCTCTGCCACAACAGACGGTGGCCGTCCTGGAGAGTATCGTCTTTTTGCTGCAGACCAACCTGCAACGCATGGCCCGACATCGCCCGGCCCCCCGGCGACTGCAAATCACCGGCGGTCTCTCCCGCCTGGATGGCGTCTGCCAGCGCCTGGCCGACCTCACCGACCACCCGGTTCACCGCCCCCCCGACAGCGAGGCCACCGCCCGCGGCAGCGCCTTTTTAGTCGCCGGACAACCGGACAACTGGCCGGAACCCGGTCCAGGGCGCGAATTCGAACCCACCCGCAACGCCCCTTTGCAACAACGTTATCGCGCCTGGCAACGGGCTATGAACAAGGCCCTGGACAAAGGCTAGGGGCTAGAACCTAAAACCTGTCAGGTAGGCCCGATATAGCGCAGCGGTATCGGGCATTTCCCGGGTTGCCGGACACCGCGTTGCTATGTCCGGCCTACCCCTGAGTACTGAGTGCTGTCAGTCCCGATAAACCCGCCTCGTCACTCGTCACTCGTCCCTCGTACCTGTTCCAGAGGGAGCTGTGCTGTGTCCTGACACCGCGCCTGTTCGGGTAACCACCGACGCAGGGTGTGCATGACCGCCTGCGCCGTGGCGCGATAGCCGGTCAGCTTACCCCCGTAGAGACTCACTACCCTTGGCAGGGAGGTATCGATGAGGGTGTCGCGCGGGCGGTCGAACAGGCTCGATTTGCTGTGTGGCAATACCCGCAGGCCTGCGAAGCTCTCGACCACGGAGGCCTCGGCGGCGGGAAAGTAATGGCGGTAAATGCGCCGCAGGTAGTCGATTTCCGATGCCTGCGGCGCCACGGCGGCGGGATCCCCCGTATAGGCGGTTTCGGTGGTGCCGATCAGGGTCCGCCCATGCCAGGGCATGACAAACACGGCCCGCCCGTCCTGCGGCGATTCCACATAAAACACCCCTGACGGGGCCGGGTCGGCGACCACAATATGGGTCCCCTGAACCAGATCGAACGCCCGCCGTTGCGGCAGCGGGTGCATGCCTTCCAGTACCTGGCCCACCCACGGCCCGGCCGCATTGATCAGCACCCGGGTGGTTATTGTCCGCATCTGGCCATCCTGTTGAAAGTGGACCGTCACCTGTTCGGTGTCCGCCTGTGCCGACACAAACCGCGCGGGACAATGCAACTGCGCCCCGAGAGATCGGGCCGAGGCCATCACCGCCCGGGTCAGGGCCGCATCATCGGTCTGGGCATCCCAGTAGCGAAATACGCTGCGCAGTGACTGCTGTTGCAAGCCATCGAGCTGAGGCCACCGGGTGCGGGATATACGTCGAAACCGTGCCTGGCGATCCAGCCCGCCCAGCAGGGCATAGAGTGACAGGCCGGCCCGCAGGGTCCAGGGTCCCCGGGTACTATGGCGATAGACGGGAATATAAAACGGCACCAGGCGCACCAGCTCGGGGGCGATGTCGAGCAGGATGCGCCGCTCCTGCAGGGATTTGCGCACCAGGGTGAACTGGCCCGATTCGAGATAACGCAGGCCACCGTGGATCAGTTTGCTGGAACGGCTGGAGGTAGCGGCCGCCAGCTCGCTCTGCTCCAGCACCTGCGTGCGGTAACCGCAGGCAGCCGCCGCCTGGGCCACCCCCACCCCCTGGATCCCGCCACCGATGATCAGCACATCGCAATCCACGCCCTGGCTATCGCCCGGCGCCAGCGCCTGGCGCATCTCGCCGATGGCAAAGGTTTCGACCAGATCCACCCCGCGTGCCAGCAATTGCCGGGCCTGCTGCGGATCCACGCTTTCAAACACCGCCAGTTGAGTATCCCCCAGTTGCAACGGACCGTGTTCGGGTAATGATTCGAGATTGCAGAACAGGTAATCGCTGTGCAATTCAACGATGGCCGGAGCCTCGCGCTCTGCCCACTTATCGATTACGGCACCGATGGGCAACGTGGTGCGTTCACGCACCTGCTTTAACGCATCCAGCTGGTAAGAGATCACACAACATTGCTCTGCCACAGGCTGCAGCATCGGCAATACCGCCTCCAGAACAGGCTCGATACCCATCTGTTCGAACGCCACGCGCTTGAGCTCGATAAAAAACCGCACCCCGGGCATTGTCGGGATGATGGCCACCAGATCGCTCAGGGCCACTAACGGTGCGTGTGACAGGCGGGGCGAGTCACCCGTGGCGTGAACATCCAGTGCCTGCAACTGCGACCAGGTGTAATCGTGAATCGCGCCGGGGTGATGGCACAATCGCAGCAATTCGCGATCATGGAACAGGACCGGTACCCCATCGCGACTCAATTGCACATCCACTTCCACATAGCGGGCACCGGTCGCCAGCGCGGCCTGAATACCGGCCAGACTGTTCTCGGGATAGTGATGGGGATACCCCCGGTGTGCGACCAGCTTGCCGTCTGACATCAGAGTTCCTGCCCGGTTATCGTGCAATCCGCCGGCAATGCCATCAACCCAGTCGCTCCAGTGCGATCAAACGGTTGCTGGCATCGAGTTGTAATACGAAACGCCCGTAAACGCCGTCGTGGCCAATATAGGGCAACAGGGCCCGGGCGGGAAAGCGCACCAGCCGACCATCATCACTTTGTACCTGCACATAACGAACTCGCCCGGCATAGTACTTCTCGCACTGGCTCCTGCTGAGATCAAGGCAGAAGGTTATCTGCTGCATGTTTATCACTCATTGCAACCCGGCACCAAGCATAGCCCGAAAAGCCTGTATCTGTCCCGCAGCCGAGACGCGCGCAGCCCAAAAGTGTAAAATAGCCGTCTGTTTCGCGAGAAACAGACTCGTGCTCCGCCAATCCAATGCCTCTGCAGTGGCGGAATCCTGTTAAAACAATCAGAAGCCAGTGATGGAGTGCCATGAAGTTTGAATTCCCAACCCCCAAGACTGTAATCCAAATTGTTATTGTCAGCGTCATCCTCTCCGTTGTCGCCTATTTCCTCTTTCCGTTACTTGCGCTGGAACAGGTCGCCGGGCAACATCTGCTCACCTATGGCATTCTGGCCGGCGCCCTGCTTGGTGCCTTGCTCAGCCATACCCGGATTCATCCGGCTACCAACACCGAGGTAGAATCCATTTTTGTCGGCAATCTGGCCTTCAAAGCCTCACCCAATGCCCTGCGCAAGCTGTTTGAAGATTATGGCGAGGTTCATGCCGTGCGCCTGATGACCGATCGCGCCACCCGTCGTCCACGCGGTTTCGGCTTTGTCGAAATGAAACGCAAGGATGCCCGCAACGCCATCAAGGCGCTCAACGGCACCGAGTTCTACGGCCGTGAACTGAAAGTCAACGTGGCCAACGAGCGCAAAAGCGACAACGGATAATCTGTCGCCAACCAACCAAAAAAGGGGAACCCATGGGTTCCCCTTTTTATTGCATAAAGAGCATTAACGCAGAGGGCGAGAAATAATGTTGAATTGTGAATGATGAATTTTTAATTAAACGTGTATCGCAATTCAAAATTCAGAACTCAACATTCAAAATTATCCCTTCGCGCCTCTGAGTTGGGTTTTACTTGCCTAACCACGCACCTGCAGCAGTTCAACTTCGAAGATCAACGCCGTATCAGGCGGGATGACGTCACCGGCGCCGTTGCTGCCATAGGCCAGCTCGGGAGGAATGATCAGAGTCCGCTGACCACCGGTTTTCATGCCAACCAGGCCTTCTTCCCAGCCCTTGACCACCACACCGGCGCCCAGCGGGATGGTGAACGGTTCGCGCTCGTAGGAGCTGTCGAATTCCTGTCCCTTGTTGTCCTCGGCATCATCGTCATATAACCAGCCACGATAGTGAACGACGACAAGCTTGCCTTTAACGGCCTCGTCACCTTCGCCGGTTTTTTGATCAATCACTTGCAGTTCCTGTGGTAAAGCCATGCGGTACTCCTGAATTTATTGCCATTAACGGCGATGCTGTCGTCGTTTCAGTTGATAGGCGGTTATGGTGTCAACTAAACCGGTATAGGGCAAGCTGTCTATCCCCCCGTATTGTTCGGCAGCGTGGTTCAGCAGCTGATCAATATCCACACGTTCCGCGGGTTCGATACCCAGCTGATTCTGCAAACCGTTCAGACTGCCGAACTGAATTTTCTGAATCACACTGTGCGGCATGCTGGTCAGGTCATCCTCTACCCCAAAGGCCGGCAGGCTCACCTGTTTAAGCCATTCAAATACCGCCTCGCAACGGGAACAGGCCGCCGGGTCACAACAGGCAACCTCGGTGCCTCCCCGGCGCACGACCTGTTCGCCAAAGTGACAGGCATATTGTTCGGCGATCAGCGGACTGCTGAAAGCACATCGATTATCCGACATCGTCTTCACCTCCTTGACTGCCTCGCGGGCCGGCGCTGAGCAGTTGCCACACAACCGGCTCCTGTTCTGATCCTAGCCAGTTAATCGCCTTTTGTAATGGGCCCGCCGCAGTGGCGGCCAGGCAGCGCACACCTTACCATTGTGACATGACGATCCTGTTTTGCCTGTTACTGTTACTGGTGGCCAATGGCGCGCCCATCCTGGCCCGTCTGTTGCCGGGAGTGCGTCACTGGAACCGCTCAGTGGACGGCGGTTACCGGTTCCCCGATGGCGAGCCCCTGTTCGGGGCGCATAAAACCTGGCGCGGCATGGTTGCGGCAATACTACTCACCGCCGTGGCGGCCGGTTTAGCGGGCTATCCCCTGTGGCTGGGCGCGGTATTCGGTGCCCTGAGCATGCTCGGCGATCTGCTCGCCAGTTTCACCAAGCGTCGTCTGAAATGGCGTAGCGGCGCACCCGCCCCACTGCTGGATCAATTGCCGGAGGCCCTGCTACCGCTGATGTCCCTCGCCGACCCGCTGGGGCTTGGCTGGCCATCGATTCTGCTGATTGGCGTTCTTTTCACCGTGCTGGACTGGATCTTGTCACGGGTGCTTTATCTCTGGCGTCTGCGGCGCCATCCCTGGTAAGGCGGGTGACGCGAGCCGCCGCCCTCGCCTATAATCCCCGCTCTTTGACTGGCATGACAACACCGCGATGAATGACACTCAGGCTGAAGCTGCGATTTTCGACGTCGATCTGGAACAATTCGATCAAAAAGTGCTGGCGGCCTCGCATGAGCGGCCGGTATTGATCGACCTGTGGGCCGAATGGTGTCCGCCCTGCATCAGCATCGCGCCGGTATTGAAACAGGTCATCGCCGAGTATGCGGGCCGGGTCCATCTGGGCAAGGTCGAAGTCGATGAAGGCGATAACATGAAACTGGCCGGCCGCTATCAGGTTCGCGGCTTCCCCACCATCATCCTGTTTCGCCACGGCGAGGAACAGGCCCGTTTCAGCGGCGCCCAGACCGCTGGCTATATCCGCGACTTCATCGACCAACATGCCGGATTTGAAGGATAGTGCTGA
>NZ_JAVLAZ010000111.1:0-2603 GCF_031581315.1 Thiohalophilus sp.
TCTGGTGGGAGGCGATGCCATCGGCGACGGTCGTGCCCCTGTTCTCGAGTCGCGGCTGCAAGCCCCTCCTACAAACCCTCTCTCTGGTGGGAGGCGATTGACGTACAGGGATGGACTAATGTCGTGGGCGGCATGGATGCCGTGAGCGACCCATCGGCGACGGTCATGCCCCTGTTCTCGAGTCGCGGCTGCAAGCCCCTCCTACAATGACTAGCGGGCCGGGACGATGTCGTGGGTTTCGACGGTGACGCGGTTCTGGCGTCCCAGCATGTCCAGCAGGATGATGACCCGTTCGGTGCCGCTGGCTTTTTCAAAAACGCCGTTGAGGCCGGTAAAGGCGCCTTCCACGACCTGGACCTTGTCGCCCGGCCGCCAGCCGGGTTGCTCGCCCGGTTCACCGAGCAGGATCTGTTCCTGCTGGTGGATGGCGTCGATCGTCTGTTGCGCGATGGTGGCCGGTTCGTTGCCGAAGCGGACCATGTTCAGTACCCCCAGGGTCGAGCGAATGGGGGCGAAGTCATCGATGCCTATCGCCAGCTGGACGAACAGGTAGCGGGGAAACAGCGGCTCGATAATTTTCTGCCAGCGCTGGCGCCGGCGTTTGGCCTGGGCCATCTTCGGGAAATAAGTGGTGTAGCCCTGACGTTCGAGGTTATCGACGGCCACGGATTCTTTTTTGGGCTTGGTCTGGATCACGTACCAGTGATGCATCCTTACGACTCCCCTTCCTCAAGCGGCTTGAGGGCCGCGGCTTCTTCGCGCAATTCTTCCAGTTCATCAAGCAGCTGTTCGTATTCTTGTTGCTTGCGTTTTAAAAAGCTCAGGGTCACGCGAGTCTTTTCTTCCACGCCCTTGGGGGTCAGAAGATAGGCATACTTTAATTTGTGCGGGTTCTGACGAAAATTGCCCGCCTTGACCCAGCCTTTTTCGATCAGGGCTTTAAGGCAGTAATTGGTCTTACCCAGGCTGATACCCAGCTCGTTGGCCAGCTCGCGCTGGTTCATGCCGGGATTTTCTTCCAGCAGTTTGAACAGCTTGTAGCGGGTCTCATCTGTCAACAAAATAATAGTTCTGAGTTCTGAGTTCTGAGTTCTGAGTTCTGAGTTCTGAGTTCTGAGTTCTGAGTGGGTTTGCCCGATATAGGCTTGCTTTATCGGGCCTGCCCGGCATTTGGGCACGCTACCGCCCTGCCGTGCGGGGTACAGCATGAATAAAATCAATGACTTGCATTTATTCCCGCGATAAAACCGGACTGATATAGACAGGTATCCTGACGCTTCGCGGGGTTACTGACCTTAGCGGCCAGTCTGTTCAAGACTTGAACATGATACTAGTGAAATGTCACAGATGTGTAAAGCCTTGTTTTTAGTGAGAATCAGGGCGTTCCTGTCGGACTTTCGGGGAGCGGAAGGATAAGTTCTGAGTTCTTAGTCATAGGCCAGGGAGGCTTGAACGTGGTTATTGGCGGACCCGGGATGTGCCCCTTCTCTCGAATCGCGGCTGTAAGCCCCTCCCACAATAATATAGTGCCAAGTGCTGAGTATTGCGGGTTATCGGGCTTTAATGCAGGAATGGATTCTCAATGCGAATTCCTTCAATAAACTGTCCGTGGTTCATATCTTCCGAGAAGAGCACTTCGGCTCTGGCCTGCACTGCAGTGGCGACGATCATCGCATCCCAGAATGACAATCCGTTTCGTTCCTGAATCTCGGAAGCGACCAGAACCGTCCTCGCCGCGGGGCACTCCAGCTGCCAGGCACAATACGCCTCAACCAGTTCTCGTGCGCTGGCATACGACAAGGGCTGTGGAATTTTACGGGTGATCGTCACATAGAATTCCTGCAGCACCTGAATACTGATTACGCCCTCGCCGTTTTCCCACAAGTCACGGACCAATCTGGCGGCACGCTGGTATTTCTCTCCGGCATCCAGATCATGCGCGTAAATCAGGATATTTGTATCAACGAACTGCTTAACGCTCATGCAACTCATCCCGGCTCACTGGCTGACCGCCGAAGTGGAATCCCGAATCCAGGGCTCGCAGGGCACGGCGCCGGCTCTGCTCATAGTGATCGACATCACGCACGATCTGAACCAGCTCCTCAGTCAATAATCGACTCACCGAGGTAGAACGCCGGGCAGCGATCACTTTGAGCTTTGTCAGTATTTCCTTATCAATAGAAAGGGTAATATTCTGTTTCATGATGACGGGCTTCCTGATTGCACGATAATACGTGTAGCACGTAAATATCGTGAGATCAAACTCCGAGGGGGGCAAGTTCTGAGTTCTGAGTGCTGTGGGTGCCGGGTCATAGCCCAGGGGGCTTGAACATGGTTATAGGCGACCAGGGGATGTGCCCCTTCTCTCGAATCGCGGCTGTAAGCCGCTCCCACAATAACAAGTTCCAGGTCATAACTACTCAGAGCACAGATGGGCAAAAAAATGCCCGCCGCGGCATCCTTGCCGGGCGGGGCTTTTGGGTGTGATATCCCTATCACGTACAACGTCCTTGTTGGGGAAACAGCATAGTGAACCCACCCCGAAATGGCTGTAGGACAACGCTGAATGTGGTGTAGGGATTGGCTGAAAATCTTGTAGGAAA
>NZ_JAVLAZ010000111.1:2703-6525 GCF_031581315.1 Thiohalophilus sp.
TGTCCGATTCGGATAACAAGCACGACGAGTGTGTCGTCCTGTATTTCGCAAATGATTCGATAATCGCCGACCCGGTAACGCCATAGCTCGCTATGCTGGCCTTTGAGGGGTTTACCGACCTGGCGCGGATCATCCAGTTGGGCGATGCGGTTCTCGAGGTAATCCCGGAGACGCTGGCGGACCCGGGGGTGGAGTTTTTTGACCGTTTTTTGAACTGACCGGGCGTACCTAATCCGCCAGGTCACGCCAGAATTCCTCGCCGTCTACGATCTGCTCTTCGCCACGGCGCAGCCGCTCCAGCACCTGTTCGGCCTGATAAATGTCTTCCAAGTCCTCCAGATGTTCCTCGATCGCCTCGCGAATGTAATAAGCGACCGGGCGCCCGGTCCGTTTGGCGAGGGCGACCAGACGCTCGTTCAGCTCATCGGGTAGCCTGACTGCGGTCTGTTTGCTCATTAGTAGTCTCAGAAATCATGTGGTTGACATGTATACCATCTTAGCAGGGAAGCTTGAAAAGGCAATAAACAAAGTTGGCAGTTCGCAGTCGCAGTTGGCAGTCCGGGGCCAGGGCCTTCGGCCGGGACGAGGGACGAGGAAATAAACCCCACCCTGCAACTAAGAACTCAGTACTCAGCATCCTGGTGGGAGCGCCCCACGGGCGCGACTTCTGGCAGAGGCCCGGGTCGCGGTCGTAGCCCGCTCCCACAGGGCGAGTGAAATATCCGGCCGCAGCACTAAGAACTCAGCACTCAGCACTTTCTTCACCCCGCCGCTTTGGCTTTCTTGCGTCCCTTCCCGCTCTGGCGCCGTTCCTTGCGCTGGCCGGAGTCGTCGGGCAGGCCCATCTGGGCGTTCTGGATGTGGTGGATTTGATCGCGCAGGCGGGCGGCGTCTTCGAATTCGAGGTTCTGGGCGTGCTGGAACATTTGCTGTTCCAGGCGCTGGAGTTCTTTGGCCAGCTCTTTGGGGGTCATGCTGGCGTACTGGATCTCTTCTTCGGCCACCTGGGCGTATTTGCGTGCGGAGGCGGCGGCCGGACCGTAGGCGCCTTCCATGATGTCGGCCACCGCTTTTTGAATGGTGGTCGGGGTGATGCCGTGTTCTTCGTTGAAGGCGATCTGTTTGAGACGGCGGCGTTCGGTCTCGTCCATGGCGCGTTGCATGGAGCCGGTGATGTTATCGGCGTAGAGGATTGCCTTGCCGTGGCTGTTACGCGCGGCGCGGCCGATGGTCTGGATCAGGGAGCGTTCGGAGCGTAAAAAGCCCTCCTTGTCGGCATCCAGGATGGCCACCAGCGAGACCTCGGGGATGTCCAGCCCCTCGCGCAGCAGGTTGATGCCGACCAGCACGTCGAAGTTGCCCAGGCGCAGATCGCGGATGATCTCGATGCGCTCGACGGTGTCGATATCCGAGTGCATGTAGCGCACCCGCGTGCCGTGTTCCTGCAGATAGTCGGTCAGGTCCTCGGCCATGCGCTTGGTCAACGTGGTGACCAGCACCCGCTCACCCACGTCGGCGCGCAGTTTGACCTCGGAGAGCAGATCGTCGACCTGGGTGGTCGCGGGGCGAATTTCGATCTCGGGATCGACCAGGCCGGTGGGGCGCACTACCTGCTCCAGCACGGCACCGGAGTGATCCAGCTCGTACTGGGCCGGCGTGGCGGAAACATAAATGGACTGGGGCTGCAGGCGTTCGAACTCCTCGAACTTGAGCGGCCGGTTGTCCATCGCCGAGGGCAGACGAAAGCCGTATTCGACCAGGTTCTCCTTGCGCGAGCGATCGCCCTTGTACATGGCGCCGATCTGGGGAATGGTCACGTGCGACTCGTCCACCACCAGCAGCGCCTCCTCGGGCAGGTAGTCGATGAAGGTCGGCGGTGGCTCGCCGGGGTTGCGCCCTGACAGGTAGCGTGAGTAGTTCTCGATGCCGGAGCAGTAACCCAGCTCCTGCATCATCTCGATATCGAAGCGGGTGCGCTCTTCCAGGCGCTGGGCCTCGACCAGCTTGTCGTTATTGCGCAGCTGTTCCAGGCGCTCCTTGAGCTCCTCGCGGATCTGCTCGATCGCCTTGACGATGGTCTCGCGCGGGGTGACGTAATGGGTCTTGGGGTAAATGGTGGTGCGCGGCACCTTCTGCAGCACCTCGCCGGTGAGCGGATCGAAATAACTGAGGTTTTCGATCTCGTCGTCGAACAGCTCCACGCGCACCGCGTCGCGATCCGAGTCGGCCGGGAAGATGTCGATCACCTCGCCGCGCACCCGGTAGGTGCCCCGCTGCAGCTCGACGTCGTTGCGGCTGTATTGCAGCTCGGTCAGGCGCTTGAGGAGATCGCGCTGATCGATGCGATCGCCGCGCACCAGGTGCAGCAGCATCTTCAGGTAGGCGTCGGGATCGCCCAGGCCGTAGATGGCCGAGACGGTGGCGACGATCACCACGTCCTTGCGCTCCAGCAGCGCCTTGGTGGCGGAGAGGCGCATCTGCTCGATGTGCTCGTTGATCGAGGCGTCCTTCTCGATGAAGGTGTCCGAGGACGGCACATAGGCCTCGGGCTGGTAGTAATCGTAATAGGAGACGAAATACTCCACCGCGTTCTCCGGGAAGAAGTCTTTCATCTCGCCGTAGAGCTGGGCGGCCAGGGTCTTGTTATGGGCCAGGATCAGGGTCGGGCGCTGGATGTCCTGGATGACATTGGCGATGGTGAAGGTCTTGCCCGAGCCGGTCACCCCCAGCAGGGTCATGCCCGCCTCGCCGGCGCGAATGCCCTTGATCAGGCCGTCGATGGCCGCGGGCTGGTCGCCGGCGGGCTCGAATTGGGATTTGAGTTGAAATTTTTTGCTCATGCGATTCAGTCAAGAGAAGGTTTCCAGTATATTACACGCCTTTGTCAAGCAACGCTGTCGATGAGGCCGCTACATTGGATATCAAGCTCTCCGCCCGGGTACAACGCATCAAACCCTCCCCCACCCTCGCGGTCACCGCGCTGGCCAACGAACTGAAGGCCCAGGGCAAGGACATTATCGGGCTGGGCGCCGGGGAGCCGGATTTTGACACCCCGGACCACATCAAAGAGGCGGCGATCCAGGCGATCCGGGACGGCTTTACCAAGTACACCGCCGTGGACGGCACGCCCGGCCTCAAGCAGGCGATCATCACCAAGTTCATCCGCGACAACCGGCTCGATTACGTGCCGGACCAGGTGCTGGTCTCCTGCGGCGGCAAGCAGAGCTTCTACAACCTGGCCCAGGCGCTGCTGGATACTGGTGACGAGGTGCTGATCCCGGCCCCCTACTGGGTTTCCTACCCGGACATGGTGCTGCTGGCCGACGGCAAGCCGGTCATTATGGACACCACCATCGACCAGCAGTTCAAGATCACGCCCGAGCAGCTGGAGGCGAGCCTCAACCACAACACCCGCCTGCTGGTGCTCAACAGCCCCTCCAACCCCACCGGCATGGCCTACACGAAGGCCGAGCTGGAGGCACTGGGCGCGGTGCTGCGCCATTATCCGCAGGTGCTGATCGCCACCGACGATATGTACGAGCACATCCTGTGGCGCGACGAGCCGTTCTGCAACATCGTCAACGCCTGCCCGGATCTGTACGAGCGGACCATTGTGCTCAACGGCGTCTCCAAGGCCTATTCGATGACCGGCTGGCGCATCGGCTACGCGGCCGGCCCAGAGCCGATCATCAAGGCGATGAAGAAAATCCAGTCCCAGAGCACTTCCAATCCCACCTCCATCGCCCAGGTGGCGGCCCAGGCGGCGCTGGACGGCGACCAGAGCTGCATCGCCGAGATGTGTCAGGCCTTCAAAACCCGCCA
>NZ_JAVLAZ010000112.1:0-3248 GCF_031581315.1 Thiohalophilus sp.
GTCGCCGACGGGCCTGACGCCAGAGCAAAAAGCAGAAAACCGCGATCCCCAGGGCAAAAGCCAGCAGCGCACCGCGACTGGCGATGATGCCCAGCACAAATGCAAACAGCAGCAATACCGGCCCGCTGACATAACGAAGTCGCTTATTTTCGCCGGCGAGATAGATCGCGGCCAGCGGAAGCAGGGCCAGGTTGATCAACGCCGCCAGCGAGTTCTTGTTATAAAAACTGGCGTCCGCTGAGACGCCATAAACCAGTTGCTCGACCGCGCCCCATAACGCCAGACCCACTACGGCGAGCAGCAATAGCTTGAGGTTCCAGCGCCAGCTGGAGTCGGCCTCGGGCAGCAACAGATAGATCGCGACGATCAGGGCAAAGACCCCGACCCACCAGAGATTCATCACGCCCAGATACGGCACCGGGTGATAGATCAGGCTGAGCCCGAGAAAGGCAAGAAACAGCCCGACCGCTATCGTTAGTGGGGTGATGACAATGGTGTGATGCCGGTGATAGCCATGCAACAGGGCCAGCAGTAGCCAGCCGAACAGAGCCAGTTGGGCAAGACTGTAATACTGTAAATAAAAGCCGTTGAAGATCAGCGCCGCGATGAAGGCGGTGAGAAAAAACACTGTTGAGGACAACGCCACACGGTTGCGAGCGAGAGCGGAGAAGATACGGCTCATGGAAAGTACAGAGGCCGCGCGAAGCGGCCTCTGTTAGTTGTTAACGCTTAACAGTCACTGATAATTGTTGTTACCGGATCGCTGTTAGTCGGAGTGTAGGTAGCGCGACATGAAGCATTGCCGCCTGAAGTCGGTTCATAAACAAGAGAAGTACCAAGGGTGCTAGCACCGTTAGTGAGGGGATTGTCAAAACCATCGGGATTGGGCATGGCTTCCACGATGCCACCAGTATTTGCTATCGGGCGACCGCCAAAGCCGGGATTATTGTCTTCATCCAGTACAGTGACAGTAGTTCCACCCATACTTATGGTGGTAGCCGACTTGTCGCCATTAACCACATACTGCGCCTGCCCCAGTGCGGCGGCGGCACGCAGGCCGCCGGCGACACCCTGCACGCTGGCTTCGCGGGCATCGGTGGTGACGTCGATGAATTTGGGCAGCGCCGTGGCCGCCAGCAGGCCGAGGATCACGATGACCACGACCAGTTCAATCAGGGTAAAACCGCGTTGTTGTTTCATGAGAATCTCCAGAGTATCGATTGTGTGGCAACCGCGGTTGCCGGGTGAAAGCCCCTTCTGCCGCAGCAGAAACATGTAGTTTCAACAATTTAACGTAATTTTATAAAGTAATCTAGCAAGTTTTGGCCGGATTACAAGCAACTGGCTATTTTATCGACAAATTTTAACCGGGACTTGAGTTTTATAACATGACAAAAAGCAGGGTGACCGCCGCCAGAAAGACGATCCCGCCGAACAGCCGCGGGGCCCGTTCCGCCACGCTGTCCAGGGTCGGGAAAGTGCGGTTGATCGTGGCCAGTTTCTGGCGGGTGGAGATCCAGCGGTTGGCCTGTGTTTCCAGCCCCTTGATGTTACTGGGGCGGATCAGGACCACCAGGCCGATATACAGGGTGAAAACCCCGATCACGATCAAAAAGATCCGCAGCGTCTCCAGCAGCCAGGCCCAGACGTCGGTGGTCAGGACCGCGGGCATGATGCCGGCATAGTTCTCCAGCGGAAAATCGAAAAACAGGCGATAGAGCAGATAGCCGGAGCCGACCAGCAGGAGCAGCCCATAGAGTTTGGCGTGGCGGTAGAAATAGCGCTCGATGTGAAATTGCCGATCCATAAAGCCGCTGACCCGCCGGGTCAGGTAGCGCCGGCCGAGCAGCTGGTTGAGCTGTAATCCCAGCCGGGGGTGAATCAACAGCAACAGGCCATACAGCGCCGCCAGGGCCAGCAGCACCGCCAGAATCAACAGGGTGCTTTGCAACAGCGTCAGATAGGTATCGGGATTGTTATTCATTGTGGAAATTCCCATTGGTAGTTTTCCAGGGGGACCAGGTTCAGGCCGGCGATCCGGGTGGGGTCTTCCCCGTTCGGGCCGTTCGCGTGAACCAGTTCGATTCGGTAGCGCACCCGGGCCGGCCCGGGCAGTGGCGTGCGAAAATAGTCGCTGAACCGGATGCGATAGACCAGTGCCGAGTTGTCGATATCGAAATACCAGACCCCGGCTTTATTAACCTGCGATTCATTCGTTATCTCGCCAATATAATTGTCCGGCGGCTGGGCGAGCAACGCGATGGGATTGCTGTGTTCCAGGTTGCTAATGGTCCGGATCTCGTCCCGCGCTACCCGTTTGGCTACCTCCATTCCCAGACCGCTGCGCAGATTGCCGACCACGGTCTGCACCATGGCCCGTTCGGCGTCGACGCGGTATTCAAGCAGGCGATCGATGGCGGCGATGCCCAGAATGGAAATGATCAGAATGACCAGAACCAGTTCCAGCAGAGTAAAGCCCGATTGTCGTGAGCGACATCGCACCGGCAACCTCATCAGCCTCCCCGCACCGCGGACATGAGATCCCACATCGGCAGGAACACGCCCAGCGCCAGCACGAACACCATTGCGCCGAGGATCACGATCAGGATCGGTTCCAGCGCGCTGCTCAGGTACTTGAGCCGGTAATCGACCTCGCGATTGTAGAACATGGCGACATTATCCAGCATTTCGTCTACCGCGCCGGTTTCCTCGCCCACGGCGATCATCTGCAGGATCAATGGCGTGAACATTTCGCTGTGGGTGGCGGTGCGGGTCAGCGACTCGCCCTGCTCCACACCGGTACGCATGCCCTGAATGCGGCGTTCCACATAGGCGTTATCCACCGCGTTACCGACCACGGTTAGCCCCTGGGTGAGCGGCACGCCGGCGCGCTGAGTCATGGCGAATGACGTGGCAAAACGTTGCAGCAGCGCCTGGTGCAGGATGATGCCCACCGCCGGCAGTTTGAGCTTGTAGCGATCCCAGGTAAGCCGGCCGTTGGGCGTTTTGAGCCAGGCGCGGATACCGACAATGCCGGCAATCAGGATCGCCGCCATCACATACCAGTATTCGACCATAAAGTTGGACATGCCCACCAGCAGGCGGGTCTGCCACGGCAGTTCGGCATCGAACTTGGCGAAAATGCCGGCGAAGGTTGGAATCACGAAAAAGTTGATCACACTGATCGCGATGGCGATCGCAACAATCACGAACATTGGGTAGCGCATGGCGGTCTTGATCCGATCCCG
>NZ_JAVLAZ010000112.1:3348-6407 GCF_031581315.1 Thiohalophilus sp.
GCCGCTGTTCAGCAGCTGGCTGGCGGCACCGTCGAGCGAGGGGGCCTCCACGCTGCCATTGGTGGCGCTGCCGGCGCGATCCCGGCCCCTGTAATCAAACCGGGGCATGGCTCGATTCCGATTCGTCGCTGCCCTCTTCCGCCGGCGGTATCGGTAATTCGACCTCTTCCACGGTGCCGGTCACGCGCATGACTTCCTCCAGCGAGGTGACGCCCTTCAGGGCGTAATCCAGTGCATGGCGGGCGAAGGGGCGGAAAGTCTCGCTGCGTCGGGCCTGCCGGGTGAATTCCACCGAATCGGACCGGCGCAGCGCGTTGGCCAGATCCTCGTTGATCTCCAGGTATTCGAACACACCGATCCGACCGTGATAGCCGGTATTGTTGCAGTGCGGACAGCCGGCGCCGTGCACGAAGCGGCTCTCATCGATCTCGTCGCCCAGAGTGTTGTACAGCCAGGCCAGCTCATTGGGTTCGGGCCGATACGGTGTGGTGCAGCTGTCGCAGACGCGACGCACCAGGCGCTGGGCAATCACCGCGCGCAGCGCGCCGGCCAGCAGATAGCCTTCGGCCCCCATGTCCAGCAGGCGGTTGACACTGGAGATGGCATCGTTGGTATGCAGGGTGGAGAGCACCAGATGGCCGGTAATGGATGCGCGCAGGCCGATCTGCGCGGTTTCCTGATCGCGCATTTCGCCGACCAGCACGATATCCGGATCCTGGCGCAATGCGGTACGCAATACCCGGGCGAAGGTCAGATCGATGCGCGGGTTCACCTGCACCTGGTTGATACGCGGCAGGCGGTATTCCACCGGGTCCTCGACGGTGATGATCTTCTTTGTCGCGTCGTTCAGTTCCGACAGCGCGGCATACAGGGTGGTGGTTTTACCGCTGCCGGTCGGGCCGGTCACCAGCACCATGCCATAGGGGCGGCGGATCTGGTTGCGAAAGTGGTGCAGGATATCGTCGGTCATGCCCAATTGTTCGAGCTGGAGCATGTCGCCGGATTGATCCAGCAGACGCATGACCACCGACTCGCCGTATTGTACCGGCATGGTGGACAGGCGCACGTCGATGCTTTTATCGCGCACACGGATGTTAAAGCGCCCGTCCTGGGGCACGCGTCGTTCGGAGATATTCAGCCCCGCCATGAGCTTCAGGCGCGAGACCAGCGCATTGGCGATGCGCTTTTCCTTCATCACCTGCTCCTGCAGCACACCGTCCACGCGCTGGCGGATGCGCAACACGCTTTCATCCGGTTCGATGTGAATATCCGAGGCACCGATCTGCACCGCGTCCTCGAACAGGGTCTGCAGCAGGCGCACCACCGGCGCGTTGACCACGTCCTCGTTCTGCGCCATCTGGCTGAGATCGATATCGCTCTCATCCAGCTGGTCGTCCAGCTCCTCGGCCAGGTTGGTAATGTCGGCGGTGCGTCGGTAGGTGGAATCGATCGCCGCCAGCAAGTCTGATTCGCGCACCACCGCCTGCTTGATATCCCGCTTGAGCACCTTGGCCAGCTCATCAAAGGCAAAAATATCCGTGGGATCGGCCATGCCCACCAGCAGACTGTTGTCGGGGTTTTGCTTGAGGGCGATAACCCGGTAACGGCGCGCCAGGGTTTCGGGAATCAGGCGCACCGTCTCCGGTTCATAGTTGTATTTCTTCAGATCGATGAACGGCAGATTGAGCTGGGTGGAGAGCAGCTCCATCAGCTGCTGTTCGGTGACCAGTTGTTTCTGGATCAACGTACGGCCCAGTTTCTGGCCGGTTTTTTTCTGATCGGCCAGCGCGGCCATCAGCTGGTCTTCGCTGATCACGCCGTTTTCCACCAGCAGATCGCCGATGCGGATTTTTTTGCGGGGGGCGGTGGTTGTAGCCATTAACGGGCTCGTTTAATCACTCATTTGTTATATAACAATACGTTAGACGAAAGGGTTATCGGTTGCGAGCGGTTTTTCTTGATAATTAAGAGGTAGGCCGGACATAGCGTAGCGGTGTCCGGCAAGCCACCCGGAATCGTAAGTTGCCCGATACCGCTTCGCTTTATCGGGCCTACCTTCGAGGCAGGCCGGGAATCCGTCTCAACTGCAGGAACCACCGGCGTCATTCAATCGCAGACTGCCGGTGATCTGGCCTACGTTGGCCAGACCATGGCGATTCATGTATTCCAAGATCCCGGCGTTGATTTTCGCGCCGATCAGCGGGTCGTAAAACAGCGCGGTCCCGACCCCGATGGCCGAGGCGCCCGCGATCAGAAACTCAATGGCATCCTCCGCCGAGTTGACCCCGCCCTGGCCGATGATCGGAATCCCGTGCTCGCGCGCCACCTGGTAAACCTGGTGCACCTTGAGCAGGGCAATGGGTTTGATCGCCGGGCCGGATAACCCGCCCTGGTTGTTGCCGATGATGGGACTGCGTGATTCGATGTCGATGGCCATGCCCATCATGGTGTTGATCACCGCAAAACCGTCGGTGCCCGCCTCGATGCAGCGTCGGGCGTTTTTGGCAATATCGGTCTGGTTGGGCGAGAGCTTGGTGATCAGCGGCTTGTCGGTCACCTGGCGGCAGGCGGCGACAACGCGCGCGGACATATCCGGGTCATTGCCGAACGCCACCCCGCCCTCTTTCACGTTCGGACAGGAGATGTTGATCTCCATCGCGTCGATGGGCGAGTCGTCGAAAATCCGCGCCACTTCGATATACTCTTCCAGGGTGGAACCGGAGAGGTTGGCGATAAAGCGAGTCTCGGAAAAGTCCAGCCCGGGCAGAATGTTGTCGACCACATGACGTGAACCGGGGTTCTGCAGGCCAATGGCGTTGAGCATGCCCATCGGCGTCTCGAAAATCCGGTGCGGCGGATTACCCAGGCGCGGTTCCAGCGTCGTGCCCTTGAGGCACACCGCACCCACATCCCGGTTGGAATAGCCGACCACGCGGGTATATTCCTCGCCGAAACCGACACAACCGGACAGCAGCACCAGCGGGGTCTGGAATTCCATCCCGCAAAAATCGGTGCGCAGCAGCTCGGCATCATCGTTGGTCATGGCGAGGCAAGATACC
>NZ_JAVLAZ010000113.1:0-6406 GCF_031581315.1 Thiohalophilus sp.
GCGCGCAGCAGGTTGCCGCGCAGCCGGTTGATGCGCTTGATGGTATTGATGCTGGTGTTGTAACGATCGGCAATGCCGCTCAGGGTGTCGCCCTGGCGTATGCGATGGCGTTGCCAGGTGACCATCTGGTGACGGTCCAGTTCAGCCAGGCGCGTTTCAAAGGTCGCGACCGACTCGATGGGCAGGAGCAGGTAATGCGGTCCGTCGGGTGCCGTCGCCCAGCGGTTGTAGCCGGGATTGAGCCGATAGAGTTCATCCAGGTCCAGTTCGGCCAGCTCGGCGGCCTTGGCCAGATCGATCTGCCCCTGAATGTCGACCCGGGCAAAATAGGGCTCATCGGGAATTGGATCGAGCTGAATGCCGTAATCCTGTGGCGCCGCGATCAGCTTTTTCAGTGCCAGCAGTTTCGGGACATAGGCTTCGGTCTCACGCGGAAGATTCAGCGAGAAAAAATCGATCGGGCGCTGACGAGCTTTGTTACGGCGAATGGCACGATTCACGTTGCCGATACCGGAGTTATAGGACGCCAGGGCATGCATCCAGTCACCGTCGTAATAGTCATGCATGCGTTTGAGAAATTTGGCGGCGGCCTCGGTTGAGGCATAAATGTCGCGGCGACCGTCGTACCACCAGTTCTGTTTCAAACCGTAAAGACGGCCGGTGGCAGGAATGAATTGCCAGATCCCCGAGGCCCGCCCATGAGAATAGGCAAACGGTTGAAAGGCGCTCTCGACGATCGGCAGCAGTGCAATCTCCAGGGGCAGGTCATACTGCTCGAGCGTCTCGACGATATAGTACAAGTAGGGCCGGGCGCGTTGGGCCACCCGCTGCATGTATTCGGGGTTGCGGGCATACCAGCTGAGTTGTTGCTCGACGCGCCGATGGTCACTGTCCGGCAGGTCAAATCCGGTACGAATTCGTTGCCAGATATCCGGGGGTGGTGCCGGCTCGTCCGACAGCTGGGAAACAATCGTCTCATCACGCATCAACAGCGGAAACGGTGCATCACCCACGACTGTCGAGACATGCTCCGGCGTCCTGGCAGCGGGTTCGACTTGCGTGTCGGTGGGTGAAGATGAGGGCAGGGCGCAGCCGCTCATGGCCGCCGTCAGCAGAACAACGATCAGTATGCGCGTCATGTTGTTATTTTCAATTCAAGGGGTTGGGTACTGACTATAGTTAAACCCGATAGTAAAAACTGTGAACCAGGTGGTCAAGTGCGATGAGCTCCCGCCGGGAGCGCAAAGAAAGGGTTTCTGGGGTAAAATCCCGGATAAATGAGTACCAGTCTCAAATCAGAGTGAAAACAGTCAGTTAATGAAACATTCGTTGCGAATTCTTGTTATCGAAGATAACCCGGATCTGGCGGCAAATTTGGCTGACTATCTGGAAGCCAAATCGCACCAGGTGGATGCGGCCGCGGACGGGATTACCGGGTTGCATCTTGCACTGGTTAATGACTATGACGTGATTATCCTGGATCTGATGTTGCCCGGTATGGATGGGATGACCCTGTGTCGAAAATTGCGCACCGAAGGTCACCGTACCACGCCAATACTGATGCTGACCGCCCGGGAGTCCCTGGAAGATAAAATCGCCGGATTCGAAAGTGGTGCCGATGACTATGTCGTCAAACCGTTTGCCATGCGCGAGGTGGAGATGCGTTTGCTCGCACTGGCGCGTAGAAAGATCACGGAGACCGGCAAGCCGCTGCTGCAGATCGGGGAGCTGAGCTTTGATCCTGGCTCCCTGGCGGTGCGGCGCGCCGGCCGTGACATTGAACTTCCGCCCATCGCACTCAAGCTTCTGGAAATATTGATGCGGCACTCACCGGAGGTGGTCTGGCGGCAGGAACTCGAGCGGGCGATCTGGGGCGATACGCCGCCCGACAGTGACGCCTTGCGGGCACACATGCACGTGCTGCGGGCGGCCGTGGATCGGCCTTTTGACAGGGCCATGATCAGGACGGTGCGTGGATTTGGTTATCAACTGGTGGATCCTGATGCGGTTTCAACATAGTCTGCGCTACCGGGTAGCCGTCGGTTTTGCCGCCCTCAGCAGCCTGGTCAGTCTGCTGTTTGCCGCAACGCTCTATTTTGCCGCGCACGATGTCAGCCAGCGCTTGATCGACGAAACCCTGACGGCGGAGCTGGATGACTATATGGCTCGCCGGGAACGTAATCCGGTCTCGATACCGCCCTCTACCGTAACCGTGCATGGTTATGTCTCGGCCCATGACGATCTTTCCTCGATTCCCGTCGAATTACGCCAACTGCAACCGGGCTGGCACGATCTGCAGCTGGGTGAGACGCCCTACCGGGTGGTGGTGATGGATCGGCTGGGAGAACGTTATTTTCTGCTGCACGATATCTCGTTACAGGAGCGGCGGGAAAACCGGTTTCTGTTTTTTCTCGGCGGCGGTGTGCTGCTCATGGGATTGCTTTCCGCCGCCATTGGCTTCTGGTTCGCCGGGCGTGTGATCGCGCCGGTAACCGAACTGGCCCAGTGTGTGCGAAGCAGCAGTGCGGAACAGTCCCCGGTTTGTCTGGCGGATAATTTTCCTGATGATGAGGTCGGGGAACTGGCCCGGGTGTTTGAAAGTTACATTTCGCGCTTGCGCGCCTTTGTGGAACGGGAACGGATGCTGGCGGCGGATCTCAGCCATGAATTACGCACTCCGCTGGCGGTCATCCAGGGAGCGACCGAGGTCCTGCTCGAGGACGAGACGCTTTCCAGCCGGCACCGGGAAAGACTGGAGCGAATCGAACGGGCGAGCCATGACATGACCGATCTGGGAACGGCGTTGCTGTTGATGGCGCGGGAAGAATCGGGAGAGACGGCGTCGAATCTGTGTCCGGTCGCAGAAGTTCTGAACGAATCCCTGGACAAGCATCGCTATCTGATTCAGAACAAGTCGGTCGAATTGGTGCGGGAAAGTCGGGCGCCCGCTCTGCAACTTCGCTGCGAGCGGGGACTGCTGTATATCGTCATCAGCAACCTGTTGCGCAATGCGTTCACCTATACCGAACAGGGCGAAGTGCGGGTCAGCCTGTTCGATGATCGGCTGGTAGTGGAGGATACCGGGGGCGGGATTCCGGCACGCCATCAGGATCAGCTGTTTCAGCGTCATTTCAAGGGGACTCCCAAAGGAGCGGGTATCGGACTTTCCCTGGTAAAACGGATATGTGATCACTACGGCTGGCAAATACGGCTGGAGAGCCGGGAGGGGAGCGGAACCCGCGCCGAGCTCCATTTTCCCCGGGACACGCCCTCTGCGGGGGCTCAAACGCCGGACAAACAACCGGCATAACCCCGTTTTTCCTGCTCTGGTGGCGTCATCCCGAACCCTTGCGGGTTGGCGCTACCTCCTGATTCATCCTGGCGGCAGATCGGTGCTATACAGCGGCGCCAGGGTTCTCCCTGGCCGGTAATCCGGCAGAAATGATCCTTCCCTTAACCTGTTTTTGACCCGGTCTTGACGTTGTCTTGACAGAGGCTTCGTTATCCTAGCGCCCGACCTGTTCGGCCCTCGGTGCCGGACCTCAACTTCTTTGTCTTTCAGGTTATATAAATGGCTGGAAAAACTCTCGCGAGCCGGCGATATGCCGGCTGGTGGCGTTGGCTTCCCATGTTCAGCTGGTGGCCGAACGTCAACCGGACGACCCTGCGTGTCGATTTTCTCGCCGGGCTGACCGGCGCCATCGTCGTGCTGCCGCAAGGCGTTGCCTTTGCCACCATTGCCGGTATGCCGCCGGAATACGGTCTCTACGCCGGCATGGTGCCGGCAATTGTGGCCGCGTTGTTCGGTTCTTCCTGGCATCTGGTGTCCGGGCCCACTACCGCGGCTTCGATTGTGTTGTTTTCTGTTCTGAGCGCCCATGCCGAACCCGGCACGGCTCTCTATGTCCAGTTGGCGCTGACGTTGACCTTCATGGTGGGCGTCGTGCAGCTGGTCATGGGATTTGCCAAGCTGGGCACCCTGGTCAACTTTATCTCCCACTCGGTGGTGATCGGATTCACCGCCGGCGCGGCTATTTTGATCGCGACCAAGCAGATACAACATTTTTTTGGTATTGAGATTACCCGGGGCGCCGATTTCATTGAAACCCTGAAGCAGTTTGCGCTGCAGATCACCGATGTGAATCCCTATGTCCTGACAGTCAGCGTGATCACGCTGATACTGGGTATCGCTACACGGCGGCTGTTTCCCAGGGCACCCTATATGGTCGTTGCCATGCTGGGCGGCAGTCTGGCGGCGGTTATCCTGAGTCAGTTGATCGGGTCCCAGGCCAGTATACCGGCTGTCGGTGCGTTGCCCGCCGTGTTGCCGCCCTTATCCAGCCCCGATTTTTCAATGGATACCCTGCGTGAACTGGCCCCCGGTGTCATTGCGGTGACTCTGCTGGCACTCACCGAGGCGGTCTCAATCGCCCGGGCGCTGGCGGTACGCAGCGGTCAGCAGATCGACGGCAATCAGGAGTTTATCGGCCAGGGACTGTCGAATATCGTGGGCAGTTTCTTTTCCGCGTATGTGGCAACGGGCTCCTTCAACCGCAGCGGACTCAATTACGAAGCCGGTGCCAGAACGCCGTTGGCCTCGATCATCGCCGCACTGTTACTGATGCTGATCGTCCTGTTTGTCGCGCCGCTGGTCGCTTATCTGCCCAATGCCGCGATGGCGGCCATCCTGTTTCTGGTTGCCTGGGGGCTGATCGACTTTCATCATATTCGACAGATCCTGCGCGTCAGCCGTTCGGAAGCCGCGATTATGGCAACGACCTTTTTCGCCACGTTGTTGCTCGATCTGGAAACCGCCATCATGCTCGGTGTGATGCTGTCGCTGGGGATTTATTTGAGCCGGACCTCCCGCCCGAATGTGCTGGCGCGGGTCCCCGATCCTGATTCGCCGCGGCGCAAGTTTGTGACTGTGCAGGGTGAGCTGTCGGAATGTCCGCAACTGCGCATCATCCGCATCGATGGCTCGCTGTTTTTTGGTGCCATCAGTCATGTGCAGGAACAGTTGCAAAAGTTACCGGAGGCCGACAAGCGCAAGCATCTGGCTATTGTCGCAAGCGGAATCAATTTCATCGATATCGCCGGCGCCGAGTTTCTGGTCAATGAAGCCAGCAAACGCCGCCAGGCAGGCGGCGGGTTGTATGTGATCCGTGCCAAGGAACAGGTGCGTGAGTTCCTCGAGCGCGGCGGTTATGCTGATGAAATCGGGCATGAAAACTGTTTTCAGTCAAAAACCGATGCACTGCGGTATATCTTCAGCAAGCTCGACAAACAGGTTTGTGAATCCTGTCAGTTGCGGGTGTTCCGCGAGTGTGGCGCGCCGGCGGCTGATACCACGGAACAGTCTGAGTCTGAAACAGGCCGGCCGTTGCCGAAAGTGGGAGCAGGGCGTTGATGATGGCAAATTATCGCAGAATCCTTGCCCCCATCGAGCTTAACCGCCAGGGCGAGCAGATCGTTCGTCGAGCCCATCACATGGCCATGGCGCTGGATGCGCAACTGGTGGTGCTGCATGCGGTATATTATTCGACGGGCTTCGAGAGCGATCATGTGCCGTTTTTGACGCCGCAGCAACTACAGCGTCAAATCGCCGCGCAAATGCAGGAACGACTTGAACAGCTGCTCAAACGGGCCGGCGCGGCCGAGGTGAGGGGAGAGGTACTTGCCGGCAAGGCGACGAAAATTCTTCCCGCATTTGCCCGGGAGTGGCGTCCCGACCTGATCGTCCTGGCCGACGGTGTCGATTATGGTCTGCAACGATCCTCTGTGCTGGGTGCCCTGTTACCGGGTCGTGAACCGGCCTGGGACATCCTGGCCGTGCAGACCGGGGTGTCGTTGTCACCAGGCAGATTGTTGCGCTGGATGACCCGGCTTACCTGAATAGCGACAGGCAAGCTGCGTAGTCTCCTGTAACCCCGGTATAAGGTATTCCCAGTATCTGCTTCTGCAGGCATACTGTTTGTCCTCATTGTCACCGCTCAAACAGGATGTTCATGCTGTTTCGCCGTCGCTCCGATCAACCCGTTATGTTCCACCGCTGCGAACACGGTGATCAGCTCTGGCACGATCTGGCGCAGTGGTATGACACGGATCTGGGGCAGCTCACCAGAGAGCAAGAGCAGCAACAGCTGGATACAGAACTGGTCAATCTGTTCGGTTACCATCTCCTGCATCTGGGCAGTCCCGCGGACGCGGCGATGCTCCGGGCCAGTCGGGTCAATCACCGCATGCGCACCCGGCTCGATCCCGACAGCCGCGCGGCGGACCGGGATGAGCGAGGCTTGTGCCTGCAGCCGACAGCCCTGCCGTTTACCCCGGATAGCCTGGATGTGGTGGTGTTATCCCACGTGCTGGAGTTTTCGGATGATCCGCACACCGTCCTGCGGGAGGT
>NZ_JAVLAZ010000114.1:0-1247 GCF_031581315.1 Thiohalophilus sp.
TACTGGCACGTATCAACCAGCTCAACAACGTCACCGAGGTTCGGCGCAAGACCAAGTAAAATTATTCACTGCAGAGACGCAGAGAAAAGCTTAACCACGAAGACACAAAGACACGAAGAAAATATTATTAAAGTCAAAAACCGTTTTGTTACGCCTGCGAAATCCCGGATTCCGCTGAATCAACATACCGGTGTCGTGTGGAACCGCTCCGCCTGGTCCAGTCCATCAGCTTAAACCCGAACAATGGTTCAAGCCGAAGGCGGATTGAGCAGAGCCTGTGCTTTATCTCGCCCCTCGTAACTCGTCCCTCGTACCTGCCCGAAGGGCATTGTCTCTGCGTTGAGATCTTCTTCAGAACAACCCCATCTGATCCCCACTTTTCAAAGGTACCCGGAATTTGGAACAGTCCAGATCCAGACTACGCCGGTTTAGCCCCTGTTTCTTGCAGGCCAGGGCGAAGCGATGCGCGATCAGTTCGGCATACTGGCCGCTGCCGCGCATGCGCTCGCCAAAGTTGCTTTGATATTCACGCCCGCCGCGCAGGTCACGAACGCGGTTCATGACATGTTCGGCCTTGAGGGGATAATGTTCCTGCAACCATTGGACAAACAGCTCTTTGAGCTCATGTGGCAAACGTAGAATGACATAACCGGCCGATTCGGCGCCGGCCGCGGCACACTCGTCCAGCAGCTGTTCGATCTCGCTATCATTAAGCACCGGAATAATCGGCGCCATCAATACCCCGACCGGGATCCCGGCCTGCTGCAGTCGGCGCACTACCTCCAGGCGACGTTGCGGCGCGGCCGCACGGGGTTCCAGTCGTCGCCCCAGCTCCCTATCCAGGGTGGTTACGGACACAAACACGCGAACCAGTCCGGCTTCGGCCATGGGTACCAGCAGGTCAATATCCCGCTCTATCAGCGCTGACTTGGTAATGATCGCAACAGGATGATTATGGGCCTTCAGGACTTCGAGGATTGACCGGGTGATCCGCATGTCCCGTTCGATCGGTTGATAGGCATCAGTATTGGCGCCCAGCGCAATCACCTGTGGCGTATAGCGCGGGCGGGCCAGTTCGGTTTCCAGTAACTGTGCTGCTCCGGGCTTGCAATATATCTTGCTTTCAAAATCGAGCCCGGCGGAAAGATCCAGATAGGTATGTGTCGGGCGGGCGAAACAATAACTGCAGCCATGTTCGCAACCCTTGTAAGGGTTGATGGAGGCAGTAAATGGGACATCCGGTGAGT
>NZ_JAVLAZ010000114.1:1347-6317 GCF_031581315.1 Thiohalophilus sp.
TTGTGCTTGGTTTTCATCATATCCTTGTGGGAGACATATAACAGCTCAGCAATCCGGCGAATCATGTGTTCTTCATGTGCATCAAGGTGGTTATCGGAATAAGCAATGGTCCACAGGTATTCAATAACCTTGATTTTCTTTTCTGGCGAGAAATGGTCATTGATGAGACGCGTAAACTGGTAGAAGTCAACGGCCTGACGGGTCTCTTCCCTGGCCAGATCGAACAGCGTATGGGTTTCGGACTCGGTTAACTCGAATTTGGTTTGCAGGGCGGATTTGACGGCCTGAATCTCGTCATCGGTCGTCTTGCCGTCCTGCTGCATCATTTCGATCAACAGTGCGGCAGTCGCCAGCTTTAACGCGTGCTCGTGATCCTCTGTCTGCTCTGGCGACAGATTCTGTTCAAAAAAGTTTTTAATTGCATTTAGCATGATTCATCAACTGGTTTGATAACCCGGAAAAAATGTAAAGATTTTTGGCGCGCAGGCAGTTTAGCAAATGCCTTGCGGGGGGTAAAAGCCGGCATTACATAATGACTCGTAGCATACTGGCAATACTCGACTATACTTTTTCTACCATACATTGGCTGTATACACGGAGGTGTATCATGGCTATCGCACGCACACTGCAAACCTATCTGGCCCACAAGGGCATCGCTTACGACCTGTTACCCCACCGCCATACCGATACCAGCGTTAACAGTGCCAACAGCGCGCATATTCCGCCGGATCGGCTGGCCAAATCGGTGATCCTGGAAGATGAGAACGGGTATGTCATGGCGGTCATCCCCGCCAACCGCCACGTCCGGATCGGCCATCTCAACCGGGCGCTGAATCGACGCATGGGACTGGCGACCGAAGCGGAGTTATCCCCGCTGTTCAGTGATTGCGATCCCGGCGCGGTTCCCCCACTGGGCGACGCTTACGGTATTGCCACGGTGGTGGATGAAAGCCTCGACGAGTGTCCGGAGGTGTTTCTGGAAGCCGGCGATCATGAGGACCTGATTCACCTGAAGGGAACAGCATTTCGCCGGCTCATGCGCGGTTCACAACATGCCCGTATATGCTAGACGGGCGTGCCGAATACCCGCACCGATATAACGCGTTACCGACATATCCCGGAAGCCGCGGCAGCACCAATTCAATTCGCCAGTTCAGCTCAAGCGATCGGGCATTTGAAACAGCGGTTCAGGGACAACAGGGGAAGATGTGAATGAAAACAGAACATAGGCTGGTAACGTGTGAAACGTCGCCAGCCAGGCTCGCTTCGTTTTAATAGACGATGCTGCGAGCCAGCAGGATCATCAATACAAAAAAGCCAAACAGGCCAGCAAACAGGTAGCTCAGAGTTCGTTTAACAGCTTTATCTTCCATTTATCGTTCCTTATTGTTGAGAAAGAATTGGCGGACGTTGCCGGGAAACGATCTGCCCGGTAACTACACCCTACAGACCAGTTTATTGACAGTTCAGGCAAAGCGACACTTCAGATATTTAATTCATGTATAAGTTAATTTTTGAGTAAAATACTAGGGTATTTTTCAGGGAATTGCATCTGTCGCTAAAAACACTACACTGGAGAAACACAACACAGAACGATTTCAGGAGGAAACATGAATCAAAATATGGGCACTGCCGATCGCGCCATCCGGATTATCATTGCGATTATCATTGCCGCGCTGTATCTGACGGACGTGATTTCGGGCACCCTGGCCATTGTGCTGGGTATTATTGCCCTGGTGTTCCTGCTCACCAGTATTGTCGGCTTTTGTCCGGCCTATGCGCCCCTGAAGATTTCAACCAAGGGCAAAGGTCCCGGCAAGTAAACCTCTTCACAACTGTCTGTAACGGCTGCGCGGGGTGTACAGACCACCCCGCCCGGCTTTTACTCCCTTTCTATTTTACCGTTAACTCGATCGTTGCATTGAGTGTCACTCTCAGGGTCTGTGTCCCCGGCTCAACAACAGGGGCCGTGACCGCACTTTCCGACATAGCGGAGACACTTCGCATCATCCTGGGCTGTGCCGCTTGCCCCTGGGTATTGATATCCATTTCCACCAGGCGGAACTCCTTGCGCCCCAGCTGACGTGTTACATGTTCGGCGCGCTGTTTGAATTGCTTGATGGCGCGGCTAATCAGGGTCTGTTCCATCGCTTCCCGTCGGGTGGATGAAACCGCATAACCCAGCGAGTCGAGCGTCATCGTTTTCTGTAAACCGCCCAGCAGAGTGCTCAACGCCTCGATATCCCCGCTTTTCAGCTCGATGGCCTGACGGACCTGCCAGCCAATCAAACGTTGTTTTTGATAACGCGGGTGGGTTTGATAAGTCAGAGTGCGAACTTCCACCGCCGGCACCTGCTTGCTCTGCTCAATGGCCTGTTTAACCGTCCGGTTAACGGTATCGGCAAGCGTCGGCAGGTGCTCCCCTTCCTCGCGCGCCGACAATACGGCCAGCAGAGTATCGTTATCCACCTCCTCCTGGGCTGAGACGGAGAGATGAATTCGATCATAATGGCTGTTTTCACTCGCCTCGGCCGCAACACCCGGCCAGAAGCATAACAGCGACAGGCTCGCGGCTATGAGGCTTCGTTGTCCCACCATCACTTTCCCCCTGAAAACTGTCGTTTACGTTACAGCGCACCCATCCGGCGTAGCATCAAATAACCGCTGTCAGCGAGTCACTGCAAAATGGATGTTCAACAACTATAATCAGTTAACAAAATACCACAATTTGAGTCCGCCCCAGGAGCATGATTTGAAGATTCTTGTTATTCAGGGCCACCCTGATCCTGATACCAGGCATTACGGCCATGCGCTGGCAATGGCCTATAGTGACGCCGCCCGGGCGGCCGGCCATGAGGTTGAGACGATCAACGTGGCGACACTGGATTTCCCCCTGCTGAAAAACTTTGCCGAGTTTCACGCGGGTGAAACACCGGCGGTGATTCAGCAATGCCAGCAACAGGTAGCCCGGGCTGACCATCTGCTGATCGTTTATCCCCTGTGGCTCGGCAGTATGCCGGGACGCCTGAAGGGTTTTTTCGAGCAACTGTTCCGTCCGGGCTTCGCCATGCAGCCGCTGGACGGCGGGCAACGCTGGAAAAAACTGCTGAAGGGCAAATCCGCCCGGATCGTCGTGACCATGGGAATGCCCGCCCTGGCCTATCGCTGGCTGTTTCGCGCTCACAGCCTGAAAAGCCTGGAACGCAATATTCTCAAATTCACCGGCATCAGCCCGGTGCGCGAAAGCCTCATCGGCATGGTCGAAGGCAGTCCCGCGCATCGACAGCGCTGGTTGAACAAAATGAGCCGTCTTGGGCGGGCCGCCCGCTAAACACGCATTCGAGATTCCGGATAGCCGTTCAGGGAAGGGCAGCCACCGTACTGTCAGGCCCGCCACCCGGCGGGATGGGCCGGCTAAACTGGCCGATATATTGCCCGGCCCCCTCTTTTCAGGCGGCGGGGTGTGTTATTATCACTGCCTTCTTTGCACACTCCTTACCCCGGAAGTCTCCCTTGATTACGACCGCGAATATCACCATGCAGTTTGGGGCCAAACCCCTGTTTGAAAACATTTCTGTCAAATTCGGCAATGGCAATCGCTACGGCCTGATTGGCGCCAATGGCTGTGGCAAATCCACCCTGATGAAAATACTCGGTGGCGATCTGGCGCCCTCCTCCGGCAATGTCTCGGTGGACGAGAATGAGCGGGTCGGCAAACTGCGCCAGGACCAGTTCGCGTTCGAGGAACATACCGTGCTGGATACGGTCATCATGGGTCATGATCGCCTGTGGCAGGTGAAGCAGGAACGGGATCGCATCTATTCCCAGGCCGAAATGAGCGAAGAGGACGGCATGCAGGTGGCGGAGCTGGAAGTCGAATTCGCCGAACTGGACGGCTATACCGCCGAGGCCCGTGCCGGGGAGCTACTGCTCGGCCTGGAGATTCCCGAACAGCAGCATACCGGTCTGATGAGCGCCGTGGCCCCGGGCTGGAAACTGCGGGTGCTGCTGGCGCAGGCATTGTTTGCCGATCCGGATATCATGCTGCTGGACGAGCCGACCAATAACCTGGATATCAATACCATCCGCTGGCTGGAACGCGTCCTCAACGAACGCAACAGCACCATGGTGATCATCTCCCATGATCGTCATTTTCTTAACAGCGTCTGTACGCACATGGCCGATCTGGACTACGGCGAACTGCGCGTCTATCCCGGCAATTACGACGAGTACATGACCGCCGCCACCCAGGCGCGCGAGCGGCTGCTGAACGAAAACGCCAAGAAGAAAGCCCAGATCGCCGAACTGCAGACCTTCGTCAGCCGCTTCTCGGCCAATGCCTCCAAGGCCAAGCAGGCCACCTCGCGCGCCAGGCAGATCGAAAAAATCGAACTGGAAGAGGTCAAACCCTCCAGTCGACAGAGTCCCTTCATCCGCTTCGACCAGGCCAAGAAACTCTATCGCAATGCACTGGAGGTCAATGACCTGAGCAAGGGTTTCGACGGCGAGACGCTGTTCGAAGACCTGAACCTGCTGATCGAAGTCGGCGAGCGCATCGCCATCATCGGCCCCAACGGCATTGGCAAAACCACCCTGCTGCGTACCCTGGTCAACGACCTGGAACCGGACAGCGGTTATGTCAAATGGTCAGAGAACATCAACATCGGTTACTACGCCCAGGATCACGCCAGTGACTTCAGTCACGATCTGTCGGTGTTTGACTGGATGAGTCAGTGGAAACAGCCGGGCGATGACGAACAGGCCGTGCGCGCGGTGCTGGGGCGGATGCTCTTCTCCCAGGACGAGATCAAAAAATCGGTCAAGGCCCTCTCCGGGGGTGAACAGGGTCGCATGCTGTTCGGCAAATTGATCATGCAAAAGCCCAATGTGCTGGTCATGGACGAGCCGACCAACCACCTGGACATGGAATCCATCGAAGCGCTGAACCTGGCACTGGAAAACTACCCCGG
>NZ_JAVLAZ010000115.1:0-3370 GCF_031581315.1 Thiohalophilus sp.
TCATCCTGCCTTCCGCGACACTTGTACATCCCTGTACATCGCGCAATAGACGCAGAGGACGCAGAGTTTTGTAATTGAAATCTCTGGAGGACCGCTTTGTCTATCAACCAAATCTGCATGCTGGCTTATGTTAACGATAGTGTAACCAAACCGGCGGCGTTTGGCTGCGCTTTAACGCATCAGCTGTATATAGTCGCGGTAAATGCAGCGGTCCATGATCACGGTGAGACCGGCGTCTTGGGCGCGTTGCGCTTCAGCCTCGTTGATCACGCCATCCTGCAGCCAGATAGCCGGCAGTTTGCGTTCGATGCAGACGTCGATGAGCGGCGCGATTTGATTCGGGGCGCGGAACACGTCGACCAGATCGATCGGTCCGGGGACGTCGGCAAGCTTCGCGTAGGCCGGCTCGCCGAGCACGTCGTCCACCGCCGGGCGCACCGGAATAATGTGGTAGCCGAACTGCTGTAGCGCGCTGGCCACCTGGTGGCTGGGGCGGGCCGGTTTGGGTGAGAGGCCGACCACCGCGATATGCCGGATTCTGCCGAGCAGGGTGCGAATTTCTTCAAGACCGGGATTTGTGAAAGTCATAGTGATAAGTCTACTCCCCCAGGTGGCCCTGTACGACCAGATGCCGGTCGCTGACGCTTTTTACCTCAAGATAATCGAGGCCTACCTGATGTAACTGCTGGCGTACCTCTTCCGGCGTGAAGGCGGCGCACAGCGAATGATAAAAATCACGTTGCAGGATGGGCGGCTCACTGGCGGCATACTGTTCCATTAGCTCGCGTGCTTCTTGGGGACTGGCCGGACGTTGCAGGTCCATGACAAATACCGGCGTGCCGGGGCGCCCGTGCTGTTTAACGGCCTGCCAGAGCACCTGCGGATCGTGCAGATGATGCAGCAGGCTGTTACTGATAATGACATCGTAGGCGGGCACAGGAATCGTGTCCCGTGGCAGATTGACCCGGTAGAGGTGGATGCGTTCAGTGAGCTGTTCCCGGGCCAGTCGCTCGCGACCTTCGGCCAGCATCGCTTCGGCGCCGTCGATGCCATCAATATGACAGTGCGGATAGGCCCGGGCGAAGCGCACGCTGATATCGGCCGGCCCGCAACCCAGATCCAGCACGTTGCCATGCAGGTGCTTGTTGGTAAAACGTTGCTGAAAACAGTCGATGAAAAACTGGTGCGGTGCGTCGAAGTCGGCCCAGGCATAGGCGCGGGCCTGCTCGGCCTCGTCCATCAGTTCCGGTTCAGGGGTGCGTTGCATCATTACCTCAGGGTAGCACCGATTCTCCGGCAAACAGTTCCGGGAGAGTTTCCCGTTCGCGGACTACATGGATCTGCTCCCCATCGACCATGATCTCGGCGGCGCGCGGGCGGGTGTTGTAGTTGGAGCTCATGGAAAAACCATAGGCGCCACAGGAGCGAACCGCCAGCAGATCCCCTTCGGCCACCGACAGCGCGCGATCCTTGCCAAGAAAATCGCCGGTCTCGCAGACCGGGCCGACCACATCGTAATAGACGGGATCGCCGTGGGTTTGCGTTTTGACGGGAATAATTTCCTGCCAGGCGTCGTACAGGGCCGGGCGCATGAGATCGTTCATCGCCGCGTCGACAATGGCGAAGTTCTTGTCCGGTGTCTGCTTGAGGTATTCGATCCGGGTGATCAGCACACCGGCATTGCCGGCAATCGCGCGGCCGGGTTCGAGCAGGATAGTCTGTGGCCGATCGGCCAGTAGTTCGCGCAGGGCCGCGGCATAATCGCCCGGTTCTGGCGGTGTTTCATCGTGGTAACGAATCCCCAGTCCGCCGCCCAGATCCAGATGCTCGATCGGGATCCCGTCCTGTTCCAGTTCATCCACCAGTGCCAGCACCCGCTGCAACGCATCCAGAAACGGAGCAGTCTCGGTTAACTGCGAACCGATATGACAATCGATGCCTATAATAGTGACATGCGCCAGATCGGCCGCCCGGGCATAGACCGCCCGGGCCTGCTCGATGCCGATGCCGAACTTGTTTTCCTTCAGCCCGGTGGAAATATAGGGGTGGGTCCGGGCGTCCACATCCGGGTTGACCCGCAAGGAAACGGGGGCGCTGAGATTCAGCTCGCCGGCTATCTGGTTGAGACGCCGCAGCTCCGATTCGGACTCCACGTTAAAACAGTGAATACCCACTTCCAGTGCGCGGCGCATTTCATCGGTGCGCTTGCCCACACCCGAGAAGACCACTCTGGCCGGATCGCCACCGGCCGCCAGTACCCGTTCCAGCTCGCCCTGCGAGACGATATCGAAACCGGAGCCCAGGCGCGCGAACAGGTTGAGCACCGCCAGATTGGCATTGGCTTTGACCGCATAGCAGATCAGGTGCGGATGATCGCCCAGCGCCTGATCAAAGGCACGCCAGTGACGTTCCAGCGTGGCGCGGGAGTAGATGTAACAGGGTGTGCCGTGCTGTTCGGCAATGGCCGCCAGCGGCACCTGTTCGGCGTGCAGTTCGCCGTCGCGATAAGTGAAGTGATCCATGGATTCAGGATGCCTGTCGGGTTTGTTCGTTCTGATCGGGCAGGTACAGGGGGCCCTTTTTGCCGCAGCCGGACAGCATACTGCCGACACCCAGGACAATAACCAGAAGGATAAACAGGATTTGTGGCCAGCAGAAGCGCATGGGCGGACTCATTACTCGAAGGTTTGTGGCATTATACGCGGAAGGTTGCGCGGATGTCAGAGTCCGCGCCCATTCAAAACCGGTAATGCCCATGCTGACCAAGCTGATCATTTTGCTGATTTCCCTGCTGGGGGTGGTGCTGCTGCTAAGTGGTATCGCCCGGATATTTCGGCGCAAGCCCCTGCGTGGCGCGCTGCAAAGCCTGGGTGGACTGGTCCTGATCGGCGGTGCGATCCTGAGCTGGTCGGTGGCGCTCAACCTGTACGGCTATCAGCAATTGACCCGGGAGCAGCCGGTGGCCTGGCTGCGTTTCGAGGAACGCGGTCCACAACGGTTTCAGGTCTATGTCATCCATCCGGATCAGATGGCGCAAAGCTTCGAGCTGCGCGGCGACGAATGGCAGGTGGATGCCCGCGTACTCAAGTGGACCGGACTGGCCACCCTGGTGGGGATGGAAACGGCGTATCAGCTGGATCGCATCACCGGTCGTTACCGGGATCTGCAGGAGGAACGCCAGTCGCCCCGCACGGTCTACAGTCTGTATGAGTCGCGCGGGGTGGATGTCTGGAAACTGGCGCGCGAGCACCAGGGCTGGTTGCCCTGGGTCGACGCGGTGTACGGCAGCGCCACCTATCTGCCCATGGTCGATCGCGCCGAATATGCCCTGAGCCTGACCACCAGCGGCCTGATCGCCCGTCCCGACAAC
>NZ_JAVLAZ010000115.1:3470-6265 GCF_031581315.1 Thiohalophilus sp.
CTGGAACTGCCGCACAACCAGTTCAACGACAGCCTGGATCAGACCTTTCCGCTGCTTGATTATGTCGTGCCGCTTTATCATAACGAGCAGTGGGTCGGCGCGCTGACGGTCACCCTGGGCGGGCGCAACCTGGATCGGATTCTGGATAACGCCTCGCGTCTTTACCGGGGCGAACTGTTCGTAGTCGAGAACAATCCTGACCGGCCAGAACACCACGGACGGATTCTGTACGATAAGGGCAGCGATATCCGCTTTGCCCAGATCCGCTCGGATAACGTCTATGTTGCCGACAAGTACAATGATCAGATGCTGACCGAGGTGGTGGACAGTACCAGTGGGCTGTATCTGAGTCAGGAAGAGGATTTTCATAACTATTATGTGGAACTCAATCCCTATCGCGATCGCCTGATCAGCTGGGTGCTGACCTCGCACATCAATTCGGATGTGATCACCTCGCCCTATGCGGTCATCCGCATTGCTATCGCCCTGCTGGGAGTGGCCGCGCTGGTGATTACCCTGTTGCTGACCGATATCGGGGTACGCAAGGTGGCGCGACCGGTCTGTCGCCTGGCCGGACGGCTCAAGGCCTATGCCAACGGGGATCATGCCCAGCGGGCCGAGGAGAAACAGGCCATCGACGAGATCGGTGCGCTGGCTCAAGCCTTCAACTATCTGGCCGATACTCTCGATACAGCTCGCGAGCAGCGGGATCGTGCCGAGCACATGATGTTGCAGAGCAACAAGCTGGCCAGTATCGGCCAGATGGCAGCCGGAATCGGGCACGAGATTAACAATCCGCTCAACAATGTGCTCTCCTATGCCAAGTTGTTACAACGTACGCTGGCAAAAACGGAATACGGCGACGCGCAGACCCGTCAACGATTACTGGACGATCTGGATGCCCTGCGGGACGAGGCATTGCGTGCCTCGGATATCGTGCGGGGAATTCTCAACTTTGCGCGTCAGGTGCCGCCGCAATACAGCCATTTCGAAGTCCGCCCCTGGCTGGAAAATACCCTGACGCTGGTGCGTCAGGCGGCCAAAAGCAAACGTGTGGAGCTGCAGCTGGAATGTGACTATGATGGCGAGATCGAAGGGGATCGCAGCCAGTTGCAACAGGCCCTGATCAATCTGTTACTGAATGCCATACAGGCCAGCCCGGCTGACGGCCAGGTGGTTATCCGCTGCCAGAGCGAGGAACAGCAATTGCGACTGACGATTTGTGACCAGGGTGAAGGGATAGCGCCACAGGAGCTGAACAACATCTTCGATCCTTTCTTCAGTACCAAGCCCGAAGGCGAGGGCAGCGGCCTGGGCCTGTCGATCAGCCTGGGGATTATCGAATACCATAACGGCACTTTGCATATAGACAACAATCCGCAGTCCGGCGTTACCGCCACGGTGATACTGCCGCTGCGGGCGACCACCGTCGACCAGAACCAGATCGCTCATGGATAACGCGCCACTGATATTGTTTGTGGATGATGACCCCAAGGCCGGGGAGCTGATGTCCCGCTTCAGTGAAGAGGCGCCATTCGATTGCCAGGTGTTCCAGGATCCGGTGGAAGCCCTGGAATACTTCAAACATCACCCGGTCGAACTGATTGTCAGTGATCTGCGCATGCCCAATATGAGCGGCACCGAGCTGCTGCAGGCGGTGCGGGATGAAGACCAGAGTATTCCATTTCTGATTATTACCGGCTACGCCAATGTCGACAGTGCCATCGAGGCGATGCGCCTCGGGGCCACCGATTTCATCAAAAAGCCCTATGACATGGATGAGCTGCAGATGCTTATCGAGCGCAATCTCAAGCTCGATGCCCTGCGCCAGGAAAACTTTCTGCTCAAGCGTCAGCTCAGTGACGAGCGCAATCGTTTCGGGATGGTGGGCCATGCCGGGCCGATGCTGGAGATCTACAAGATCATCAGCAAGATTGCCGATATTCGCTGCAACGTGATCATCGAAGGCGAATCGGGCACCGGCAAGGAACTCGCTGCGCGTGCCATTCATTATCAGAGCGAATACGCCGACAAACCGTTCGTCGTTATCGATTGCGGCGCATTGACCGATACCCTGCTGGAAAACGAACTGTTCGGGCATGAAAAGGGCGCCTTTACAGGTGCGCACCAGAGCAAGCGTGGCCTGCTGGAAATGGCCACCGAAGGCACCATTTTTCTCGATGAGATCGGCAACATCTCCGATGCCATGCAGATCAAACTGATGCGGGCTATCCAGGAACAGCAGATTACCCGCGTCGGCGGGGTACAGCCCACGCCCATCGATGTTCGGTTTATCGTGGCCACCAACCAGCAAATCGAGGAGCTGGTCAGCGAGGGCCGGTTCCGTCACGATCTTTATCACCGTCTGAACGTGGTCAAATTCAGCATGCCGCCGCTACGCGAGCGGCGCGATGACATTCCGCTGCTGGTGCAGCATTTCATCGACCACTACGCCAGCCTGTATCAGCGCGACGTCAAGGGCTTCGACCAGCCTTCCCTGCAAAAGCTCATGGAGCATGACTGGCCCGGCAACGTGCGTGAACTGCAGAACCTGATCGAACGCACCATCGCCCTGGCCGATGGCCCGGTCCTGCATCTGGATGACATCAGCAGCATCCGCAGCGGCGGCAGCATCGACAGCGACCTGCCCACCCTGGCGGAACTGGAACGGCGTTACATCTACAAAACCCTGGACCGTTTCAACGGCAGCCGCGAAAAAACCGCCGAAACCCTCGGCATTAACAAATCCACCCTGTGGCGTAAACTGCAAAGCTACAAACAGGAAGACGAGAGCG
>NZ_JAVLAZ010000116.1:0-3370 GCF_031581315.1 Thiohalophilus sp.
TAATAATCATGACCAGCAGCGAATCAATCAGTGCCGCCCCGACCCGTATCCAGAAACCCGCATATTCAATATCACTCATTTTATTCCCCTGCGGCTATGCGCCTGTAAACTGTCACTAGACATGTTTGTATTTATGGTAGATCTGCATAATTCCGGGCAACGCCCTTTCCAGGGCAACAATCACTTGCGGATCGAAATGTTTCCCGGACTCAGTTCGGATTAATTCTAGCGCCTCGTCAATCGACCAGGCTTGTTTATAAGGCCGTCGTGAAGTCAGTGCATCGAAGACATCCGCAACGGCCACGATCCGTGCCGACAGGGGAATGGCCTCTTCTTTTAGCTGATAGGGATAGCCATCGCCATCAAATCGTTCATGGTGACTCTCTGCAATCTCGATACCGATCCTGAAAATCGAATGCCCCACCGCATTGACCTGCTGTTCACAGTGTTTCAATACTTCCGCACCAATAACCGGGTGTTCCTGCATAGCCTGTCGTTCCGCGTCGGTGAGTTTGCCTGGCTTGAGGAGAATACTGTCTTCAACGCCGACCTTGCCGATATCGTGCATGGGCGCAAAACGCAGAATGTCACGCACATAAGCGGAATTGATTTGTGATTGATAACGAACCTCATGTCCCATCTGTTCAGCGATCAGGGCCGAATAGCGGCTCATGCGAAACAGGTGGTCACCGGTTTCCGGATCACGACTCTCTGCAAGCTTGGCCAGCCCCTCGACAGCCGAGATCACCAGGCTCTCCATGCCGATGGTTTTCTCGAAACCGTGACTAACCTGGGCGGCAATATTCTCGAGCAGTTCAAGATGTTCCTCGTGATAGGCATCTGATGCCCGCGAACCGAATACAAGAATCATTTCCTCGTCGCCACTGATGGTTAACGGAACGAAGATCAGGCTCTGCATTCCCCCGGCGACCAATTGTATTGTCATCGCATCACTGCTTTGGGCATTTTGCAGATCATCACCCTGGATCCTGAGCGGTTTTCCCTCATCAAACACTTGCATGCACCGGCACCCTACCTGGTCGAAGCGGGCTCCCTCATCGATCTGGTTTTGTCCATCAGTGTATACCCGGTCGATCAATACCGCCTTGCGGTTCTGATCCGTCCTGAGTAGTGCCACAAGGTCAATAGGCAGAAACTCTCCGAACTCCTCAAAGACGAAACGTAGCGTCTCATCCAGGTTATTGGCCTGATTGATGCGGTCACTGAGCCTGAATATCCCGGCCAGGCGCCGGGTCAGTTCATTAAACATGCTACTAAGTCGCCCGATCTCGTTCTGCTCGGCAATCGGTACCTGGAAATTCAGATCGCCCTGGGCGACCCGCCGGAATCCCTGCACGGTGGTCTCCACCGGCCGGAATATCTTGCGATAGAGAATCAACAGGATGGTCAGCGCAATCAGGAATGACAACCCCAACGACACCTGATTGAGCAGCCTGATCTCATTCAGCTTCTTCTCCATCATCAGGCGAAACGCCAGTGACAGATCGGCGGAGGCCTGAACCAGATCATGCTGATTGAACTGGATATACTTCGCCGCCGCTTCCAGGCGCGGCTCGTCAGGATTCCCCAGCTCCGCTATCAGGCCGGTTTTGAAGCGTTCCCAGATCGCCGCCGTTTCATCCAGCTGCGAACGCGACTGCGCATCCCAGGTACAATAGATCACCTCCTCGCCATCCAGCAGGCTGGGGACCTTGCCCAGCGAGGCTGACTCCGTATCCGAAAAAGACCGGCCACTGACCAGATCCGGGGACAGACTGCGCGCCTTGAAGGCATCGATGATCTTGCTGTAACTGTTCACCTGTTTTCGCAAGTCCTTGCGATACAGCCCCAGATCCCGGTCATAGGCCTCATAACTGCGTGGCGCCTGCTTCAGATAATTATCACTCTGACTCACCATCACCTGGCTGATAACCCGCAGCTGGCCTGACAAATTCAGTATCACATAGTCATGCTTGCGTAAATTCAGCTGATACAGAGTAATAGACACAACCACCAGCAAGACCAGAAACTGGACCGCCAGCGCGGAAATCACCTGGAACTTTATAGAACGTTTGCGCACTACCTTTGCAACTTATACAAGCTGGTCAATTTTCAATCCCATCGACACCTTTCCCATTACATAAACTTCTCGAAAAATTTTGGATCATTGAAACCTGGTTTGTCATTTTTACATATAGAATTCACGCTTTGTTGGTGGTCTCAGTTTTCGGTAAGGCAGCACTAAAATCACATTTATCACAGCTATAAATATTGCACTCACCTGCAAATGCCTCGATTTCTAATTGAGATTTAACATTATCAATAACCCAGCACTTCGCACAGAATATACTATTCAGTTGTTTTGCGCGCTTATAAACAAGCCCCACTATATCTATTTGATCTAGAGTGATTCTTTTAACTTCATTGGCGGCTATTACACCATATTGCTTAAGTTCTTCGATTAGTTTAGACATTTGGTATTACCTTTGTTTGTAACATAAGGTTTACCTTAAATCTTTAAAATCAAAAAATATAACGGTTTACCGTCAATTCCGTTCTAGTCTGCTTTTCACACATAACAGTGATATAGACAGAATCTGCCTATCAAAACTATCGTTCAATTCCAGACCTCTTAAATACTAGCAACAGATTCCGGGTTTTTCGAGGCAGGTATCAGCGATGCAGCTGGATATCTGAGTGGTCGGTGTCTGGGACGCACCCTATCGCTATGGGATATTGTTCCCGTCAGACGCCGCCGAGCATCGCAGTGGAAGGAGGAGTAGCCCGAAGGGTGCGCGCAGGGCGATCATTTAGATAAACAAACAGGTGGGTACGGCGAGAGTCGCCGATTAAATCGCCTCCCACAAGACCCCGCTTTTAAAATTGAGTTTGCCCACAGGGTATGCTTATCCCCTCTCCCCAAAGGGGAGAGGGAAGGATTTGGTTCAGGTTTCCTGAATGGTAATCCCATCCAGCGCGCCGGTCATGGCATCCATGTCTTCGCCCTTGGTTTCGCCCAGTTTGATCATCAGGCGCAGTTCGTTGGCGGAGTCGGCGTGGTTAATGGCGTCTTCGTAGGTAATACTGCCGTCTTTGTAAAGATGATAAAGCGCCTGGTCGAAGGTCTGCATGCCGGCCTGGGTGGACTTGGTCATCAGCTCCTTCATCTTGGAGATTTCACCCTTGCGGATGTGATCGGACATCAGCGGCGTGTTGATCAGGATCTCGGCGGCCAGTACCCGTCCGTCGCCGTCTGGTGTGGGGATCAGTTGCTGGGCGATCATGGCTTTGAGGTTGAGCGAAAGATCCAGGTGCAGCTGGTTGAAACGATCTTCCGGGAAGAAGTTGACGATACGATCCATCGCCTGGT
>NZ_JAVLAZ010000116.1:3470-6114 GCF_031581315.1 Thiohalophilus sp.
AGCTGGTTGAAACGATCTTCCGGGAAGAAGTTGACGATACGATCCATCGCCTGGTTGGCGTTGTTGGCATGCAGGGTGGCCAGACACAGGTGGCCGGTTTCGGCGAAAGCGATGGCGTGTTCCATGGTTTCGCGCGAACGGATTTCGCCGATCAGAATCACATCCGGCGCCTGGCGCAGCGTATTTTTCAGGGCGACTTCGAAACTTTCGGTATCCAGGCCCACCTCGCGCTGGGTAACGATGCAACCCTGGTGGTGATGAATGAACTCGATCGGATCTTCGATGGTAATGATATGGCCGGTGCTGTTCTTGTTGCGATAGCCGACCATGGCCGCCAGGGAGCTGGATTTACCGGAGCCGGTCCCGCCGACGAAGATGACCAGACCGCGCTTGGTCATGGCGATATCACGCAGAATCGGCGGCAATTTCAGGTCCTCGAAAGTCGGGATAGTGACCTCGATTTTGCGCAATACCATGCCGGCGTGATTGCGCTGACGAAAGGAGCTGACACGAAAGCGTCCGATACCGGAGGCGGAAATGGCGAAATTACACTCGTTGTGCTCCTGGAACTCCTTTTTCTGCGCCTCACTCATGATTCCCATGACCAGTTCCTCGGCCTGCCCGGGGGTCAGGGTCGCCTGGGTCACGGGCATGATTTTGCCATTGACCTTCATACTCGGTGCCACGCCCGCGGTAATGAACAGGTCCGAGGCGTTTTTGTGCACCATCAGTTTCAGTAACGATTCAAAATCCATGACGCCGACCTCGTGTCAGTCTTCCGGTTGTGCCGGATTACACTAGTTTAATCGAAAGTTTCCTTGTTGGCCGCCTTGACGCGCGCTTCCTGCTTGCTGACCACGCCGCGCTGGACCAGCTCGTGCAGGTTCTGATCGAGCGTCTGCATGCCATACTGCTGGCCGGTCTGGATGGCGGAGTACATCTGCGCCACCTTGTCCTCGCGAATCAGGTTACGAATGGCGGAGGTGCCGATCATGATCTCGTGGGCCGCCACCCGGCCGCCACCGATTTTCTTGAGCAGGGTCTGGGCGATAACCGCGCGCAGCGACTCGGAGAGCATGGAACGAACCATGCCTTTTTCCGCCGCCGGGAACACGTCGATGATACGGTCGATGGTCTTGGCCGCCGAACTGGTGTGCAGAGTGCCGAACACCAGATGACCGGTTTCGGCAGCGGTCAGGGCCAGGCGAATGGTTTCCAGATCGCGCAGCTCGCCCACCAGGACGATGTCCGGATCCTCACGCAACGCCGAGCGCAGCGCCTCGCTGAAGCCAAGGGTGTCACGATGGACCTCGCGCTGATTGACCAGGCACTTTTTGGATTCGTGGACGAACTCGATCGGGTCCTCGATGGTCAGAATATGACCATAGTCGTTCTCATTCTTGTAATCGACCATCGCCGCCAGGGTGGTGGATTTACCGGAACCGGTCGGGCCGGTGACCAGCACGATGCCGCGCGCGTTGTCGGAGACATCCTTGAACACGGCGGGGCAGTTGAGTTCCTCCAGGGTCATAATCTTGGAAGGGATGGTCCGGAACACCGCCGCCGCACCGCGGTTGTGATTGAAGGCGTTGACACGAAAACGGGCCAGGCCCTGGATTTCAAAGGAAAAGTCGGTCTCCAGAAATTCCTCGAAATCCTTGCGTTGCTTGTCGTTCATGATGTCGTACACCAGCGAGTGCACGGTCTTGTGTTCCATGGCCGGGATATTGATACGCCGCACGTCCCCGTCGACGCGAATCATGGGCGGCAGTCCGGCGGACAGGTGAAGATCCGAGGCGCCGTTTTTTACGCCAAAGGCCAGCAGTTCGGTTATGTCCATCAGGCAGTCACTCTTTAATTAAATCGTTGTTATGATACAAATCGAACTTTGATAGCAGACATTTTCGGTTATCGGTAGTCCGCCCGAATTCTTAATCCTGAATATCCTGAATTCAGTACAGACGACTAACCTACCGCCGCACCGCCCGCGAGGCAAGATGAACAGCATAGCGCAACGGCTCGAACAGGTTCGGGCACGAATCACACAAGCCGAACAGCAGGCAGGACGGGCGCCCGGCTCGGTCCGGCTGCTGGCAGTGAGCAAAACCCGCCCGGTCGCCGATCTGCGCGCGGCACTGACTGCGGGGCAGACCTGTTTCGGCGAGAATTACCTGCAGGACGCCCTGCCCAAGATCGCCGAACTGGCCGACGAGTCCATCGAGTGGCACTACATCGGCCCCATCCAGTCCAACAAAACCCGCGAGATCGCCGAGCATTTCGCCTGGGTGCACAGCGTGGAGCGGCTCAAGATCGCCCGGCGCCTGAGCGAACAGCGCCCGTCCCACCTGCCATCACTCAACCTCTGCCTGCAGGTCAATACCTCCGGCGAGGCGAGCAAATCCGGCACCGCCCCGGATGAAGCCCTCGAGCTGGCCCGAACCATCGCCGGGCTGCCCAACCTGCAGCTGCGCGGCCTGATGACCATCCCCGCCCGGACCACGGCGTTCGAACAGCAACGGATCCCGTTTCGCCGCTTGCGCGAACTGTACGACCAACTCAACGCCGAGGGACTCGCGCTGGATACCCTGTCGATGGGTATGACCGGCGACATGGAAGCCGCCATCGCCGAGGGCAGTACGATGGT
>NZ_JAVLAZ010000117.1:0-6076 GCF_031581315.1 Thiohalophilus sp.
TTGGTTTCGGCGGGCAACTGGGCGGAGGTGCAGCCCTGTTCGGGGACATAAAAGATCGGGTCATAGCCGAAGCCGTTGTCGCCGGCCGGCTCGAAGGTGATCACGCCTTCCCAGGTGCCCTGGCAGATCAGCGGAGTGGGATCGTTGGCGTGGCGCAGGAAGACCAGCAGGCATTGAAAGCGGGCGGTGCGCTTTTCCTCGGGAATCTCTTTCAGATCGGCCAGCAGTTTTTGCAGGTTCTGTTCGTCACTGGCGCCGGCACCGGCATAGCGGGCCGAGTAGATGCCGGGCGCACCGTCCAGGGCGTCGACTTCCAGGCCGGAATCGTCGGCAATGGCCGGCAGGCTGGCGTGTTGCGCGGCGTTGCGGGCCTTGAGAATCGCGTTTTCGACAAAGGTCAGGCCGGTCTCGTCCACCTCGCCGGCGTTGAACTCGGACTGGGGCAGCACCTGCATGTCGATCCCGGCCAGCATCTGATCGATTTCCCGCACCTTGCCCGGGTTGTTACTGGCCAGCACGATGCGCTGCATGCTCAGGCCCCCAGGGCTTCGCGCTGTTTGTCGATCAGCTGGTCGATGGCCTGCTTGCCGAGATCCAGCATCGCCTGCAACTCCTGCGGCGAGAACGGCTCGCCCTCGGCGGTGCCCTGGATCTCGATGAATTTGCCCTCGTCGGTCATGACCAGGTTCATGTCGGTTTCACAGTTGGCGTCCTCGGCGTAATCGAGATCCATCACCGGGGTGCCGTTGAAGACGCCGACCGAGATAGAGGCGACATGGTTGATCAGGGGATCTTTTTTGATCTGTTTGGTTTCCAGCATGTGGCTGATGGCATCGGCCAGCGCCACATAACCGCCGGTGATCGAGGCGGTGCGGGTGCCGCCGTCGGCCTGGATGACATCGCAATCAACAGTAATGGAAAACTCGCCCAGTGTCTTGAGGTCCACCGCGGCGCGCAGGGAGCGACCGATCAGCCGCTGGATCTCGACCGTGCGCCCGCCCTGCTTGCCACGCGCGGCCTCGCGGCCCATGCGACTGCCGGTGGAGCGTGGCAGCATGCCGTATTCGGCGGTAATCCAGCCCTGGCCCTGGCCACGCAAAAAGCCCGGGACCCGATCCTCGACGCTGGCGGTGCAGATCACCTTGGTGTCACCAAACTCGATCAGCACCGAGCCTTCGGCGTGCTTGGTGTAATGACGGGTGATGTTGATATCGCGTAACTGATCGGGGTTTCGGCCACTGGGTCGCATAATGTTGAATCTCGTCGCTTGAATGAGGCGGCAGTATAGCGCGTCTGGCTCCGGCCGTTAACGTCTGAAAATATTCACCACCAGGACTCCAAGACACCAAGTTTTACAAATTAAATATCTTTTCTTTGTGCCTTCGTGTCTTGGTGGTGAGCTGTTTATTTCATTTCGTCTTCGTAGGTTTTGATGGCGCGTTCGATCTCCTCGATGGCGCCGTCGAGGGTGTTGACGTCGTGGCGGCGCCGGGAGGTCTGGCGGGGTTTTTTGTGCAGTTGCTGTAGGGAGATCACGCGCGCGGCGATGGCGCTGGTGTTGTCGCTGTGGGGATAGCTGGACTGTTCGGCCCGTTCGGCCAGCTGGTCGATGGTGTCGCGCAGGCTGCCGGAGTCGAGGCTGGAGCCGATCAGGGCATCGTCCAGCGGTTCCCAGAAACCGTCGGAACAGAGCAGCAGCACGTCGCCTTCCTGGATCGGAACGCTGTTGCTGATCGACACCTGCGGCTCGCCGGGATTGAGTCCGATGCACTGGGTGACGAAGTTGCGCATCGGGTGGCCGTGACGCTTGGCCAGCGAGATGCGCCCTTCCTGATAGAGCTGCTCCACGTAGGAATGGTCCTGGGTGCGGTAGATCGGCAGGCCGTCCCGGAACAGGTAAAAGCGGCTGTCGCCGACATGCGCCCACCAGGCTTTGCCTTCCTGGATCAGACACAACACGGCGGTGGTACCGGGTGCCAGGGGCGGATCCTGCTCCTGGCCGCTCAACAGCACGGCACGATGGGCCCGGCGCAACAGCTCGCGCAAAAAGCGCGGTGGATCCTCGGCGGGCAGGGGATGCAGTCCCAGCTCGGTCTCGATGGTATCCACCAGCGCCTGGGCGGCCAGATCGCCGCCGGGGCGGCCGCCCAGTCCGTCGCCCAGCACCAGCAGCGTCCCCTGTTCACTGACAAAGGCGCCGAGGCGATCCTGGTTGATCTCGCGGTTGCCGAGGCGGCTGGTACGACCGATCTCCACCTGCACGATTCAGCCTCCTTCTTCCACCGCGCTGTCGGGCTCGCCATTTGCCAGCAGGGACTGCAATTCATCCACCGACTGGGGGCGCAGCATTGGATCGACTTCCATGGCGCGGTCCACGGCGCTGAGCAGGCGCTGGGAATAGCCTTTTTTAAAGGCGTAGACCGCCGGGCGCATGCTGTCCCGTTCGCGGCGCTTGGTCGCGGACATGGGCGGCTGGCCGCTCATGCAGGTGCGCATGGTGGCGCCGATGGCATAAATGTCGGTCCAGGGCCCCACGTAACCGCCGGGATCCAGCTGTTCGATGGGCGAGTAGCCGGGCGTAACCACCTGGTTGGGCTGGAACTGGCGGGTATGCATCATCTCGTGCACCGCGCCGAAATCGAGCAGCAGCGGCCGGCCGCCGGGACGCAGATGGATATTGCCGGGCTTGATGTCCAGGTGCAGCAGGCCCCGGCTGTGAATATGCTGCAGCCCGTCGAGCAGGCCGTTGAACACGGTCAGGATGAAGGCTTCGCTCATCTTGCCCTTGTGTTTGAGAATATAGCCCTGCAGGTTCACCCCTTCCTCGAACTCCATCACCATGTAGACCGTGCCGTGCTGGCGGAAGAAGTTGATCACGTTGACGATGTTGGGGTGCTTGATGCTTGAGAGGGTCCCGGCTTCCTGAAAGAACAGGCGCCGGCCATGGGCAAAACGCTCGACGAAATGATCCTGCGAGGCCACCACGTCCAGTTGCTCGTCGCGGACCGCCAGCTTGCTGGGCATGTACTCCTTGATCACCGCCTTGTTGCCGCTATCGTCGGTGGCCAGATAGACGATACTGAAGCCGCCACCGCCGATGACGCGCTGGATGGTGTACCCGTCAAGTCGGGTGCCATTGGGAAGTTCGTGGGTAATTTTGGCCATAGCGTTTTGTTCGCCCTCATCAGCCCGGCAAGATTACCACACTCCTGGTCCGGATGGATGGTCAACCCCGGCGGCTTGCTGTACGCTATAACTATCGGCATCCACTACCAATATATAAAGAAAGATAACGCACATGGTCTACAGCATGACCGCCTTTGCCCGCCAGCGCTGGTCGGGCGAACCGGGCGAATTCAGTCTTGAAATCCGTTCCGTCAATCATCGTTATCTTGATTTGAATCTGCGCCTGCCCGAGGATCTGCGGGCCTTCGAGCCGCTGATTCGCGAGCAGGTGAGCGAGCGACTGGCGCGCGGCAAACTGGATATCAGTCTGCGTTTTCAGCCGGCGGTGGCGGCCCAGGGGCTGGATGTAGATCTGGCGCTGGTCGAGGAACTGGCTAAAGCCAGCCACGTGGTAGATAAATATATCTACAACCCGGCGCCGGTCAGCTCCCTGGATCTCATGCGCTGGCCGGGTGTGATGCGCAGCGCACCCGCCGATGAGGCCCAATTGCGCAACGCCCTCGGCGAGCTGCTCGACAGCGCGCTGGACGATCTGCAGGCCATGCGCCGGCGCGAGGGAGAGAAACTGCGCGAGGCGCTGTTGCAGCGTTGCGAGGGTATCGAGTCGATTGTCGCTGAACTGCAATCGACACTGCCCGGAATTCACCAGGCCTGGCGCGACAAACTGCGCACCCGGCTGGATGAACTGCGCCAGGAGGTCGATGAAGATCGGCTGGAGCAGGAGCTGGTATTGCTGGCGCAAAAGGCTGACGTGGACGAGGAGCTGGATCGCCTGCGCATGCACCTGGGGGAAATCCGCGAGGTGCTGGAGGTGGACGAACCGGTGGGACGCCGGCTTGATTTCCTGATGCAGGAGCTGCATCGCGAGGCCAATACGCTGGGCTCCAAATCGGTGGACAAACAGATGACCCGGGCCTCGGTCGATTTGAAAGTACTGATCGAACAGATGCGCGAACAGGTCCAGAACATCGAATAACCAACCCGGACAACAACCTATGGCACTGACAGACGAATACTCCACCCTGGGCACCCTGTATGTGATCGCCGCCCCCTCCGGGGCCGGCAAGACCTCGCTGGTAGCGGCGCTGGTGGAGAGCACGCCCGATATCGATGTCTCCGTTTCGCACACCACCCGGCCCATGCGCCCCGGTGAGCAGGACGGGATCCATTACCACTTTACCGATGTGCCGACCTTCGAGCGGATGATTGGCGAGGCCCGCTTTCTGGAACACGCCAAAGTGTTCGACAACTATTACGGCACGGCCATGGCCAGTATCGAACAGGAACTGGAGGCCGGGCGCGATGTGATCCTGGAGATCGACTGGCAGGGCGCGGCGCAGGTGCGCAAGCAGGTTCCCGACTGCGTCGGCATTTTCATTCTGCCGCCCTCCCGCGAGGCGCTGGAAGAACGGCTGCGCGGCCGCGGCCAGGACCCCGACGAGGTCATCGCCCGGCGCATGCGCGATGCGGTCAACGAAATGTCCCACTACGCCGAATTCGACTACCTGGTCATCAACGACGACTTCGAAACCGCCCTCGCCGACCTGCAAAACATCGTCCTCGCCCGGCGCCTGCGCTTCGCCGCCCAGTCCCGGCGCCACGCCGAGTCCCTCAAGCAGTTGCTTGAGGGAGGGGCTAGTGACTAGGTTCTAGTTGCTAGAGGGTTTGCCGGGGCTGATTTTCTATCACCCCACCCTCGTGGCTCCTGGCTCCTAATGAGTAGGCCGGACATAGCGCAGCGGTGTCCGGCAACCAGGGGCGCCCGATACCGCTGCGCTATATCGGGCCTACCCGACTAGCCCCTGGCCCCTGATTGAGGCGGAGCGCATTCTGGCGTTATACGCTGTTTATTACTAAACTGCGTATAACTGAAGGGAGGCCGGAAGATGCGCGAACTACCGCAGAGCACCCAACTTTTATATACCCAGCTGCTGAGCCAATGCCTGCAGGCAAATGCGCCTGCCAGCCGGGGGCTCTCCTTTGTCAGCAAATCGATTAAAGGTGGCCGGCACTGGTATCTGCAATTGACGGTTGGCAGCCGTAAAACCCAGCATTATGTCGGGCCGGATACCCCCGAGGTTCGCCGCCTCATCGAGAATGAAAAGCAGCTCTGGAGAGAGGCCGAGCCCGATCGCGCGGCCCGGGAACAGCTGGTTTCCATGTTGATCAGTGGGGGGGCGCTCACCGTCAGTGCGGCAGAGGCGCGCCTGCTGGAAGTGCTGGAGCGGACAGGCGTATTTTTGCTGGGCGGCGTGCTGGTCGGCTCGCACGCGTTTTCGATCTACGGCAACATGCTCGGCGTCGAATGGCCGACCCGTACCCTCGAAACACACGATATTGATATTGCCGGTGATGACCGGCTTACGGTGGGGGTCGAGAACCAGGAGACAAACTTACGTCAGGCGTTACTTGATTCGGGTATGGGGGTGGTTGAGGTGCCTGCCCTGGATCGCAAAGCACCCTCCACCGGTTTCCGCATCCAGGGCAAACAGCTGAGTGTCGATCTGTTGACCCCACTTATTGGTAAACCCGCCGGCAAACCGGTGTTGATTCCGGCGCTGAAGACCTATGCCGAACCGGTACGATTTCTCGATTATTTGCTGGAATCCGCGCAACCGGGAGTAGTGGTAGCGCGCGCCGGCATCCTGGTGAATGTGCCGGCCCCGGCCCGCTTCGCCCTGCATAAACTGGTGACAGCGGTTCGGCGTCCTGTCGCACAGCAAACCAAGGTTCGCAAAGATCTCTTGCAAGCCGAGTTGCTGCTGGAAGTGCTGTTGCGTGATCGACCCGGGGATATTTCACTGGCGATCGAGGCGGCCCGCCAGATGCCGGACAAATTCTTCGCCCAGCTTGTTAGCGGGGCCGAACACCTGCCCGACAAGTCCCTCAA
>NZ_JAVLAZ010000118.1:0-2198 GCF_031581315.1 Thiohalophilus sp.
GTCCCGAGCTCCTGGGCAAACAGGGACACGCGCAGTTCTTCCACCATCCAGCGGTAGGTTTCCCACTCCGGGCTGAGCGTTTGATCCGGCGCGTCGCCGATCTGGGCATATACCCGGTTCCAGTGCTTCTGCACCTCGCCCTGGCGTTGTTTATCCGCCGCCAGCGAGCGTTCTATTTTATCCAGCCGAAGGTTGATGGCCTTGAGATAACGCGGCAGGTGTTTCAGCCATTGTCGTGGTGTAGTGCTGATAAAACCTTCATAGACCAGGCAATCCAGTTGCTGGCGGATATCCTTGACGGCATCGAACCAGGCCAGCGGAATATTGCCCTGTAGCCGTTTGGCGACGTGATGGTATTGCTCGAGGATCTCGTACAGCCGATCACAGAGTTCATTCGCAACGCTCATCAACTTGCTTTTGGCCTCGGCCACCCGACGATTGAACAGCTCCTGTGAACGAATATCCTCGATATCGTCCAGCAGGGCCTCATCGATAATCGCATCTTCGAGATCCTGCAACAGGCTTTGCTTGTCACCGATCGAGGTATAGAACAACTGGATTTTATCGATGTGGCGCAGGTTCTTGCGCAGGTACTTCATCTCCTTGCGGGCCACCAGCCGGAACAGCCGGCGCAGACCCAACCGCTGTTCGGCCGCCGCCTGTTCGGGATCATTGAACAGGCGCACCGACACGCTCTCGCCATCGCCGTTACTATCCAGGCTGTCATCGACCAGCGCCGGGGTGGCGCGGATCGTCAGGCCGTGTTGTTCCAGCTCCACGACTTCGGGCAGATCGCCGAAGTCCCATTGGGTAATGTCCTGCTTTTCAAACTTCGAGGTCGGCAGTTCGGCCAGCACGCCTTCACTCAGGGTCGACAGCTCCTGCTGCAACTGCCCCAGGTCCCGGCCGACGCCCAGCACCTGGTTGTCCTGATCGATCACGCGAAAGTTCATGTGATAGAACTCCGGCAGGTTATCCAGTTGCCAGACGTCCCGGTCGATCTTCGTGCCACTGATCTTTTGCATATGCGCCGCCAGGTTGTCGAGTAACGGCTGACTGCGATCATAATTTGAAGCCAGAAAATCATCGGCATAGTTCGGCACCGGCACGAACTGCTTGCGCAGCGCCTTGGGCAGACACTTGATCAGGGCAATGACCTTGTCGCGCAACAGGCCGGGGACCAGGTAATCGAACGACGCTTCGCGTAACTGGCCAAGGATGGCCAGCGGCACGATCACCGTTACCCCGTCCTCGGCATGGCCCGGTTCAAAGTGATAGTCCATTTCCAGCGAGACCCCGTCGATCTCCATACTGCCGGGGAACTGTTCCTCGTTGATGTGTTCCGCCTCGTGGCGCATCAACGATTCTTTTTGCAGGTAGAGTATTTCGGGATTGGTTTGCTGCACGGTCCTGAGCCATTTTTCGAAGGCCTTGCCGCTGTAAATCCCCTCCGGAATACGCTCGTCGTAAAACTCGAACAGCGCCTGTTCATCCACCAGGATATCCCGGCGCCGACCGCGGGCCTCCAGCGACTCGATCTCCTCGATCACCGACTGGTTATATTTAAAGAACGATGCGCGGGTGTCATAGTCCCCCTGCACCAGGGCCTCGCGGATGAAGATCTCCCGCGCCAGCACCGGATCGATGGGGCCATAGTTAATCCGCCGTTTCGGGCAGATGGTAATGCCGTACAGGGTGGTGCGCTCGAAGGCGCCGACCTGGGCCGGCTTTTTCTGCCAGTGGGGCTCCGAATAACTGCGCTTGAGCAAATGAGCCGCGAGCTCCTCCACCCACTCGGGCTCGATGCGGGCCACCATGCGCCCGTACAGGCGGGTGGTTTCCACCAGCTCGGCACACATGATCCACCTGGGGGGCTTTTTGGCCTGCCACGAGCCCGGGTGAATATGAAAGCGGATATTGCGCGCGCCATGAAACTCGTTGGACTCGATGGCCTTGTTACCGATATTGCCCAGCAGGCCCGACAGCAAGGCCCGGTGAATGTCGTCATACCCGGCCGGCGTGGTGTTGAGCCGGGTGCCCTGCTCTTTAAATAGCGTGTAGATCTGCTGGTAAATATCCCGCCACTCCTGCATCCGGTTGTAGGAGAGAAAATGCTGCTTGCAGAACTTGCGCAGTTTATTCTGGCTGAGGTGCTTGCGCTTCTCCTCGTACAGGTGCCACAGGTTCAGATAAAACAG
>NZ_JAVLAZ010000118.1:2298-6050 GCF_031581315.1 Thiohalophilus sp.
GTCTTCCGGCGGGAAATAAATCAGCCGGTGTTTCTCATCGGCCTGTTGCTGCTTGTCGGCCGGGCGTTCCCGCGGATCCTGCACACTCAGGGCACTGCCGATGATCAGCAGCTCCTGCAGGCAGTTGAACTGCCTTGCGGCGATCAACATGCGACCGATCTTCGGGTCCACCGGCAGGCGGGACAGTTCCCGGCCCAGTTTCGTAACCCGCTGCTGTTCGTCCACCGCGCCCAGCTCGTACAGCAGCTTGTAACCGTCTTTGATGTAGCGGGCGTCCGGCGGCTCGATGAAGGGAAAGTCTTCAATATGCCCCAGCCGCAGGGCTTCCATTTGCAGGATGACCGCCGCCAGGTTGGTGCGCCTGATCTCCGGATCGGTAAACTCGGGCCGGGCGTTGAAGTCCTCCTCCGAGTAGAGGCGAATACACACGCCTTCGGTAATCCGCCCACAACGGCCCTTGCGCTGGTTGGCGCTGGATTGGGACACCGGCTCCACGGGCAGGCGCTGGATCTTGCTGCGATAACTGTAACGGCTGATCCGCACCGTGCCGGTGTCGATCACGTAATGGATGCCGGGTACCGTCAACGAGGTCTCGGCGACATTGGTCGCCAGCACAATGCGCCGATGCTTTGCCGGGCTGAACACCCGGTTCTGTTCCGCGCCGCTCAGGCGGGCATATAACGGCAGTATCTCGGTCTGGGGCGGATGATGCTTGCGCAGCGCCTCGGCGGCCTGGCGGATCTCCCGTTCACCGCTGAAAAAGATCAGGATATGCCCCGGGCTTTTGCCCTGCGCGGTATCGATCGCCGCCAGCTCATCCACCGCCTCCAGCACGGCCTGTTGCATGTCCCGGGTGGTCGCCTCGTCGTCATCGCCGGCGTTTTCGCTCGTCTCATCCAGCAGCGGCCGATACCGCACCTCGACCGGGTAGGTACGACCCGAGACCTCGATAACCGGGGCATCATCAAAATGGCGAGAGAAGCGTTCGGTATCGATGGTCGCCGAGGTAATGATCACCTTCAGATCCGGCCGCTTTGGCAACAGCTGTTTGAGATAGCCCAGCAGAAAATCGATATTCAGGCTGCGCTCGTGGGCCTCGTCAATGATCAGGGTGTCGTACTCGTTCAGGAACCGATCGCCCTGGATCTCGGCCAGCAGGATCCCGTCGGTCATCAGTTTCAGGTAAGTATTCGGACCCACCCGGTCCTTGAACCGGACCTTGTACCCCACCGTCTCGCCCAGCTCGCTCTGCAGCTCCTCGGCCACCCGGCTGGCAATACTTCGCGCCGCCAGGCGCCGCGGCTGGGTGTGGCCAATCATCCCGGCCACGCCGCGCCCCAGTTCCATGCAGATCTTGGGTAACTGGGTCGTTTTGCCCGAACCCGTCTCCCCGGCCACGATCACCACCTGGTGCTGTTCAATCGCCTCGCGGATATCCTCACGGCGCTCACTGACCGGCAGGTTTTCCGGGTAAGTTGGCACAGGCAGGCCGATCAGTCGCCGGGCACGCCGCGCCGCCGAGCCTTGAATATCGGTGGCCAGTTTCTGCCATTGTGATTCGGCAGCGTCATTCTTACCCTTTGACTGCCGGAGTTTCTTCAAACGCCGCCGAAAGCGGAACTGATCGCGCAGCATACAGCTGGCGATCAGGTCAGATAACGATTCGCGATTCGATTCCGGCGGGGCATTCATCAGGGGTTATCGGGGGATAATTGGGGTAATCAGAGGACGCTATGATAGCAAGTTCAGTCACGTTCATGCCATTGATGCGGGGGATTATCGCTGACAAGGCGCTGCGTCTTATCAATGGGTCTCTGGCATCATTTATCATTATTTACATCAGTATAGATTCCAATGCTTTCAATTTACTTTCATAAAACCGCTCACTCCAGAGATTCAGACTTTTCTGTTCAACGGGTTTTAGAAACCGCTCGACATCGCCAGCAGCATCCTGCCAATTGATGGAAGCAATCTTCTGTCTGAGCGCATTGGCAAGCCATTCACGATCCACATTCAGCTCTTGACCTTGATAGGGCCCAAACTGGAAAAGTGCGTTTTTTAATAACGCCAGATTTGGGGTCACCCCCTGGGCGATATACCAGTTAAAGTCATACCAATCCCGCCCCTTTATATATGCCCTGCACAACAAGGCATGAATTTTCAGTGCAAAGTTACTACTCAGATCCTGGTTGCATACTTCATAGTCAACCGGGAAATCCAGGTAGGTGTAATCAAAACCAGAACCGGCCGGTGGATTGCAGTCGATTTCCAGTTTAATTTTTAACTTCTGATCCCGGTGATTCACAAAATCCAGATTCAGCTGGTTGGCTATAGAGTTATCCTTGATCAGGGCGGCTTTTACATGCTGATCCATTTGGTCCCTGTCGAGCACCTCCGGCTCAATACCAAATTCCTTGCAGGTTTCGGCAAGATTTTCCAGATAGGGTTTCCACGTAAAAGCCGGATCGGGGCTCTGCAGAATAAAATCAATGTCCTCAGAAAACCTCGGTAATCCATGCAGAATTCGCAGGCTGGTTCCGCCCTGGAATGCCGCGACTTCAAAGAACCCTTCACGCCATAAGGCGAATAATAAAATCTCCTGCACAATCTCCTTGAGGGCATTCTCCTCCTCAAGCGGACTGCCGGGACTATAGGCTTCTAATCGTTTTTGAATCAACTCAATCATAATCCCAGCTCTCTTTGCAGTTCGGCAAGGAACGCCTGTTCTCGCCTGCCCTTGTATACATCCATCAATCGTGAAATATCCAGCCCGGTCACGCTGCGCAGTTGTTGCTCATCGATCCGCATGCCGTGGGTTAAAAACTCCAGCCCCTGCCACTCGTACTTGCGCAAATACACCAGGTCCAGCAATGCCCGCAGCGGTTCGGCGATCAGGGCGACCTGATGATCCAGCTCATGCCTGGCAACCGACTGCAGGAAATAGCCGGTTCTTACTGTCATGCGCCGGAATTCAAATCGCCCCAGTTGTGCACTCTCGTAGGTTACGGACTTGCCGCCATGGGTCATGCTCAGCACGGTGTGCACCGACTCAGGAATCCAGCCATGAAATCCCAATGCCGATTCGGCGGAGACATAACTGCCGGGCAGCATCTGCTGGGCCAGGACAAAAGGGTGTAAAGAATGTTTACGAAAAAGCGGATTCAGAACATACAGCCCACGGCGAGCTTTAATTAGCTCCCCCGCCTTGAGGGCACGATTGACCTGCCCATAGCGACGGGCGTCGCTGCCCCCCAACAGGCGCTCGATTTGAGTGGCCGACAGCGGGCGATCAGCCAGCCCGGAGTGAATAATCTTTTCTGTGAGCGGTACCATCACTATAATTTACAATAACTTCCATATTTTGCAAGTTTCTGTAAATTATAGACACTTATGATGGCCAGATATTCCCTATCGTGTTGTTTTTATTGGTTTTTCGATACCGCCATCTGCAGAACAGCGCAGTCAGCCCCACCCAGCTAAACCGGGAATTGCAGCCAGTAAAAAGGCCTTTTAAGCCTCTGAGAGACCTCGATTCCAAATATTTATTCGGTAGTTCAATAACTTGCGGAGGTCCGACCCTGCTCCCAACCGCGACAGAGCCCACCCCGCGAGTAACACGAGTGCTTTGGGTGTTAGTACATCCGTGTACGTCAATCGCCTCCTACTAAGCACTAAGTACTAAGTACTAAGTACCTGCCGACTGCTATCTGCCAACTGCAAACTATCTTTTATCAGGACGAACAGCTCATATG
>NZ_JAVLAZ010000119.1:0-5975 GCF_031581315.1 Thiohalophilus sp.
AACAAATCCACCCTGTGGCGTAAACTGCAAAGCTACAAACAGGAAGACGAGAGCGAGTAACTACGCCGGGACACTTCTCAATTAGTCTGGAAATTAACGCGGAGTTCGTGGAGGCGCAAAGTAATAATTATCTGAGTTTACTGTGGTGTTGTATTAGCACACAGCCTATGACAGTGTTCATGAACAATGTTATCAAATCACTTCTCCGCGTCTCTGCGCCTCCGCGAACTCCGCGTTTTCTACAAGGCGTCGAAAAATGAGTGAAGTGTGTTTCTCGCACGCTGCTCCGCTGAATTTTTTCGTACGTGCATTGTCTTAATTACGGGTTATCGTGGATATTCGCGGTTATGTCATTTCTTCCAAAATGGTTTTGTTGCTTTGGTTTGCTGCTGTTGCCGGCAGGTGCTGTCGCTGAGGAACTGCGCAATCAGCTGGCCGATCACGGCTCGGCCTATCTGGCCATGCACGGCGGCGACCCGGTGCACTGGCAACAGTGGAATGCCCGGACCGTCTCCCTGGCTAAAAAGCAGAATAAATTGCTGTATGTCTCCAGTGGTTATTTCTCATGTCACTGGTGCCACGTGATGCAGCGCGAGAGCTATCAAAACGATCGGATCGCGGCGTTACTCAACGAACACTTCATCCCGGTCAAGGTGGATCGCGAACTGAACCCGGCGCTGGATAACCGGCTGATTGATTTCGTCGAGCGTACCCAGGGCCATGCAGGCTGGCCGTTGAATGTTTTTGTGACGCCTGAAGGTTACCCACTGGTCGGTATGGTGTATCAGCCGCCGGAAGATTTTCGAAGAATTCTCGAACGTATTCGTGATGAGTGGCAGGCCCAGGCACCGCAACTCAAGGAACTGGCACAACGCTCCAGCAGCGAACTCGCCGGCAACACCCCTTCCCCGCGCGATACCGGCGTGGCACAACTGCGGCAACAGCTGCACAACGCCAGCATGCAACGGTCCGATGAATTGCAGGGGGGCTTTGGCGATCAAAACAAGTTTCCCTCGGTGCCGCAGCTGAATGCCCTGCTGGAACTCGAACAACAGAAACCGGATGACAGCCGGCGCGCGTTCCTGCACATCACCTTGCAGGCCATGGCTGAACAGGGCCTGTACGATCATCTGGCGGGCGGGTTTTTCCGTTATACGGTGGACCCCGGTTGGCAGGTACCCCATTTCGAAAAGATGCTGTATGACAATGCGCTGCTGGCCTCGCTCTATCTGCGTGCGGCCGAACAGTTCGATGAGCCGGCTTACCGGCAGGTGGGCCTGGAAACACTCGCGTTTATGCAGCAAGAGTTTCAACGCAACAGCGGCGGATTGCTGGCGAGTTTCTCCGCGCTCGATGACCAGGGCATCGAAGGCGGCTATTATCTGTGGCAGGAGTCACAATTGAAACAGGCGCTCAACCCCGGTGAATTTCAGGTGGCCCGGCGCATCTGGGGCGTCAACGGTCCCCCCGAGCTGGAGCACGGTCATCATCTGCATCGCGCCGACAGTATCGAGTTCGTGGCCAAAGCACTGGAAAAAACGCCGGGACAGATCAGCACTATCCTGGAACAGGCCAGGCACAAGCTGTTACAAGAGCGTCGCCAACGTACGTTACCCAAAGACAGCAAACAGATCGCCGCCTGGAACGGTCTGGCGCTCTCGGCCCTGGTGGATGGCGCCCGACATGAGCCCCGTTTTGCGCGCAGCGCCTCGCATTTGCGCAACTTTATTGTGGTGCAGTTGTGGGATGGCAAGAACCTCAAGCGCGCCAGTGGCGGGCAACAGCAACTGGGCCGAGTGGGGCTGGAAGACTATGCCTACGTGGCACAGGGGCTATTGGATTATGCGGCCTATCGTGACCATCCGGCGACACGTAAGGTGGCCGGGCGCATTCTGCGCCAGGCCTGGAAATACTTTTTTACACCACAAGGCTGGTTATTGCAGCAACAGCCTTTGCTCAAGTACGGCGCGCGCCAGCCTGTACTGCCCGACGGTCCCATGCCATCACCCTCGGCGACGCTGATTGCGGCAACCCGGCAGTATATACAACAGCAACCGGACCCGGCCCTGAAAGGATCACTCGAACAGGCGTTGACGTTGCATGAAGTGGCGGTCGAAGCTTCGCCATTCTGGTATGCCAGTCATATCATGCAGCTGCGCTGATACGTCACGTACGGGTTCAGGCAATAAACAGCGTGGCGGGATCCACCGGCGGGACAAATGCGCGAGAGTCCGTTCTGGTACGCCACACACATTCTGCAATTACCATTGGGCGACAATGGGGAGCGTGTTGAGGATTATCTCTGGGTTTAATAAAGATAAAGGTGCAGGATACTATTGGCTCTGATTATGTCAGGCCCAGGCTTCTTCGGATTGCACGTTTCACTTTTTTTCGTAATGACTTGTATTGCAGGTATATCCCATATAAATATGACTTTATCTTGTCAAAGTAAGACAGGTTAAATAGTTCGTTTTTTATGTAGATAGAGTCACTTCCGTCTCTGTGCCATAGTTTGTAGCCGTTCTGGTCAAGCCATGAATTTATTTCGGGCATAAAGGGATTGGTATACAAGCCGCCGTGTGTCTCTATAGATATAACATCGGGGCGGCTTAGCATGTGTTTTATAACATACCATTCTCCTCCCTCGATATCGATACTGATTAAGTTTATGTCTTCTGGGTCTATCTCATTAAATAGAACACATTTGACCTTGATGGTTTCACTTGAGTTTTTGGCGGCCCCGCTGTTTACGATAGCAGGTGTAACTTCGAGATTCTTGGCGTAGGTGGAAGCCCCCGCTTTTACCAGTTCTAGATTACCGCTCTCGTCGCCGACGGCAACAGGATATACCTCAACATTTTCATAGTCTGAATACTGGTTGTATATTTTCTCAAGCGACTGGGGATCGGGCTCTACCAATAAAGCAGGTATTCCGTCATCAATATAATTTCGTATATTCGAGTTCTCAGGGAAATAAACGCCTACCTCGGCAACTTTGGCTGGGCTGTAGCCTTTTTTAGATAATTTTTTATATAGCGGTGTTTGTGACACGTTGTATCCCCCGAAGTGTGTGATGTTTGTTTATGAAGTATTATTACGGGAAGAGCATCAACAGGTATTTATTCTGTGTGATTGGCTCGAATGTTTGATATAGAAAAAGTCGAAAGCCCGGGTGTTACATTGTATCACAATTCCGCACTATACCGTCCGGTTCCTGGGTACCCTGAAATAAGGCTGAAATGGTTCAGGCAATAAACAGCGTGGCGGGATCCACCGGCGGGCGCTCCATAACCTCGAATTCGAACTGGTTAAAGGAGTGAGTCGACAGCAGCAGTTTTTTCAGGCGTACGTAAAACAGCCGGCGTTTCATGTTGACCGACAGCACCGAGTCAATATCGAACACCGAGGCCGGCACGATCAGGCTGCGTCGCTGCTGTGCCGATACCTGTTTGGGGATCAGCAGGCCGCGGAAATAGTCGGTGCCCTCGCCGGTGCCCTGCAGGCCCTTCACCGCCACGGCGACCGCCGAGTTGGCGATGCTCATGATACCCAGCTCCATGCCTTCGGCCGGGCGGGTCTTGAGCCAGCGAATCACGCCCGGCTGCCAGTGCAGACAACGGTCGTTGTCGCACCAGGCGACAATTTCACCCACTTTGACGTTGGAACAACCCGATTCGGGGGTACAGGCCAGTGCCGCCCCATGGGCGCTGGCGTTTTGCTGCCACCAGGGATTGGCGCTGTAATCATGCGCGTGGTAACTGTCTTTTTGCATGGCGGTATCATAGGCCGTTGCCATGACCTCCTGCGCAATGTCGACTTCATCACGATATTTGATTACGAACTCATCCATCTCCGGAGTAAAGGCGTTACGCTGATTAAGATAGTGATGCGCGGCATTTAACCCCATTGCCATGCGAATCGTGGCAGAGTGGCTGTGGCGCGTTGCCTGGCGTTTGAGCGCGCCTTCCCATGCATCCGAGAGCCTCAGCAACATGTCGCGTTGATAGCGCAGCACCATGGAGTGACGATCTTCTTCCAGGTTATGCATGGCGGTCTTGAGGATCCGCTGCAGATGCGCATCCAGGCGTTGTTTGACCTCGTCGATCTCGATAAGGCGTCCGTCCCGTGGCTGCCAATGGATCTCCTCGCTGATAAAGCGTGGCGGCTGATCCGATTCAAAGTCCAGTGCGAACTCCCCGGCCAGCGAATGACCGGGCAATGGCAATAAATGGCAACAGTGCGTCCAGGCCGAGACCAGATAATGAATATCATCCGCTTCGCCGGCCATCAGGTGATAGGGCTCGGCGAGTGACAGCAACAGGGAACGCTTGTAAACCAGGTCGATGGTGTAAGCAACAGGCAGACTGTAATCGGGAACCGGATCATCGACCGGCTGGTCCTGAAAACCCTGTGATTCGGCATAACGGTATAACTGGTGCAGTTCCTGCCAGACATGCTCCGGCTCGGTGGCATAAACCATATAGCAGGTCAGCAGACGCCGACCCAGATACTGGATGCTGTGATAGATCGACTCACGTAACAGCAGTCGGGGGTGTTCCTTTTCCGGCTTGCTTGCGGCCAGTTCGCTGACCACGATTTTGTAGCCCGCCGCCATACCGCTCAGCAGGGTGTGCAAATCGTTGTAGGTATCGAGGTTTTTCTGGCTCAGCGGGATACTGGCCTGCTTCAGATGTCGCGCGAGCGTCACAAGCAACTGGCGCGCGACCGGGCGCAGGGTATCCAGCAGTTGCAGGCGATCCTCCGCCGGGCAGGCGGTCTGGTTGAGCTGCTCCAGCTGCTGGATAAACAGGTGAACGGTCTTGCGGGTATTGGCGGTCGGCAGGTTGTGCAGCCACTCACGCAGCTTCTTGACGCGCATGGGCGGGCGCGCCCGGCGCGACAGGTCCTGGGAGGGAATATCCAGAGCGGGTAGAGTCACTTGCACAGTATCCGGTAATCAAGCCAGTGACAGGGAGTATAACGCAGCTTTGGAAAATTGTGCGGTGCAAACTGCAAACAGTCAGACTGCAGGGTGCAGCAAAGTAACCGCAATATATTGCGGACAATAGAACGGCGGCTCGAACAATTTTTGTGACGAGTGTAGCGATTTGAAGGGTTGTGGCTCCTCATCCGTGAATAGTTACGCAAGGATGTCTGTCGGCGCAAAGTTTGCATGGAGTAAAGGCTGGAATGCCTTGCTCTGTGTGCCGGGGCAGACTTTTCATTCTTGCTAACAATAACAATTCCGGCGCGAACAAATTCATCAAAGGGGGCACCATGAGAGCTCGCATGCTTTTGCTGGCACTCGGTTATTGTGTATTGCAGCCGCTGCTGGCGGCCGAGCCATTGATCATGACAGCACCGCCGCGTGAGTCAAGCGAGGCCGGCCAGAAACAATATGAGGCCACGGCCAATTATATCAGCGAGGTTCTCGACCGGCCGGTGCGCTACCAGCATCCGGGTGCCTGGTTGCGTTATCAACATGACATGCGGAACGATGTTTATGACATCGTCTTCGACGGGCCGCATTTCGCTTCCTGGCGGGTCGCCCACCTCAACCATGAGATGCTGGTCAGATTGCCAGGTTCATTACAGTTTCATCTGCTGGCCGCGGCGGACAATGACCAGGTGAATGAGCCGGATGATATGATCGGCCGCAAGTTCTGCGGTATTTCCCCGCCCAACCTTTCCACCCTGAGTATCCTGGGACACTTTCGCAATCCCGTGCGCCAGCCGGTCGTGCGGGGGATAAAAGGCGGTATGGGGGCGGTATACAACGCCTTTCAAAAGAAACAGTGCGAGGCGTTTGTGGTCCGTACCGCTTACTATCGAAATGCCATGAGCGAAGAGGATCGCAATGGTCTGAAAATCGTCTATACCTCCCCGGCCATGCCCAATCAGTCTATCTCCGTGAGTCGTCGTTTAACCGCTGAAGAGCGAAGCAAGTTGCGTCAGGCGCTGATATCCGACGCGGG
>NZ_JAVLAZ010000120.1:0-5962 GCF_031581315.1 Thiohalophilus sp.
AGTCGCGGCTGAGTCGCTCACGGCGTCCTGCCTCCCGCGACATTAGTACATCCATGTACGTCAAGCCCCTCCTACAAGACAGTTACCAGAACCTGGTAACTAGCAGCTAGCCCCGCCCGAAGGGCCCTTGTGGGAGGCGATTCCATCGGCGACGGTTGTGCCTCTTCTCGCAAGTCGCGGCTGAGTCGCTCACGGCGTCCTGCCTCCCGCGACATTAGTACATCCATGTACGTCAAGCCCCTCCTACAAATCCAGCTACTAGCAAGATCATTCCCTCCCCTGCAAGGGGAGGGTTTAGGGAGGGGTGATATAAAATCAGCCCCTGCAAAATCTCCTCGTCACTCGTAACCAGCACCTCGTCCCTGCCCGAAGGGCGCTAGATACTAAAAAGGCGGCAGGAGCCTCGCTCTTGCCGCCTTTGGAATGGTAGCCACCCTCTGATAACGAATCAACCGGGCTGGATCTCGACCCGTTCCATGCTTTCGTTGACCCGCTCGCGCAGCTCCTTGCCGGGCTTGAAATGCGGGACATACTTGGCTGCCAGTTCGACCGAATCCCCGGTTTTGGGATTGCGGCCAATGCGTGGCGGCCGGTAATGCAAGGAAAAGCTGCCAAAACCCCGGATTTCGATTCGCTCGCCATTCGCCAGCGTGGTCGCCATGTGATCCAGCATGGTTTTCACGGCCAGCTCCACATCCTTGTAGGCTAATTGACCTTGCTTCTGCGAGAGAATCTCAATCAATTCTGATTTTGTCATAATCCGTCCTTCAGGGCAGACTTGCAACAGCCCGGTTGTGGCGTTATTCGTTGTTATCCATCTGTTCCTTGAGCAGATCGCCCAGGGTCGTGGTGGCGCCAGTGCTGCCGCTGTAATCCTTCATAGCGGCTTTTTCGGCATCCGAGTCAATGGCTTTAATTGACAGGGAAATCTGACGGTTCTTGCGATCCACGCCGGTGAACTTGGCTTCAACGGTTTCGCCTTCCTTGAGGACACTGCGCGCGTCTTCAACACGGTCCTGGGAGATTTCCGAGGCACGCAGGTAACCTTCGATGCCGTCACCCAGATCGATCGTGGCGCCCTTGGGATCCACTTCGGTGATGGTGCCCTTGACCACGCTGCCCTTGGCATTTTCAGCCAGGAAGTTGGAGAAGGGATCCTTGTCCATCTGTTTGACGCCCAGGGAAATGCGCTCGCGTTCCGGGTCCACGGAGAGAACAACGGCTTCGATTTCGTCACCCTTCTTGTAGTTGCGCACGGCTTCTTCGCCGGGCACGTTCCAGGAAATGTCGGACAGATGCACCAGGCCGTCGATACCGCCGTCCAGACCGATGAAGATACCAAAATCGGTAATGGACTTGATGGTACCGCTGACCTTGTCGTTCTTGTTGTGCTCGGCGGCAAAGGCTTCCCAGGGGTTTTCCTGGCACTGTTTCATGCCAAGGGAAATACGACGACGCTCTTCGTCGATATCCAGCACCATGACTTCCACTTCATCACCCAGCTGGACAACCTTGCTCGGGTGAATGTTCTTGTTGGTCCAGTCCATTTCGGAAACGTGCACCAGACCTTCCACGCCTTCTTCGAGCTCCACAAAGCAGCCATAATCGGCGATGTTGGTTACCTTGCCGAACAGGCGGGTGCCTTCGGGATAGCGGCGGGAGATATCGACCCACGGATCGTCACCCATCTGCTTGAGTCCCAGGGAGACACGCATGCGTTCACGGTCGAACTTGAGAACCTTGACTTCGATCTCGTCACCGACCTGCACGATTTCGCTCGGGTGCTTGACGCGCTTCCAGGCCATGTCGGTGATGTGCAACAGACCGTCAACACCGCCGAGATCGACAAACGCACCATAATCGGTCAGGTTCTTGACCACGCCCTTGACCACGGCCCCTTCCTGCATGTTTTCCAGGATGGCTTCGCGCTCGGCGCCGCCTTCTTCCTCGACCACGGCACGACGGGAGACCACAACGTTGTTACGACGCTGATCCAGCTTGATAACCTTGAATTCGAGATCCTTGCCTTCGAGATAACTGGTGTCACGCACCGGGCGCACATCTACCAGGGAACCTGGCAGGAAAGCGCGGATATGATCCAGCTCGACGGTAAACCCGCCCTTGACCTTGTCGGTAATGACACCGGTCACGGTTTCACCGGCTTCATGAGCGGCTTCGAGTTTCGTCCAGGTTTCGGCGCGCTTGGCTTTCTCGCGTGACAGACGGGTTTCACCAAAACCGTCTTCGACCGAGTCCAGCGCCACTTCCACGTTGTCACCGATACTGACTTCGAGTTCACCCTCTTCGCCGAAAAACTGGGAAACGGGGATCACGCCCTCGGACTTGAGGCCGGCATTGACGACGACAAAGTCATCATTGATATCGACAACGGTACCGGTAATGATCGCGCCGGGACGCATCTGGGTTTGATTCAGACTTTCTTCAAATAACTGTGCAAAGCTTTCGCTCATGTTGTATTTCGCCTCAGGCCACAGCGTGACCTTGTCTATATGCAGTCGAAACTGCGGGGTTGATTAAACACACAGGCGGAACCCCGGGGTTCCGCCCACTTCATTGACCGCTACACGGCAAAACGGTCCCGACACCCGGCCAGGACCTGTTCGACCACCTGGTCGATGTCCAGCGTGGAGGTATCCAGCACAATGGCATCGGCGGCCGGTTTCAGCGGCGAGGACTGGCGCTCGGTATCGCGCGCATCCCGCTCGGTGATCTCCCGTAGGAGGCCGGCCAGACTAGCACTTATTCCCTTTTCTTTCAACTGTTTATAACGTCTTTCGGCGCGCACCTCGGCGCTGGCGGTCAGGTAGATCTTGAGGCCGGCATCCGGGAAGACCGTGGTGCCCATATCGCGGCCGTCCGCCACCAGGCCCGGGGGCTGGCGAAAATCGCGCTGGCGCTGCAGCAGGGCCGCGCGCACGGTTCCCAGCGCCGCCACTTTGGAAGCGTCGTTGCCGACCTGCTCGGTGCGGATGGCATTGCCCACCGGCTCGCCGTCGAGTTTGGCCACCACTTCGCCGCTGTCCGGCAGGACTTCGAAATCCACATCCATTTGCAAGGCGTAGTCCGCCAGGGCGTCCTCATCGGCCATATCAATGGCACGCCGGGTGGCGCCCAGAGCCACCAGCCGGTAGAGCGCACCGCTGTCGAGCAAATGCCAGTTCAAGGTCCGAGCCACCCGACTGGCGATGGTCCCCTTGCCGGAGCCGCTGGGGCCATCGAGAGTCAATACCGGTGCCAGTTCTCTCATACCTCGCCCTCCTGACTGATGGCCAGCCCGGCTCCGGCGGCCCGTTCCACAAAGCCGGGGAACGAGGTGGCCACGTTCTCACAGTCCCGGACGGTAATCGGTCCGTCGGCGCGCAAGGCCGCCATGGCAAAGGCCATGGCGATGCGGTGATCGCCGTGGCTGTCGACCGTACCGCTGCCCAGCGTCCCGCCGCGAATGACCATGCCGTCCTCGGTGGGGCGGGCATCAATGCCCAGCACCCGCAGGCCGTCGGCCATGACCTGGATCCGGTCACTCTCCTTGACCCGCAGCTCGCGGGCGCCGGTCAACACGGTCTCGCCCTCGGCGCAGGCGGCGGCGATAAACAGGGCCGGAAACTCGTCGATGGCCAGCGGGACCTGATCCTCGGGAATATGAATGCCTTTGAGCGGTGCGCTGCGCACCCGCACGTCGGCCACCGGTTCGCCGCCGACGGTTTGCTCGTTACTCAGGGTGATATCCGCGCCCATCTGGCGCAGGATGGTAATCACCCCGATGCGGGTCGGGTTGATGCCCACATGCTCGAGCGTGATGTCCGAGCCCGGCGCAATGCTGGCCCCGACCATGAAAAACGCCGCCGAGGAAATATCCGCCGGCACATCAATATTGCAGGCCATCAGTTTGCCGCCGCTGGACAAACAGGCGGTAGCAGCGTCCCGTTGCAGCGGATAGCCAAAGCCTTCCAGCATTTGTTCGGTGTGGTCCCGGGTCGGCGCCGGCTCGGTGACGCAGGTTTCGCCCGCGGCATACAGGCCGGCCAGCAACAAACAGGATTTAACCTGGGCGCTGGCCACCGGCATGGCGTAGTGAATCCCGTGCAACGCCTGACCGCCGTGAATCCGCAACGGTGGCGTGCCGGCCTCGCTGGTCTCGATTTTCGCCCCCATTTCGGCCAGCGGCCCGGTGACCCGTTTCATCGGCCGTTTATTCAGGGAGGCGTCCCCCAGCAGAGTTGAATCAAACGACTGGGCCGCCAGCAGCCCGGCGAGCAGGCGCATGGACGTGCCGGAGTTGCCCAGATCCAGCGGCGCCGCCGGCGTCTTGAGTCCGTGCAGGCCAACTCCTTCGATCACCACCTGGCCCGCTGTCGGGCCGTCGATACTGACGCCCATCGCCCGAAACGCATTCAGCGTGGCCAGATTATCAGCCCCTTCGAGAAACCCGCTCACCCGGGTCGTCCCCTCAGCCAGGGCGCCAAGCATGATGCTGCGATGGGAGATCGATTTATCGCCCGGGACACGCAGCCGGCCCTGCAACTTCCCGCCGGGCCGGACTGTAAACAGGGGTGAAGTTGTATTCTGAGTCATAGCCGCTACCAATCTTCGTCAACATCAGGTCGTGCTGACGGTTTCCTCTTTGTCTGTCTTGTGAATCTGGCGAGTGTGCCAGGCAAAAATCACCGTCAAATAGGTCAGGAACACTGCTGTGTAGTTATTGTGATAAGTTGGAGCCGCATCGGAAATGGCGTACACCATGATTAATGTAATAAACGCAATGCCGGTGAAGGCACTTTCCCGTGAAGCCTGTCGCGTGCGCACAAAAAAATATAATGGATACAAATAGAGCGCCAGCACCGCAGTCAAGCCCAGAACACCTTTGGAAGCTAGCGCCTCAAAATAAACGCTGTGGGGGTGATTGGTCTGTTTCACACTTTTGTTGATTCGTTTTTCCCTGACGTATTGCGTCGTTTTTTCAGGGAAATTATACCGGCCGACACCGAGTAAAGGTTTTTCCGCCGCAGCAAATACCGAAGCCCGCCACATTTCCAGCCGCTTACCCGCGCTGCTGTCGCCATGCGGATTCGGACTATCCGGTTCTTCCACCATATAGGCAACATATCTGTGCACATCATCAATTGCCTGGTCGATACGTTTTTGCGCCAGATCAATCTGTGTATAACTAACACCAATCAGAATGAATGCGGCAATCGTAACCAGTACCGAGTTGCGCGCGCGGAAATAATAAACAAAGGCCACAACCGTCACTACCAGCAGTGCCACATAGGCACTGCGTGCGCCGGACATCAGCACGATATACAATCCGGCCAGCGCCACCAGAACCCCAATCGCATTGCGCCAGTGATAGCGGGCAATATGCCGATACCATGGCAGTTGCAGAGCAATCATCATCAACAATACCGGCCCGAGCAGTAGTGGACTGTAGTGTCCGATCGCCCGTGACTGATCCAGCACATACAGCTCATGCAGCCCGAATCCCACGGTCACCACGATCGCCAGCCAGGAACCGACCCACAGATAGCGCCACAAATCCTCGCAACGACGGACCACCAGATAAAAGGGAATAATGAACAGGAATTTCAGTTCATTGCCCAGCGCCTTCTGCCCAGCCGCATCCCAGCCATTGGCGGTAATCGACAGGATGGCCACGATAAAATAGGCGCCCAGAATCCAGAGCAGCACTTTCTCTTCGCGATGCAGCGGTGGCGCGGAAGCCCGTTTCATCGGCCACAGGACCAGGCCGGTAAGAATCAGCAGGCCAAAGAACGTACTGGCCCAGTGCTGTATATATATTACGCCAATGGGAAACAGCAGCACCCACAGGCGAATAAGACTCAACGATTCCAGCGGGAAATAGCGGGTAATCCGGGACAAACGGGCCGTTAACATCATGATCGTTTTAAATTGTCCGTCACTGGCAGAAATCATCCCGCCGCTG
>NZ_JAVLAZ010000121.1:0-5958 GCF_031581315.1 Thiohalophilus sp.
GGCGCCTGACGACGCTTGTACTCGTTACGCGTCACCATCTGCATCACCTTTTGCACGATTTCCCGGTCGTAACCGCGGGAGACGATATCCTCCAGTCCCATGTCCTTTTCCACGTACATCTCCAGAATCGCATCCAGCACGTCGTAGGGCGGCAGGCTGTCGGTATCCTGCTGGTCGGGTGCCAGCTCTGCCGAGGGCGGGCGGTCGATGACCCGTTGTGGAATCACGGGGGAGAGGGTGTTGCGGTAATTGGCCAGTTCATACACCAGGGTCTTGGGCACATCCTTGAGCACATCGAAGCCGCCGGCCATGTCGCCGTAGAGCGTGGCGTAACCGACCGCCATCTCGCTCTTGTTGCCGGTGGTCAGGACCATTTTGCGTTTTTTGTTGGAGATGGCCATCAGCAACACGCCGCGGCAACGGGCCTGGATATTCTCCTCGGTGGTATCCACCGGCAGGCCGGCGAATTCATCAGCCAGTATCTCAAGAAAAGCGTTAAAGGGTTGTTCGATGGCAATGACCCGGTAATTGACACTCTGGGTGCGCGCCTGTTCAGCGGCATCCTCCACACTCATGTCGGCGGTATAGCGCGAGGGCATCATCACCGCCTCGATCTCGTCACCGCCCAGCGCATCGACGGCAATGGCCAGGGTCAGGGCCGAATCGATTCCGCCGGACAGGCCGATAACCCCGCCGTTGAAACCGTTCTTGTGCACAAAGTCGCGCACCCCCAGCACCAGGGCCTGATAGACGCTGGCGGTAGTCGACAGCGGCGCCGGCAACACATCGGTCTGTACCGGCTGCCAGCCCGATTCGGTCTGCTTAAAACGCACCCGTTCCAGCTTTTCAGTAAAGGCAGGAACACGCTGGGTCACAGTGCTCTGGCCGTTCATCACGAACGAGTCGCCATCGAACACCAGCTCGTCCTGACCGCCGACCAGGTTGGCATACACCACAGGCAGGCCGGTTTCCCGGCAACGATCCGCGACGGCCTGTTCTCGCTCGTAACCTTTATTAATATGGTACGGCGAAGCGTTGATATTCAGAATCAGATCGGCACCGGCTTGCTTGAGCCGTTGTGGTGGCTCGGGAAACCAGATGTCTTCGCAAATCGTAATACCGACATTGGCGCCCTTGATACGAACCACGCAACTATCGTGTTCCGGTGTAAAATAGCGCTTCTCGTCAAATACGCTGTAGTTCGGCAGGTTTTCCTTGCGCGCATGGGCGATGATCTTCCCTTCGCGAATTACCGCCGCCGAATTATAGACCCCTTCGGGCGTCTGCTCGGGATAACCGAGCAGCAGATCGATCCCGGTGACCTGCTGTTGAATTTGTAACAGGGCCCGGTCGATACGTTCGTACATACCGGGGCGTAACAGCAGATCCTCGGGGGGGTAGCCGGTGAGAGCCAGTTCAGGGGTAATCAGTATATCGGCCTGTAGATTATCCCGCGCGTCCTGCATCGCCTCGATAATGCGCCGGGCGTTACCCTCCATCTCCCCGACCAGCAGATTGATCTGGGCAATGGCGATCCGTAGTTCCTGTTCAGGCATGTCTATGCTCATCCCCGGATTAATCTCTTGCAAAACAGCAAGGCGATTCTAATCCGCCAATGAACGCGAATAAACGCAAACTCTGTTTTCCTATTCGCGTACATTGGCGTTTATTTGCGGACTGAAAATAGTCAACGTATTCCGGCATCGGCGCATTTCTGCACTCATCCCCGGATTGATCTCTTGCAAAACAGCAAGGCGATTCTAATCCGCCAATGAACGCGAATAAACGCAAACTCTGTTTTTCACATTCGCGTTCATTGGCGTTGATTGGCGGACTGAAAATATTCAAGGTATTCCCGCATCGGCGCATTCTGGCGAGGATCATTTTTAATAGTAGAACTGATGCAGGGCTCAGCTACCGAGCTGTTCTTGCATCAGCTGACCCATCTCGGCCGGAGAGCGGCTGACTATAACCCCGGCTTCCTGCAGGGCAGTGAACTTGCCCTCGGCCGTCCCTTTACCGCCGGAGATAATCGCACCGGCATGACCCATGCGTTTACCCGGCGGTGCGGTAACGCCGGCAATGTAAGCCACCACCGGTTTGCTGACATGGTGGCGGATGAACTCGGCCGCCTCTTCCTCTTCGCCACCGCCGATCTCGCCCACCAGGATCATGCCGCGGGTGGCGGGATCGTTTTCGAACAGCGACAGACAGTCGACGAAATTCAGTCCATGGATGGGATCGCCGCCGATGCCGATACAGGTGCTCTGGCCCAGCCCGTTCTGGGTCGTCTGATAAACAGCTTCATAGGTGAGCGTGCCGGAGCGCGAGATAATACCAATCCCGCCCGGCTGATGAATGGCACCGGGCATGATACCGATCTTGCACTGGTCCGGCGTGATAATACCGGGGCAGTTGGGACCGATGAGATAGCTGTCACTGTCCTTCAATGCAGCTTTAACGCGCAGCATGTCCAACACCGGGATGCCCTCGGTAATACAGGCGATCACTTCGATACCGGCATCGGCCGCTTCCAGGATCGCATCGGCGGCAAAGGCGGCCGGCACGTAGATCATGCTGGCATTGGCGCCGGTCTCACGCACCGCATCGGCGACGGTATTGAACACCGGCTGTTCCAGGTGGGTCGTGCCCCCCTTGCCGGGCGTGACGCCACCGACGATCTTTGTCCCATACTCGATGGCCTGCTCGGCATGAAAACTGCCCTGCTTGCCGGTCAAGCCCTGCACGATCACCCGGGTGTCTTTATCGATCAATATTGCCATCAGGCCTGCCCTCCGGCGGCCTCGACCACCCGGGTCGCCGCGTCGCTCAGTCCATCCGCTGCAATAATGTCCAGCCCGCTCTGTTGTAACAGCGCCTTGCCCTGATCCACATTGGTCCCTTCCAGGCGCACCACCACCGGCAGTTCGAGCCCGGTCTCTTTCACCGCCTGGATGATGCCCTCGGCGATCAGATCGCAGCGCACGATGCCGCCGAAGATGTTAACCAGGATCGCTTTCACCTTGCTGTCGGAGAGGATCAGCTTGAACGCCTCCGCAACTTTCTCGGCGGTGGTGCCGCCCCCTACATCGAGAAAGTTGGCCGGCGCCCCGCCATGCAGTTGAATCAGATCCATGGTCGCCATCGCCAACCCGGCGCCGTTGACCATACAACCGATATTACCGTCGAGGCTGACGTAATTGAGGCCGTGCTGATGAGCGCGATTTTCCCGTTCATCTTCCTGACTGGCATCGCGCAGCGCCTGTAACTCCGGATGCCGGTAGAGGGCGCTGTCATCAAGATTGATCTTGGCATCCACCGCCAGCAGTTCACCGTCGGCCGTCAGCACCAGCGGGTTGATCTCCACCAGACTCAGATCGTTGTCCATGAACAGTCGATACAGGCCCTGCATGATGGCCGTCAGGGACTTGAGCTGTTTTTCCAGGCCCAGGCCAAAAGCCAGCTGCCGGCATTGATAGCCCTGCAGTCCGGCAGCCGGGTGCACCGGCACGGTGAGAATTTTCTCCGGTGTCTCGCGGGCCACCTCCTCGATGTTCATGCCGCCGGCGGCGGAGGCCATGAACACGACGCGTGAGAGGGCGCGATCCACCAGCATGCCCAGGTAATACTCGGCGGCGATGTCGCTCGGGCTTTCGATCAAGACCTGGTTGATCGGCTGCCCCTCGGGAGCGGACTGTCCGGTCACCAGCCGGGAACCCAGCAGGCGATCGGCCGCGGCTTCCAGTTCCTCCGCCGAGCCGGCCTTGACCACCCCGCCGGCCTTGCCGCGGCCGCCGGCATGCACCTGGGCCTTGACCATCCACTGCGCACCCCCCAGTTCGCGAGCGGCGGATCGCGCCGCCTCGACCGACTCGGCGACCCGCGCCTCGGGCACCGGAATGTTGTAGCGGGCAAACAATTGCTTGGCCTGAAATTCGTGAAGATTCATATTCTTGTTCTGGGAGAAGCCAGCACCTATTCTGGAACAATCCGGGGGCAGACGCAAAACCCGCGCCGGGATATCCCGCGGCAAATTGGGTTATCATGCCCGTTCGGTACATTCGACTCAGGAATTCCCATGCCCGGACTGGTGCGCGTTATTCTGCTGGCCCTGCTAATCTGGCTGATTATCCGTCTCTATCAGCGTTTCAAGGCCCTGGGCCAGCAACGTCGTTCGGCGTCAAAAAAACAGCCGACCCGCCCCATTGAAAATATGGTCCGTTGCGAGCAGTGCGGCACCCATGTGCCCGAAAAAGAAGCGCTGGAGCAGGACGGGCATTATTACTGCAGCCGGGCGCACCTGCCCCGCGATCGTTAAGCCGGCGCCGGACCACGCTAATTTATGAGCACGGAGACCGAAGGCAACCGTTTTCTTGTCGGCGCAGGCGACAGCGACATCCAGATCTGGAAACCGCTGGCCCTGCTCAATCTCTATCGCCTGTTAATCAGCGGCCTGTTTACCGGCCTGTTTTACAGCGGCTATCTGTTACCGCCTCTGGCCAGCCACGATCCGGTGCTGTTTTACGGGGTCTCCCTGTTCTACTTTGCAGCCGCCATTGTCTTCATTCTGCTTATCAGCAACCGCTGGCCGCGGTTTGATATCCAGGTTTATCTGCAAATCGGTACCGATATTCTTGCCACCGCCCTGCTGATGCATGCCAGTGGCAGTATCACCAGTGGCCTGGGAACCCTGCTGATTGTCACCGTGGCCGGCGGCAGTATCGTCATGGGGGGCCGCCATCCGCTGATGTTCGCGGCCCTGGCCACCCTGGCTGTCCTGGCCGAACAGCTCTACGCCCAGTACATCGGCCTCGGCGAACCCAACAACTACACCCAGGCGGGGATCCTGGGCCTGGTCCTGTTTGTCACCGCCCTGGCGGTACACGGTTTTGCCCATCGCATACGCGAATCGGAAGCGCTGGCCCAGCGGCGCGGGCTGGACCTGGCCAATATGTCGCAACTGACCGAACATATTATCCAGCGCATGCAAACCGGGATTATTGTGGTCGACAACGAAGATCAGATTCGCCTGATGAACGAATCGGCCTGGTACATGCTGGGCATGCCCTCGGCGACCCACCACAGCCGACTCGACCCGCTTTCACCGGAGCTGGCCGATCAGCTGCATCAATGGGAAGCGGATCCGGCCACCGACATCGAGATGATCCAGCCTTCGGCCGAACATCCCCGGGTAATGCCCCGCTTTGCCCGCCTCGGCCAGGAGGACGCCACCGGCACCCTGATCTTTCTGGAAGATGCCACCGCCCTGGCGCGCCAGGCCCAGCAGCTGCAGCTGGCGGCGCTGGGCCGGCTCACGGCCAGCATCGCCCACGAGATCCGCAATCCGCTGGGCGCCATCAGCCACGCCGGTCAGTTACTCGGTGAATCACCGCAACTGGATGAGCACGACCGACGCCTGACCGGGATCATTGGCGATCAATCGAAACGCATGAACACCATCGTCGAGAACATCATGCAACTGAGCCGGCGGGACCATTCCACGCCCCGGCTCATCGAACTCAATCAGTTCTTACCCAAATTCGTGCACGAGTTTCTCTCCGGCCAGGGGCTGCACCCGGAACTGATCGGGATTACCATCAACCCTTCGCAGTTGCAGGTGCGTTTCGATCCGACCCATCTGGATCAGATCCTGACCAACCTGTGTCATAACGCCGTGCGCCACAGCGAGGAATATCCCGGCTTCCCCAAGGTGGAGATCCGCGCCGCGCTGACCGAGGAGTCGGGCCGACCGTTCATCGATATCGTGGATCACGGCCCGGGCATTCCCTCGAACGTGGCCGAGCATATTTTCGAACCGTTTTACACCACGGCCACCTCCGGCACCGGCCTGGGGCTGTATATCTCCCGGGAACTGGCCGAAGCCAACCAGGCCCATTTAAACTATGAACCGGTCGCTACCGGCGGCAGCTGTTTTCGGATTACCTTTCAGGATCCGCG
>NZ_JAVLAZ010000028.1:0-14588 GCF_031581315.1 Thiohalophilus sp.
AGGTCGCGGCTGAAAGCCCCTCCCACAATCTAGTACCTAGCACCTAGCACCTAGCCCCTGCGGCGCTAGCCGCCAGTCATGGACATGAAGCGCAGCACCTGTTCGGGCTTTTCGTTGAACTCATGGCGCTCGGGTTTGAGGGCAATGGCCTTGACGATGTGCTGTTCCAGTTCGGCGTCGCTGATACCGGCACGCAGCAGTTCGCGCAGCGGATAGCTTTCTTCCTGGCCGAGGCACATGTACAGAGTGCCGTCCACGGACAACCGCACGCGGTTGCAGGTTTCGCAGAAGTGCTGGGAGATGGGGGTGATAAAACCGATGCGCAGTTCGGTGCCGGCGACCTGCACGTAGCGGGCCGGGCCGCCGCCGGGCATCATACCGGGTATCAGCTCGTACTGCTCGGCCAGGCGGGCCTTGACGTCCTGCAGACTGATGTACTGATCGGTGGCAGCGCGGCCGGTTTCGCCGACCGGCATGGTCTCGATAAAGCGCAGCGTAAAGTCGTGTTCGATACAAAAATCGACCATGTCCTGCACTTCGTCGTCATTGACCCCCTTCATGACCACCATATTGATCTTGATGGGATGAAAGCCGGCCTGTTTGGCGGCCATCAGGCCGTTGAGGACTTTCTCCAGCTTGCCCTGGGTGATTTCCTTGAAGCGCTCGGGTTTGAGGGTATCCAGGCTGACATTGATGCGACTGACACCGGCGTCGAACAGGGCCTGGCCGTGCTTGTCCAGGCGGGTGGCGTTGGTGCTCAGCGACAGATCCTCGATCCCGGGCAGGGCGGCCAGCCGGGCGACCAGCCCGGGCAGGTTCTTGCGCACCAGCGGCTCGCCGCCGGTGACGCGGACCCGGCGGGTCCCGAGGCGGCCAAAGGCCCCGATCACCCGTTCGATTTCATCCGGCGTCAGCCAGTCTTCCGGCTCCTCGAAATCCTTGAAACCTTCCGGCATGCAGTATTTGCAGCGCAGGTCGCAACGGTCCGTGACCGAGAGCCGGACATATTCGATGCGTCTGCCGAAGGGGTCGATGAGGTCTGCCATAAAATAACCGAGTGTGTTGCCCAGGTAACAGGATCATTATAGGCGAAAATTAGTAGTTTGTAATGTACTGAAAAACCTTTGAAAATCCGGTTAATTGAAGCCATTGTGAGCCGATCTAACAGCGCCAGTCTAGCCCGACATGAAGAGTGTTTCATCCGGGATAGATAGTTGGTAAGCGCTTACTTGGAACTAATTCAAATATTCTAAAGTAGTGATATCCTCTGCCGATACCCCTGATACTTACTTAAGTAGGGGTAAACCCTGAGTCACGACGAAGACATCCCCGCGGACGGGGCAATACGAATGCGATACTCTTTACGAAAGCGAATGCTGCTCGGTACCGGCCTGATGCTGCTGCCCTTGTTGTTGCTGGGCATTGTCGGCTATCTGCTTTATCTGCAGACCATTGATTCGTTCGAGTCGGTGATTCAGGAGAGCCTGCCGGTGGGCCTGCCCGTCAGCGAGCTTCATCGTGACATCCTGCAGCTCGATATGCCGCTGGACAGATACCTGCTTTCCGGCAGCCAGCGCGAGCGTCAGCGGTTCGGCAAACAGACCCGGGATATCGATCGCCAGTTCACCGCGTTGCTGAACAATTCAGGCCTGCTGCGGGAATATCGCCGGGACATCAGCCGCGCCGCGGCAAGCTGGCGCGAACTGGTCGCGCTGGGCAAGGCGATTATCGAGCGGGATCGCACCGGTCACACCATCCTGCTGGCGGACATCACCCACTTTGAAGAGCAGCAGCAGAAAACCAGCCGGATACTGGATGAGGTCTATACGACTCTGCAGGTTGAGATTCGCACCAACTATCAAAATGCGCTGCATAACCAGCAACAGATTCAGGTGTTGCTGCTGGTGGTGTTTCTCGCCGGGGTACTGGTGGCGATCCACATCGGTAACCGGCTGGCCCGCCAGGTACTCAGGCCGCTCACCCTGTTGCGCGAGGGCACCGAGCGTTTCGGTAATGGCGATTTGAGCCATCGAATTGAGCTGGAGAACAGGGACGAATTTGGCCAGTTGGCCAACACCTTTAACAACATGGCCGATGAGCTGGAATTTCTCGCCTCTTATGACAGCCTTACCGGGTTGTTGAACAAACGGGAGTTTGAGCTGCGATTGCAGGATGAAGTGCGTCGTGCAAAACGATCCCGACACCCGTTTGTGTTGTTGCTGATGGATCTCGACTATTTCAAACAGGTAAACGACACCTACGGACATCCGGCCGGAGACCATACCCTGCGTGTTCTGTCCTCTTTGTTAAAAAAGCAGGTCCGGGAGTCGGACTACGTGGGGCGCTATGGGGGTGAGGAGTTCGGGATGATTCTTACCGACACTTCGGAGAAGGATGCACGGGACACCGCGGAGCGCATACGTCAGTTGGTCGAGGAAAAAGCGTTTACCATCAGCGACAACGCCACAATCAACATTACCGTCAGTGCCGGCCTGGCATGCTACCCCGATGACGCTGCCAACGCCGAAATGCTGATCGCCTGCGCCGACGAAGCGCTCTACAAGGCCAAGGATGCCGGCCGAAACCGCGTCATCAGCTTCAGCGACATTTAGTCATTTTTACGGATGGCCAGAAGTTAACGCAGAGGGCGCGGAGGCGCGGAGACGCAGAGTAAACCCGGTTTCTGGTAATGACGTAACCGGGTTTTCAGCTGTGCCCACTTACAATGTTCACTAACTACCGAAACACTGAAGTTAGCTGGAACAGTTCACTCGATGTCTTCAGTGGTTGTTTCCATGTCTGCTGGAAATGAAGCGGGGAAATAGTGCGTAGAACGTATCATGTGCACAGAGCTACCGGCTATGTGGCAAATATAATGATCTTCTCTGCGGCTCCGCGCCTCCGCGTACTCCGCGTTTGTTCGAATGATTTCAAAAACATGGTACCTGAATTCTGCTAACGCGAATTCTTGCCGTTGCCGGTTTCGCGCATCATCATGGCCATTTTGACCAGGTCAGCGATGGAGCGGGCCTGCATCTTTTCCATCACTTTGGCGCGATGGACTTCCACGGTCTTCACGCTGATGCCCAGTTCTTCGCCCACATCCCGATTGGGCTTTCCGGTGACGACCCGGTCCATGACTTCCCGCTCGCGGGTGGAGAGGTTGTAATAGCGCGTTTGCAGGTTTTCCAGCTCGGCACGTTGTTTGAGTCGATCGCGATGTTTTTGCACTGCGGCCTGGATCGTGTCCAGCAGTACCTGATCGTTAAACGGTTTTTCGATGAAATCGACCGCGCCGTTCTTCAGGGCGCGCACCGCCATGGGGACATCGCCATGGCCGGTGACAAAGACGATAGGCAGATCGATGCCCCGCTCGGCAAGAATATGCTGCAGATCCAGACCGCTGATCCCCGGCATGCGCACATCAAGGATCAGGCAACCGAGTGAGTCCTCGGTATAGTTGTCCAGAAACTCATTGGCGGAACCGTAGGTCCGGATATTCAGCCCCACAGAATCGATCAGCCATTCAATGGATTCGCGCACGGACTGATCATCGTCAACTACATGGATTGTGGCTTTTTTCATTATTTGTATTTGGCTTTTGTTGACCGAGCGCTCGCGGTATCGCGCCATGAGACCGCAATGGCTCTGTTGCCCCTGAACACTCCTTTTTCGGGCGAATACTGCGATTTTCAGAAGAGACCGGGGGGGCGCCGGCCTGGCTGTGCGCCAGGGCTCTCCTGAACTTCGCAACCCGTAGTGTTATCGGCAATGTGACACGGTTCTCAAATTTTTGTGTCCATTTTAGGCTCTGATGCGATGCCATTAAGTCCATTATTTTACATGGGCATTATTCCTTTCCAGCATATATGAGGAGGGTGGGAGAGCGTTATTGGGGATTACCCTAATTTTTACGTGGTAGGCAAAAAAAAGCGCATCCGAAGATGCGCTTTTTCAGGGATTGCCGGCGGCAATCAGATGGTCTGGTAGTACAGATTCTGTGGATGGTTGGCCTGGGCAAAGAAGAACCAGCGCTCGAACAGCAGGCCGACATATTGCACCACGAAGGCGGCGGCCAGAACCTGGACGCTGGCGGCGGTGAGGCCGGCCCACAGCAGAATCAGCGGCACGGGGAACACCAGGACCAGGAAGATGTACTTGATCGATTTGAACCAGGCCGCGCTGGCGCCATGGAAATATTCCCGGGTGTTGTAGGAGCCGCCCATCATCCCCATGGATTTCTGGACCACGGCGTTATGGCGCATCCCGATGGCGCTTTGCACGGTCGATTTATACTTGATCCGGGCGTTGCGATACAGCGAGGCGGCACGGCTGATCAGGCCGGCCAGAGTCAGGATGACCGCCCAGGTACCGTAGAAGCCGGTCAGGCCGGAGCCCTGCCAGGCCGCCAGAGCAGTGGCCAGGGTGAAGCCGGAGGCGGCACCGAGCAGGGTGTAGTTGATCACGGTCAGGACACTGGCCCATTCCTGCAGGAACTTGATGCTGGCGTAGATCATGCCGGTGGCGATATACAGGGCAAACACGGCAAGCGTCGTGACCGCCCCGACGATCAGCGCCGGCTGGTTGGGGATCGCGTTGTGGAACCAGTTCGGTTGCCAGCCGCTCAAGTGCAGCACGCCGTAGATGAACACCAGTCCCATGACCGCCGGCAGGATGATGACTTCCCGCGACAGCCAGGATGTGCGCCACTGGCTGGCGGCTCGCCAGGCCCGCTCCGGACGGCCCAGGTGCCAAAACGACGCCGCCAGGCCACCAACCATCAATACCAGGGCGATGATACTGCCGGTGACATAGAAATTACTGCTCTGCGCCGGTAGCAGATTGACGGCGGAGTACAGCTGACCGCTGAACAGCGCCAGAAACAGCCCCTGACCGGCACCGATCAGAGTGGTGAGAAAAATAACCGAAAATGCAGGATGCATGACAAATTCTCCGAATTTGAGTTACGAGGGACGAGGGCCGAGTTACGAGGAGAGAAAAAACAGGAGTATTCCGCTTTTCCTCGTCACTCGGCCCTCGTACCTCGTCACTTTGTTTTAGAGTAGCCAGTCGTCCAGGGTGACATCCTTGGTGGTCTTGTGGCGGATATCCTCTTTCTTGAGCGGATTATCCACGCGCACCAGCTCGTCTTCATGGATGTGCATCTTGGTCTTGCGACGTGGCAGATAATGGTTGGCCGGCTTGGTGCCCCATTCGGGCATCAGCTGGTAACCGCCCTGCTCGCGAATCGCGACCGACACTTCCGAATCGGGATCGTGTACGTCACCGAACAGTCGCGCGTTGGTCGGACAGGCCATGACACAGGCCGGCTTGCGCTCGGCTTCCGGCAGGGATTCGTCGTAGATGCGATCCACGCAGAGGGTGCACTTGGTCATCACCTGCTCTTTTTCGTCCAGCTCGCGCGCGCCGTACGGGCAGGCCCAGGAGCAGTATTTGCAGCCGATGCATTTGTCGTAGTCCACCAGCACGATGCCATCGTTCTCACGCTTGTAGCTGGCGCCGGTCGGGCAGACCGGCACGCAGGGCGCGTCTTCGCAATGCAGGCAGCTCTTCGGAAAATGGATGGTTTCCGTGTTCGGGTAATTACCCACTTCGTAGGTCTGGACCCGGTTGAAGAAAGTTCCGGTGGGGTCCTTGTCATACGGGTTTTCATCGAACAGCGGGCCGGCGGCACCGGATGTGTTCCACTGTTTACAACTGGTGACGCAGGCGTGGCAACCCACGCAAACGTTCAGGTCGATTACAAGTGCGAGTTGAGTCATATCACTTAACCTTTATCGATGCATTCTCAGCAAAGAGTCAAAACATCCCTGTTTGTGGCTCTTGGCGTTATCAGCTTTTTTGCTTGTTGAACATGCCGGCGAAGTACTGCAGCCATTTGCGACGTGGCGGGGTGCCCGGCACCGCGTGCATTTCCTCGTACTGCGGGAAAGTGACCGGTTCTTCGCCTTCACCCGCCGGGTAGACCCGGACGCGCACGTCATACCAGCCGGCCTGGCCGGTGACCGGATCCGAGTTGGAAATGTGCTCGCCGGCTTCATGGGTCGGCAGTTCCTCGCCAATCACGTGGTTCAGCAAAAAGCCCTGCTTGGATTCATTGGCGTCGTTGCTCAGGTTCCAGGCGCCACTGGCTTTGCCGATGGCGTTCCAGGTCCAGATCGTACCCGGCTCGACCGCCTCACTGTAACGACTCAGGCAACGCACCTTGCCGTGCATGGATTCGACCCACATCCAGGCGCCATCGTCGATACCGGCCGCCCGGGCGGTCTGCGGATGGATATGCAGATAGTTGTAGGTGTGGATCTGTCGCAGCCAGGCATTCTGCGAGTCCCAGCTGTGGTACATGGCCATCGGCCGCTGGGTAATCGCATTCAACGGATACTTGTGTTTGTCGCTCAGTTGCGATTCCAGTGTTTCATGATAGAACGGCAGCGGATCGAAGAAGGTCTCGATACGTTTGCGCAGATGCTTGGGCGGAACCCGGCCACCGGGGTTGCGATCCTGCGCGGCCAGGCGGAACTTCTGCAGCACTTCGGAGTAGATGTGGCAGTTGATCGGCTCGGCATAGCGGGTCAGGCCGTTGCCCTGGGCCCACTGCAGGTAACCCTGGTTCCAGTTACGCATGTACTGGTAGGACTTGGGCAGCTCGTAATGGAAGACACAGTTGTTCTTCTCGTACATCTTCCACTGATCCGGGTTGGGCTCGCCACGCATGGCTTTTTCGCCACCCTTGCCGCGCCAGCCGGCCAGAAAGCCGATGCCGGAGCCCGGGGCGGTTTCGAAGTTGGTGACAAAGTCCGGATAATCGCGGAACTTGCGGTTGCCGTTTTCATCCACGAAGGCCGGCAGTTTGAGCCGCGAGCCCAGCTCGATGATGACTTCCTGGAAGGGCTTGCACTCGCCGGTCGGCGGCACCACCGGGATACGCACCGAGTCGACCGGGCCGTCGTATTCTGAGATGGGTCGATCCAGCATGGACATCACGTCGTGACGCTCCAGGTAGGTGGTATCGGGCAGCACCAGGTCGGCATAGGCGACGGTTTCCGACTCGAACGCGTCAGCCACGACCAAAAACGGGATCTTGTATTCCCCGTTGTCGTCCTTGTCGTTGAGCATCTTGCGCACTTCATCGGTATTCATGGTGGAGTTCCACGCCATATTGGCCATGAACAGGAACAGGGTGTCGATGTTATAGGGATCGCCGCGGTGGGCGTTGGTGATCACGTTGTGCATCAACCCGTGAACCGACAGCGGATGTTCCCAGGAGAAGGCCTTGTCGATCCGCACCGGCTCACCCTTGTCGTCGACGAACAGATCGTCCGGGTCCGCCGGCCAGCCCAGCGGCATACCGTTGAGCGGGGTATTCGGCTGCACGTCGTCCGGCGAGGTCGGATTCTTCGGGCAGGGCGGAATCGGGCGCGGGAACGGCGCCTTGTGACGGAAGCCGCCGGGACGGTCGATGGTGCCGAGGATCGACATCAGGATGCTCATCGCGCGAATGGTCTGAAAGCCGTTGGAGTGGGCGGCCAGACCGCGCATGGCATGGAAGGCGACCGGGTTGCCGGTAACGGACTCGTGTTCGTTGTCCCACACGTCGGTCCAGGCGATCGGCAGTTCGATCTTCTCATCGCGGGCGGTGATGCCCATTTCATAGGCCAGGCGACGGATGGTCTCGGCCGGAATGCCGGTGATGTTCTCGGCCCATTCCGGCGTGTACTGCTGGACGCGCTCGGTCAGCATCTGGAAGGCCGGTTTGACCGGGGTACCATCGGGCAGTTTGAACTCACCCAGCAGGTAGGGATCGGCGCCCGGCGTGTGAGTGGAGATCGGCTTGTTCAGCTCCCGGTCCCACCACAGCTTGTTCTGCGGATCGAAGCAGCCTTCCTCTTCGGGGACCTCGAAGCGCACGAACATGCCATATTCGGAGCTGTTTTCATCCAGATTCACCAGCTCGGCGGAGTTGGTGTAATTGACCAGAAAGTCGCGGTCGAACAGACCCTGCTTGATGATTTCGTGGGTCAGGGCCAGCATCAGCGCGCCGTCGGTGCCGGGTTTGATCGGCACCCACTCGTCGGCGATGGCGGAGTAGCCGGTGCGCACCGGGTTAATGGAGATAAAGCGGCCACCGTTGCGCTTGAACTTGGACAGCTCCATCTTCAGCGGATTGGAGTGGTGATCCTCGGCGGTGCCGATCATCACGAACAGCTTGGCACGCTCCAGATCCGGCCCCCCGAATTCCCAGAAGGAACCGCCGATGGTGTAGATCATACCCGCGGCCATGTTGACCGAGCAGAAGCCGCCGTGGGCGGCGTAGTTGGGCGTGCCGTACTGCTTGGCGAACAGGCCGGTCAGGGCCTGCATCTGGTCGCGGCCGGTAAACAGGGCGAATTTCTTCGGATCGGTGGCGCGCAGGTGACTCAGGCGCTCTTCGAGCATGTCGAACGCCTGATCCCAGCTTATCTCCTCGAATTCGGCATCGCCCCGGTTGGCACCGGGTTTGCGCATCAGCGGCTTGGTCAGCCGGGCCGGCGAATACTGTTTCATGATTCCCGAGGAACCCTTGGCACAGATGATGCCCTTGTTCAGCGGATGATCGGGATTGCCCTGGATATAACGCACTTCCCCGTCACGCACGGTGACACGGATGCCACAGCGACAGGCGCACATATAACAGGTGGTATTCTTGGTTTCAGTCCGCCCTTCGGGCTTCTGAATCGGGTCATGTATAACTGCCATCGTCAAACCTAGCCTTTTTAATGGGGTGCGCGATTATAGGGGCCGCCACGCACAGTGACTAATCAGGGTTATTAAAAGGTTTATAAAATCATTATATACTAAAATAGTTATGGATTAACTGTATCCAGACGGAGATACTGACCGGGCCTGCCCCCTACCCGAAGAGAGATAGCCATAGCCCGACTAAGCATCTGTTTTTACGGGAGTTTTAAGCTTTCAGTTGAGGTCGCGCCAACTATAGCTGATTGGCGACAAATTTAAACCCCGATCACCGCGATGAGTGGAAATAAAATTCACTTATATTTAGATCGGGTATAAGTTTCCTGAGACCCGCATGTTTCTTTAACGTCTCCTGTCCCGCCCATGCAAAATATGAGGCGCGTCTGGCCGGAACTTATCGCTTTGGGCGCAACGGACAATATATAAGGTGTCATTCCGGGTCATGCGGTCTGTGTATTGCCAGGCAAAGGGTTTGCAGGGTGTCTGCGCCCTCCACGCGATACCGATTCGTCCGCGTCAGCCTGGCTGGCAATAAGTATCTCTTTTAACTAGACTTTTGGGGCAATGTGAATTTTATTGGCAGTCATGGCAGAATGGATGACAAATTTCGCTGCACTGTTCAGGCTACGTGTCATATCCAATGTATACGCCCGGCCTTGTTGCAGTGAAGATAATGGATACTTCATTGAATTCTTCTGAACCAACAAGCCGTTTAACCCGTTCGATCGGGCGTCTGTCGCGAGTTGGCAACCGGGCTGCCGGCTTTGTGCGGATACGAATACTCATCGCGGCGTTGTGTTCACTGTTGTGTCTCCCGTCCCTTTCCTTCGCGATTGACTTGCAGGCGGATACGGATGTCGCCACGGCCGGATATTATCAACTCAAGTGGAAAAGCGCGGATGATAACGCCCCTGTCGAGCTTCAGGAAGCCGACAACGCCCGGTTCGAAAATGCAGAACCTCTTTATCAGGGTCGTGACCGGGCAAGGGTCGTGACCGGTCGTTCCGACGGCACTTATTATTATCGCGCCCGGACGGTGGATGACGGTGCCGCCGGTGCCTGGTCTGACATCGTCAAGGTCCAGGTCAAACATCACCCTCTGTCACGGGCCCTGGGATTTTTCATCGTCGGTGCCATTGTTTTTCTATCGATCGTGATTGCGATCCTGATCGGCAACCGTCGTTATCACAGTAAGGAGTCACAGTGACATTATCAATTAATACCAAGCGCCTGCAGGAAGACATCGAAACGCTGGCTTCCATCGGGCGTCGCGAGGATCACGGTCTGTATCGCATGGCCTTTAGCGATGGCGATATGGAAGGCCGCGCCTGGTTCAAACAACAACTGGAAGAAGCCGGGCTGGAAGTCTATGAAGATGGTGCCGCCAATATTCATGGCCGGCTCAACTGGAACGAGGAGACGCCGGCGGTCGTGACCGGCTCGCATCTGGACACGGTCCCGAGCGCCGGCCATCTGGATGGCGCACTGGGCGTGCTGGTCGGGCTGGAGTGTCTGCGCAGTATCAAGGAACAGAATCTGCCGCTGCGCTATCCGATGGAAGTGATCTCGTTCACCGATGAAGAGGGCCGTTTCGGCGGCATGGTCGGTTCGCAATCGATCGCCGGCCAGTTAACCCCTGAATCGATCCATCAGGCGATCGATCTCGATGGCATTACCCTGTCCGAGGCGATGCAGGAACGCGGTTATGACGCGATGCACGCCCTGCATGCCCGTTATCGCCCGGAGGCCATCCATGCCTTTGTGGAGTTGCATATCGAACAGGGGCCGATACTGGATCAGATGGGTCTGAGCGTCGGCGTGGTGGATGCCATCGCCGGGCTGTTCAAGTGGGAAGTCAGTTTAATCGGTACAGCCAACCACGCCGGAACCACGCCCATGCATATGCGTAACGACGCCTTTCAGGGGCTGGCGGAATTTTCCAGCGAGATTCAGCGTATCCTGGAAGAGAACGGCTCGGCGCGCAGCGTGGCCACCATCGGCCGGGTGGATATCAAGCCGGGGGCGCCCAACGTGGTCCCGGGACGGGTCGAGTTTTCCCTGGAGGCACGCGATACTGACGAGCATACCCTCGAGGATCTGCAGCACGCCTTTCGCAAGGCGTTGTCCGCGATTGCCCGGCGACGTAACCTGATGTTCGAATTCAAGATTCTCAGTGAGATCGCCCCGGTCAAGTGTGACCTGGGACTGGTCCGGGATCTGGAAGATGTGGCCAAACAGCTGAATCATGAACCGCTGGTTATGGCCAGTGGCGCCGCCCATGATACCCAGATGATGGCCAGGATTGCCCGGGCCGCGATGGTCTTTGTCCCGAGCAAGGGCGGACGCAGTCATTCGGCGGCCGAGTGGACCGAACTGGTGGATATCGAGCGTGGCGCCAATGTTATGCTCAATGCGCTGTACAGAATTGCCGGAGAACAAGCCGCATGACCGATGATACGTTTGATCTGAGTGAAGATCTGGATCTGAATCCGGAGTTTCTGGATGTCGATCCCCTTGAAGAAAAATATCGTGCCTCGATTACCCCGGTACAGGCGATTCAGCAGTCGCTGGAGGAACACCATACCGCTCTGCTGGTAATCGATTTGCAATATCTGGACGCCGCACGGGGTTTCGGCGTTTTCGCCAATGTTGACAGGGAACAGATGCCGCATGAGGCCGAAGAGTTTTATTTCGATTCGCTGGAGAATACGGTGCTACCCAACGTGCGGCGCCTGCAGGATACTTTTCGCGCCAACAAGCTGGAAGTCGTCCACATTCGCATCCAGTCCCTGACTCAGGACGGGCGCGATCGCAGCCCCGGCCACAAACGTCTTGGCCTGCATGCCGCACCCGGTTCCAAGGAGGCGGAGTTCATTCCGGAAGTGGCACCGGTGGGCGATGAGATCGTGATCAACAAAAGCGCCAGCGGCGTATTCAATGCCACCAATCTGGAATATGTGCTGCGCAACATGGGGGTCACCGGGCTGTTTGTCTGCGGTGTCTATACCAACGAGTGCGTTTCCACCACCATTCGCGATGCCAGTGATCTCGGGTTTTACACGACCCTGATCGCGGATGGCTGCACTACCGTGACCCCGGAGTTACACACGGCGACGATTCGTACGGTCAAGGATCGCTACTCCCGGGTCATGACCACCGATGACGCCATCAAGGAGATCAACAAGGTCGTGGCATGAATAGCGTCAACTCCGCGATTCTTGATCCCAATGTCGGCTGGCTGATCCTGGCCATCTTCAGTGTGATCTGGATCTGGCTGGGCTGGTTCTTGGGGCGCAAGAACAAAGAGCTGGATGATTACATGCTGGCCGGTCGGCGTGTGGGGATGGCCCTGGGGACTGCCACGGCCATGGCCACCTGGGTGACCAGCAACACCACCATGGTCGCGCCCCAGTTTGCCCTGCAACTGGGTTTGTGGGGCATGCTGGGTTATTCGCTGGGTTCGGTGGGTCTGATGCTGTTCGCGCCACTGGCGCGTCGTATTCGTCAGTTGCTGCCGTTCGGTTATACCAGTGGTGATTTTATCCGCCTGCGCTACGGTGTCTGGACCTGGCGCGTATTTCTGGTGATTTCGTTGTGCTATGCCATCGGCTGGCTGATCAGTCTGGGCATGGCCGGTGGCGTGCTGATTCATGCCCTGACCGGTATCGATTACCAGGTCGGCATGACGGTCATCTTGACGATCTGTGTGCTGTATACCCTGCTGGGTGGTTTACGCGCGGTTATTGGTACTGACTTTATCCAGACCCTGCTGATCATCGGCGGGGTCGTGACCCTGGCGATTCTGACCATCAACGAAGTCGGTTTCGATCAGATGCACAGCAGCCTGCTGGAAGACCGCCCCGAGCTGCTGAATCTGTTGATGCCGGCTGCCGTCATGTTCCTGTTTAACAATCTGCTGTTTGGCATCGGCGAAATTTTTCATTCCAATGTCTGGTGGTCGCGTGCCTTTGCCTTTCGCAAGGACGTGGGCTTTCGGGCCTATCTGTTGGCGGGCATTATCTGGGTGCCCATCCCGATTGTGGCCGGCTTTATCGCCCTGGCGGCACCGGCGCTGGGACTGAACGTGCCGGCCGCGGATATGGTCGGGCCGATGGTCGCCGCCGAACTGCTGGGTTTTGGCGGTGCCGTGCTGGTCTTTATTATAGTGTTCTCGGCTTTGGCATCGAGTCTCGACTCGCTGCTGGCCGCGACCAGCGATCTGGTCCTGACCGATATCTACAAGGGGCATATCAATCCCCGGGCCAGCGATGAACGCCTGCGCGTGATGGCCAAACGGATCGTGATACTGCTGGGTGTCATTACCTGGTTGATTTGCCTGCCGCGCATTTCCACCCTGGGCAGCCTGCTGCAATATCTGGGCGCTTTTGTCGCCAGCGCTATCTGGCCGGTTGTTGCCGGGCTATACTGGAAGCGAGCCAACGCAACCGGGGCCTTGCTGGCCATGGTACTGGGGACCGGTTGCGGCACCTGGGCCTATTTTGGCATCGGGTTTTATGTGGCGGCGCTGGTGTCGGCGGCGGTCTCCATGCTGACGGTCTTTATCAGCATGGCGTTGTCACAAACCGAATTTGAATGGGAACAGCTGAAACAGAGCCGGGAGGGCAGCGCAACATGACAGCCAGTACCGGGTTTCTCGCTTTTATCGTAACGGCTGCCGTGGCAGTCTCCACGCTGACGCCGTTGATACTGATTTATTTATGGATAAGAGACTGGATAAAAAAACAGTTATGGTAGACAAAACACATCCCAAGCTCGACGAGCGTATTGAGCCCACCAACTGGACCGATGGGCTGGATATGCCCATGTCACTGATGGAGCAAATCCCCGAGGACCCGGCGTCCCTGGCAGATCTGGCCAATCGCTCGGTGGTCTCCGGCAAACAGTTCACGCGTGAGCAGGTGGCCCAGTTGTGCCGCCTGGCGGCCAAGTTCGAAACCACCCAGACTATGGGCCAGTTTCCGCTCACGGGTAAAATCCTGATCAGTGCCTTTTACGAGCCGAGCACCCGGACCCGGCTATCATTCGAAAGCGTCTGGCACCGGCTGGGCGGCGACGTGATCTCCATTACCGACCCGTCCACCACCGGCGTGGCCAAGGGTGAGTCGTTACACGACGTGGCCGAGATGATGAGCCACTATGGCGATGTGGTGGTATTGCGCGACTCCAACGAGGAAGCCATTTACGAAATGCTCGATGTGCTGCGCATTCCCATCATCAATGCCGGTAACGGTACCGATGAGCATCCAACCCAGGCCATGGCGGATATCTACGCGATTGCCAAGTGGCGTCCGGAATTTCTGATGGACAATCCTCCGGAAGACAAAAAGATCCGTATCTGCGTGATCGGCGTGCCGGGCCGGATGCGTACCGTGCGCAGTCTGTTGTCGTTCCTGGCACTGTTCAGCCCGGCGATCAGGGAAGTGGTGATCATCTGCAATGCCAAGCAGCCGTTTTCCCCGGGACAGAAAGAAGATCTGGAAAAGGCCGGACTGAAACTGAAAGTGGCGCCGGATCTGAACGCCGAGTTGCCGGATACAGATGTGGTGTATATCAATGCCATCGCCTGGGTGGGTGACAGTTATGAAGAACTGGGTAGTGAATATCGTCTGGACAGTGATTCACCGCTGAAGAACGGATCGATTATTCTGCACCCGCTGGCCCGTGGCGAGGAACTGGCGACCGATCTGGATAACACCCCGCACAACTGGTATTTCGCCCAGGCGCGCGGCGCGGTCTACATGCGCATGGCCGTCATGACCAGCCTTGTCAGGTTCTAGGTACTAGGTACTAGGTACTAGGTACTAGGTACT
>NZ_JAVLAZ010000028.1:14688-19883 GCF_031581315.1 Thiohalophilus sp.
GACCAGCCTTGTCAGGTTCTAGGTACTAGGTACTAGGTACTAGGTACTAGGTACTGGGGGCTAGTAGGTGCCAGGGTGTAAGGGAACGAGTGCGTGAGATTGTCAGGGTGTGAGCTTGCAAGGTGTAAGATCACAGGCGCACTCTCACTGACGACTGACGACTGACGACTGACGACTGACGACTGACGACTGACGATTTACGATTCATAGCAGAGGTTAACTAAATAGATTATGTGTGGCATAGCCGGAATATTTCACGCCAATCCCGAACAGACCATCGATCCGCAATTGCTGGTCAACATGGCGGCAATCCAGCATCATCGCGGTCCCGACGGGTTTGGTTACAAGACACTGGATGAGCAGGGCGTGGGGTTCTCGCATGCCCGCCTGTCGATTATCGACCTCAACGAAGAGCGCGCCCGTCAGCCTTTTATGTCACAGGACAATAACCTGTTGCTGGCGCATAACGGCGAGTTTTACGACTACAAGCGGATTCGCGCCGAGCTGACGCTCAAGGGCGCGCGGTTCAAGGCCAAGAGTGACTCGGAGATGGTGTTGCATCTCTATCCCCGACTCGGTCTGGAAGACATGCTGCCGCACCTGCGCGGCGAGTTCGCCTTTGCCCTGTATGACAAGCAGCATGATCGGCTGATGCTGGTCCGCGATCGTTTCGGTGTCAAACCGTTGTACTGGACCAACACCGGCGACAAGATCGTATTCGGTTCCGAGCTCAAGGTCCTGTTTGCCCATCCCGATGTGCCGCGTCATTTCAATGCCAAGGGTGTGTTTCATCAGTTGATGCAGACCACCGTGCCGGGCAATACCGCCTTCGATAATATCAATCAGGTCAAACCCGGCCATGTGGTGATCATCGAGCGCAGGCACGGGAAGTTCCATGTGACCGACCAGAAATACTGGGACATGGATTTCCCTCTGCAGAGCGAACGGTTGAAAAACGATCGCGACGATGAAGAGTATTATATAGAAGGTGTCCGCAAACAATTATTGCAGGCGGTACAACTGCGCCTGGAAGCGGATGTGCCGGTGGCCTGTTATCTCTCCGGCGGGATCGACTCCTGTTCCACTCTGGGCATGGCGGCCGCCAGTCAGCAATCCCCGGTCAAGGCGTTTACCATCGGGTTTGACGATGCTGATTACGACGAAACCCCGATTGCCACCGAGATGGCCGAATCGGTTGGTGCTGATCAGGATGTGATGTTGCTCAATGCCGGCCATCTGTACGACAACTTCGAGGAAACCCTCTGGCATACCGAACGCACCATCTATAATACCCTGGGTGTGGCCAAGCTGCTGATGAGCCGGCACGTTAACAAGGCCGGTTACAAAGTGGTGGTTACCGGCGAGGGTTCGGATGAACTGTTCGGTGGTTATCCCGCCTTTCGCCGCGACATGTTCCTGCACGGCATGGATACCCTGTCGCCGGCCGAACGGGCCGAGTGGGAGAGCATCCTGGCCGAGGCCAACAAGTTGTTTAAAGGTGCCATGCTGGCCGAGGACGAAGTCAGCGATCCGGCCCTGAACGAACTGATGGGCTTTACCCCCAGCTGTCTGCAACCCTGGCTCGCCTCGGCGGTGCATGTGCCCGGCCTGCTATCGTCTGCCCTGCGCAAGGAAGTTGAGGGCTATGCCCCCGGACAGGCCATTGCCGAGGCACTGGACGGTGACATGCTCGAAGGCCGCCATCCGCTCGACAAGGCCCAGTACGTCTGGATCAAGACGATGTTGGAAGGCCAGATCCTCACCTGGGGCGGAGACCGCGTCGACATGGCCAATTCCATGGAAGCGCGGCCGCCGTTTCTGGATCATCACCTGGCCGAATATTGCGCCCAGCTGCCGCCCTCCATGCGTATCAAGGGCCGCACCGAGAAATACGTGTTGCGTGAAGCGATGAAGGGCATTTTGCCCACGACGCTATACGAACGGGAAAAGTTCGCCTTCATGGCGCCACCGGCGCATACCGATCCGGACAAGTGGGCCGCCCTCAAGGTCCTGTCTGATAACTACCTCTCCGATGAGGCGATCGAGCAGGCCGGGATTCTGGATAAAGACGGTGTCAAGGCGCTGTTCGATCTGCATGAAGCCGAGGACACCACCGCCTCAACGCAGGTGAAGCTCGATGCGGTCATCAATCACATGGTCGGCGTGCAGATCCTGCACAAGCATTTCGTTGCCACCGATGTCCCATCACTGGCCCGGCAAAAGGCGGATGAATATGGCTGGCATGTCTGAGTCAGGTGTAACGGCACGATGAAAACAAAGGGGGCTGCAAGCCCCCTTTTTTGATCGTGACTGACCGTGTGAACGCTTCTCTATAAGGACATATATATATTTAAATATAGTTAATAACAACTGTCTGGAATAAAACGATTTGTGTGACGTCCTACACAGTATCGTCAGTCGGATCTGGGGTTTACCCGTAAAGTTGCCGAAGATGAAAGAAGACAAATATCCAGATCAGGAGATGTCGCAATGAAACGTTTTCACTTTTTATGGTTGATACCCGCCTTATTCGGGCTGTCGGCGCTGGCCAGCGCCGAACAGACACAACAGGCGGATATTAACTGGGCTGGTTGCGGGATCACCAAAAAAGCCTTCATGGCGGAACTGGCCAGAGCCTACGAGGCCAAGACCGGCGTCCATATCAGTCTCAGCGGGGGTGGCGCCACCAAGGGCATTCGTAATGCCGCGGCGGGCAATATCGATATCGGCGGCGCCTGCCGAACCTCGCTGGAGAGCCGGGATGACGAACGTAATGCTCACCAGATTCCGGTTGCCTGGGATGCACTTGTGGTGGTGACCAACAAGGATAATCCGGTCGACAATATCACCTTCGATCAACTGAAGCAGGTGTATCTGGGTAACATTACCAACTGGAAGGAACTGGGCGGTGCCGATGCGCCGATTGAACTCTATGCCCGCCGGGGCAAGATGTCCGGTGTCGGTCGCACCCTGCGCGAACTGGTGTTCAACAACTTCGATCAGGAGTTCAAGGCCACCTACGTGGTCAAATCGTCCGGCCCGGTGGAAAAGGGCGTCATGGAAAACATCAATGGTTTGGGCGTTACCGGTATCAGCAGCGCCAAAAAACGTGATATCAAGATCCTCAAGCTCAACGGTCACGAGCCCAGCTATGCGAAGATCAGAAACGGGGATTATGTGCTCTATCGCCCGTTATACCTGGTAACCAAACGGGGCTCGACCGATCAAAAGATTCGTGACTTCATTCGCTACGCTGTCAGCCAGGAAGGCCAGGAGATCATTCGCAAACAGGGTACCGTACCCTATACCGAAGCCATGGCCCTGGTCATGAAACAGCTCGACCAGTACGAACGGGCCAGTCGTTCCGGTGCCTATCGCACCAGCGCGGACAGCCAGATATAACACCCGGTCCTGACTGGGAATGGCAAGAGGCTCACCCTGTGGTGGGCCTCTTTTTTTGTGCACTGGAAAGTTAACGCGGAGGACGCGGAGGCGCAAAGACGCAGAGGAAAAATTTATATGGCAGATCACTTTGCTCTTATTTGTATTCCTGGCCAAACCACCGAAGCACTGAAAGTGAAACCATTATGTTCCGGGCAACGGTGTGTAGAACGCACTTCACGCCTGACAGCACCGAGTCGGTGTCTTCCCGTCGTTTTTATTAGCTTATCTTTCTCCGCGCCTCTGCGACTCCGCGTCCTCCGCGTTCATTCCAGGTAACCGTGAATAGTGAATGGATCCTGCTGTCCCACCGACCCTTGCGAGAGACAAAAAAAAGAGGCGCCGGAGCGCCTCTTTTGTTTACAGTGGCAGGGCCTGATCAGGCGTCTTTACTGGTGTAATAGTCGATCAGGATCTTGGCCACTTCGGGGCGGGAGAATTCCGCCGGCGGGGCTTCACCGTTGCTCAGCATTTCGCGCACCTTGGTGCCGGAGAGCAGGACGAAGTCTTCCTTGGTGTGATCCGGCGCTTCGCACATCATGACCACCTTGTTGAGTTTCTTCGACCAGGCAGTGTGGTCAGCCTCGAAGATCTCGATATCCATCGCACCGCCGGGCACTTCGTCGTGGAAGATCTTCTGCGCGTCGAAGGGACCGTAGTAGTCGCCCACGCCGGCATGGTCGCGGCCGATGATAAAGTGGGTGGCGCCCATGTTCTGGCGGAAATAGGCGTGCAGTACCGCCTCGCGTGGGCCGGCATAGAGCATGTCAAAGCCGTAACCGGTGACCATTACGCTGTTGGGCGGGAAGTAGAGTTCCACCATCTTACGGATCGCTGCATCGCGCACCGGCGCGGGGATATCCCCCGGCTTGAGTTTGCCCAGCAGCATGTGAATCACCAGGCCATCGGCGCCCAGGCGATCCATGGCCATGTGGCACAGTTCTTCATGGGCCAGATGCATGGGGTTACGGGTCTGGAAGGCGACGACCTTGTTCCAGCCGTGTTCCTTGATCTCGTTGCGGATTTCCACGGCAGTGCGGAAGGTGTCCGGGAAATCGGTCAGAAAGTAGCTGAAGTTCAGCACGTGGATCGGTCCGGAGACGGCGAAACGGCCCTGGCTGTTAAAGGCGGCCACACCGGGGTGTTCGGTGTCGGTGGTGCCATAGACCCGCTGGGTCATGGTGTTCATCTGGTCGTCGGAGATCTCCTCAATGGCTTCCACGTCCATCACGGCCAGAACCGGGTTGCCCTCGACATTGGGGTCGCGCAGGGCGATGCGTTTGGCGTCTTTGATCTCGTCGACATTCTCCAGCAGGCAGAGAATCGGCACCGGGAAAAAGCTGCCGTCGGTCAGGGTCATCTTTTCGGCGGCGCCCATGGCGTCGGCCACGTTCATAAAGCCCGGCAGCGGATTGAAGTAGCCGCCGCCCAGCATCACGGCATTGCCCGCCGCCTGGGAGCTGATGACCACCGAGGGCAGGGAATTCGCCTCTTTGCTCAATGCATCGTGTTTGGTTGAATCGTAGACAAAGCGCGGTTGCAGCTCGTCGCTACCGATAGGTTTAATCATCCGTCCTTCCTCAAGGTTGGGCCGCGTGGGCATTTATTTTACGTTCGGGCTGCCGTGGTCTGAGAGGGCCCGCCGGAGCGGGAATCCGGCTGCCGCGCAGCCCGGCTAGAATTGTCAGACGCCCGACTATACACCACTGCCTTCGGGGCAGAACAACAGGGATATTTATGAGGGCATTAGAACA
>NZ_JAVLAZ010000028.1:19983-24031 GCF_031581315.1 Thiohalophilus sp.
TACACCACTGCCTTCGGGGCAGAACAACAGGGATATTTATGAGGGCATTAGAACACAGGGCCGAGTGACGAGGGACGAGTGACGAGGCAAGCTTCCGGGTCCGGGAATTAGACTGAGTTGAAATGGAAATGATGCTAATTCATTTATTCCGGAGCTGGAAATAAAAAAGCGCCCGAAGGGCGCTTTAATAATCAGGACTCGTCCCTCGTCACTCGGACCTCGTCCCTGACAAAAGGCGCCCCGAAGGGCGCCTTTTGTTTAGGCTGCGTCTTCTTTGGCCTTGCGGGCCGCTTCGGCTTCTTCCGGTGAATAAGCGGCACCGGACCAGAGCATTTCGTAGGCAATTTCCTCGTTGCCGTTTTCACACAGCTCCAGCACCTGCTGGAACAGCGGCTGGAAGGTCTCGGATTTGTGCGATTCCTCGTGGTCCTCGAAGGTGTTCCAGAAGGTGATAATCAGCGCTTCTTTTTCCTTCAGGGGACTTTCGACCGCCTGGCCGATGGTGGAACCCTCGTTGGAGACCGCACCGCTGTTCAGGCAGACAAAGCCGCCGACAAAACCGGTGTCGGAATGATAGGTCTTGACGTTTTCACACAGAAACGCGACGCGCTCCTGCAGATCGTCAATCGTGTATTCGGGTTTCAGGATGACACGGTTGACAGTAACCACACCATCATGGGGGAAATTCTTGATTAAATCGCCAGCCATTTTGCTCACCTCCGCTATAGAGTTAGTTGTTTAATATCTACTAATATAGAAGCTCTATAAATTATGTCAAGGTAAACCAATAAAACTTTTATAGCCCTAGTAATTATCTCAGTTATTACCGACATAAGATCCCTGCGCGGGATTTCAATCCCCGCTAACCGATTGAAAACGAGAGAAATATCAGGCTTGTTGCCAGATTTGCCGAACGGTCTCGGCCAGGGTCATGGGGTCAAATGGCTTGGTAATGACCTCGATCGCACCCTGGGCGCGCAGTTGCTCCAGCTCCTGGGGCTGGACCTTGGCGGTCATGAACAGGGCCGGGGTTCCGGCCAGGGCGGGGATTTTGCGCAATTCGGCCAGGGTGGTAGGGCCGTCCATGCCGGGCAGCATGACATCGAGAATCAGCAGATCCGGGGTGTAGTGTTCCGCGGTGGCGAGGGCCTCGTTGCCGTTGCTGCAGATCTGCAATTCGAAGCCGCCCACATCCTGCAGGGCGAGGCGGGCGATGGTCTGGATGTCCGCTTCATCTTCCACGTAGAGAATTTTGCGCAATTCGGTCATGCCGTCTCCTTGTCGTTTGGCGAGCCCCGTTCGGGGCGGGTGCGCTGCTGCAGGCAGGCCGCAAGGGTTTCCAGCAGGGTCTGTTGCGAGGTGTTGCTCTTGCACAGGGCCGCGCTGACCTGCGTGGTTACGTCGTTATCCAGATCGCGGTTAGAGAAAATCACCGTGGCCGGCGGCGGGCGTTGATCCCGGAGCTGTTCCAGCAGTGTCAGTCCCGAGCCGTCGGGCAGGTTCACATCCAGCAAAATCAGATCGAAATTCTGGCTGGCCAGCTGCTCCCGGGCTTCCTGCAGGCTGGTAGCGCGAAACAGGGCCACCTGTTCCTGCAGCATACGGCCGATCACATTTTGCAGATCGACATCGTCCTCCACGTACAGCACCCGCGGTTTGTCCGGCAGATGCAGCAGGGCCCGGCGTACCGAGTCGAGCAGGCGATCCTGATCCAGCGGTTTGTCCAGCCAGTCGACGATGTCGGCGGCGCCGCCTTCGAGCTGACTGCGGGCCTCGTTGGCCATGGCCGAGATGACAATAATAGGTAACGTCCGGGTGGCTTCTGCGCCGCGCAACTGGCGGATGAGATCCAGCCCGTTGAGATCGGGCAGCAGAATATCCAGCAACAGGGCATCATAGTGCTGGTCGGCCAGTGCCTCATGCGCTTCGGCGGCAGTGGCGCAAAGATCGCTCTGGTAACCGTGACGGGCCAGCATTAGTTGTAACAGGCCGGCGATATCCGGATCGTCCTCGCAGATCAGCAGGCGATAAGGCTGCGGCGGGCTCAGACTGATGATCTGATCCTTGATGCGCGTGATCGACTGGTGCCGATAGACCGGCAAATCAAAATAGAACGTGGTGCCGATACCCGGCTGGCTGACGTAGTTGAGCTGGCCGCCGTGTTGCTCGACGATGGCCTGGGCGATACTCAGCCCCAGGCCGGTACCGCCGGTGTTACGACTGTCCGAGGCGTCGGCCTGGCTGAAACGCTGAAAGATTTTATCCCGAAACCCGGCAGGAATCCCCTTGCCGTGATCGGTCACGCTGATGCGTACGAAATGTTGCTGATGCCGGGCCTCGATCTCCACCGTGCCACCGGCATGGGAGAACTTGACGGCATTGGAGAGCAGATTGTTCATCACCTGCATCAGGCGGTGTTCATCGGCATACAGTTCCGTCTCGCTGTCTTCGGTGGATAGTTTCAGTGCCACATTGAATTCGCGCGCATAGGACAGATTGTTTTCGAGCGCCTGTTGTAAAAAACCGGCCAGCGGTAGCGGCTCATAGTTAAAGGCCATTTTGCCCGACTCGATCTTGTTAATATCGAGAATATCGTTAATCAGGTGCAGCAGGCGTTCGGTATTACGCCCGGCAATTTCGATTAGTGAATGCGCCTGATCCGGCAGTTGTTCGCCCAGGTTGCCGCTTAACAGGCCGAGTGAACCGCGAATCGAGGTCAGCGGGGTACGCAGCTCATGGCTGACGGTGGAGATAAACTCGTCGCGAATGCGCTCGATACGTTTACGTTCGGTGATATCGACACCAATGCCCAGAAAGCCGATGCAGTTGCCCTGCTCGTCTGTCATCTCGGTAATCGAAAGCAGTACCGGCAGACGGCTGCCATCGCTACAGATATAGGTCCATTCCTGCTCGTCGGGGATTCCGCGGCGGGCCAGGGCGGTAAAGACCTCAAAACCCGGCTGAATCGGCGTTGGCAATTCCTCGCTCAGTTCTCTGGCTCGCGCGGCGATCTCCTGTGAATCATGGAACATTAGCGGGTTATGCTGCCCGATGACCTCACTGGCCGAATAACCCAGAATGCGTTCGGCGGCCTTGTTGAAACTCATGATCAGGCCGTTTTCATCGGTTGCGATGATCGTGAAGTTGGCGCTGTTGAGAATCGCATTCTTGATGCCGAGGGTGTGCGAGAGCATCTCGGCATTGGCTTTTTGCTGGGTGATATCGCGCAATGAAATGGACGCCCCCTGCAAGGTGGGGTGAATGGCCACCTCCAGCCACTTGCCATTGTCCTGATAATAGCGGTCAAACTGGCACGACTGTTCGTTCTCCAGTGTAGCCTGCAGGGCGGCGCCAAACAGTTCCCGGGTTTGCGGGGCCACCGTTTGCAGGTCCTGGCCAACCAGGTCGAGAGTCTCGAGCTTGAGCAAATCCTGTGTCAGTGAATTGGTATATAAAATGGTTTGCTGACGATCCACGGCGATAAACGCCTCGGCCGTGCTTTCCAGAATATGACTGATGGTATTGCGCTGTTCCAGCAGGCGATCCTCGAACTGGATATGCACCAGCTCCATGCTCAGCCATTGCGCCATCAGTTGTACCAGCTCCTGCTCGGCCTGAGTGAACGGCGTCTCGCGCGCTTCGTAACCGGAAAAACTGAGGGTGCCATACAGCTGCCCGCCGGTATAAATCGGTGTGCCGATGTAGGACTCCAGGCGATACTGTTGATAACACGATAACTGGCTCCAGCCCGAGAGGCCGACATGCGTGATGGCGGTGAGCGCCTGGTTCTTCAGCATCTGCCCGCAGTAGGTCTCTTCCAGCGGAAAGCTCTGTCCTTCATGTAAAGTGGCGTCGGAAGAGCAGGCATATAAAACCGTGTGTTGTCCCTGCTCAATATGGGCGAGCACGCCGTGTTGCAGCCCCAGCTGGTCACAACCGTAGGCCAGCAGGCGCCGGGTCTTGTCGGCAAAATCGAGATTGGAAGAGATAATATCGTAAAGCCGCGCCAGGCGTTCCTCACTCTTTTGCAGGGCCCGGGTCCGCTCGG
>NZ_JAVLAZ010000028.1:24131-25204 GCF_031581315.1 Thiohalophilus sp.
TCGTAAAGCCGCGCCAGGCGTTCCTCACTCTTTTGCAGGGCCCGGGTCCGCTCGGCCACCTGGGTTTCGGCATAATTGCGGCGGGTCAGGGTACTGTTGAGCACCCCGGCGATCAAAAAGGTGATGGCCAGGGTAGCGAACAGGGCAAACCATGACATCAGCGACAGGGACTCGGGATAGTGGCCGGGAACCGGTCGAATCAGCAGCGTCCAGTTTTGTTCGAGGAAATGCAGCGTGCGCCGGTCAACATTTTCCTGCTGTATCCACTGCGACACGTCTTCTTTTTGTGAATGCGGATCGGCAGGGTGATAGAACAGCACACGGTCGTCCGGTCCGTGGGTGATCGCGATATCAAGAGTGTGTTTGGCTGTGGTGCGATGCGAGAGCGCCGAGTCGATAAACTCGTCGACATCCAGCAGCAACATGACAAAGCCGCGCGGGATCAGCCCCTCTTCGGGATAGACGGGCATAAATAACCGGATTGATTGCATTGAACCGGTTTCTTCATTGTTTCGATCCGGTAATACCAGTGACCGTTGTTCGCGCGCGGCCGCGTCCAGTTTCTGCTGGAAAGCCGGTTCATCCGCCATGTCGATTCCACCCAGCGCGACCAGGTATCTGATGGGTTCGGCAAACTCCACCGGGTAGGTAAACGGGGCTGACTGGTAACGGGGCAGCCAGAAGACCGCTTTCAGATAGTGATGGCGCAGTGCGACATCCTGGCTGAAGCGTTTGAACTCATGCCGTTCCACTTCCTCGGAGGCATCGTACAGTCCATGCAATGCCTGCATGATTTTATCCAGCACATCGCCTTCGGCGTGAATCGCATTATAATGTTCATCAAAAGCCAGCTGCAGCTGATACTCGACGTTCTTTTGTTCGTTATCCCGGATATACAAAAACAGCACGAACGCCACCACCGTGCCCAGCACGATAATAACCATGCAGAGACGGTTCAGGTAGGAGCGCAGATCCAGGCTCAGCACGGGCCCCTCCTGCGATCGCTTGTTGAGGGCAGCTTTCTCATGGAGAGTAAAATACCATTGTTCGGGCCAGCTGACATGCTATGTCGC
>NZ_JAVLAZ010000028.1:25304-26655 GCF_031581315.1 Thiohalophilus sp.
GGGTCTGTGACGGAAGGTCCGTCGGCCGGGCGGCCGACGGATGAGCAGGTTAACGCAGGTAGAGGAACAGGGCCCCGTTACCGCGACGGAGATTGAGCAACAGTTGTGAGCTGTTGCCGATCACATCGCGCATGTCGGCCACGCTTTTGACCGGCTGGCGGTTGATCGAGACGATGACATCGTTGGGGCGCAGGCCGGCACTCCAGGCCGGGCTGCCCTGCTTGATCTCGCTGACCAGCACGCCTTCGATACGGCCGTACAGACGATGATCTTCGGTAATATCCGAGAAGCGGGCGCCGGTGAGATGGGCATGCAGTTTCTCACCGCCCTGGGCATGCTGGCTGCCCGGTTTTTCAATGGTAGCGGTTAGCGAGAGGCGCTTGCCTTCGCGCAATACCTGCATGTTCACCTCGCTGCCGATGGGCAACAGGCCGATACTGTTACGCAGCGTGTTGGCGTCACGTATCGGCTTGCCGTCGATCGCGGTCACTATGTCGCCGGCCTGCAGCCCGGCCTTGTCCGCCGGCGAGCCGTCATTTACCTGGGTGACAACCGCCCCCTCACCCTGCTCGAGACCGAAGGCCTGGCCCAGTTCGGGCGTCAGATCCTGGGCCTGGGCGCCAAGCCGGCCACGGCGAACCTCGCCAAATTCCACCAGCTGGGCCATGATCTTGCGGGCCATATTGACGGGAATCGCAAAGCCGATACCGATATTGCCGCCGGAGCGGGAGAAGATGGCGTTGTTGATGCCGACCAGCTCGCCGTTCAGGTTGACCAGGGCACCGCCGGAGTTACCGGGATTGATCGAGGCGTCGGTCTGGATAAAGTCCTCGTAACCCTGAATGCCCAGGCCGCTGCGATCCAGCGCACTGACGATGCCGGAAGTCACCGTCTGGCCGAGGCCGAAGGGATTGCCGATGGCCACCACGAAATCGCCCACCCGCAGACTGTCCGAATCGGCCAGCGGAGCGGCGGTCAGGTTATCGGCGTCGATCTTGATGACCGCCACATCGGAGTCGGGGTCGGTGCCGATCAGTTCGGCATCGTAGCTGTTGCCGTCTCGCAGGGTGACCTTGATCTGATCGGCGTGTTCGATCACATGGTTGTTGGTCAGGATATAACCCTTGTCGGCATCGACGATGACCCCGGAGCCCAGGCTCTGGGTGCGTCGTTCGCGGGGCACCTCGGGCATATCGAAAAAGCGGCGAAAGAAGGGATCATCCAGCAGCGGATTGCCCTGCACCCGCACCCGGCCGGTGGTGGCGATATTGACCACCGCCGGGGTGACCTTCTCCAGCATCGGCGCCAGGCTGGGCAGCTCTTTGCCCTGGCTGTCGTGGGTGGGCAGCGC
>NZ_JAVLAZ010000028.1:26755-30202 GCF_031581315.1 Thiohalophilus sp.
GGCTTTAGCCTTGTCCTGGTCGACCGCTGTCGGCAGGGGTACGGCTCGCTGGAAGGCACCGTAGGCACATTCGCGGATATGGTAATCGCCTTCGGTCTGTTCCCGTTGCAGGCGTTTTTCACCGTGTACCAGCAGGTAATCGTCGACCACCGAGATATCGAAGTCATCAGATTCCATGCCCGGCACTTCCAGGCGCACGATCAGGTCATCGCCCTTGTCCTGCACATCCGCGGCCAGCACACTCCAGCGCGCGCTGCGCAGGACGCCGACATCCTCGGCGGACTCCACATTGCCTTCGCGTTTGACCGGATTGAAGCGGGTAATGGCGTGGGCGGCCCGATCGCGCAGCTGGGTCCAGCCCTCGCTGATGGAATGCCAGGCGCGGTTGAGTCCACGTTGCAGTTCAGCCATGGCGTTCATGGTTACTCCTTATAATATATGATTGCATGAAACAGGCCGGATCAAGCCGCCGGCGGATCCGGCATCATCGGTCATTGTTCGGCAGCTCCGCGTTGCTTGAGCCACCCGACGAGTCAGAAGTCGTCAGGTAGTGAGGTCGTCAGATCGCGAGGTTGGGAGGGCCGAGAGGCCTGGCACTCCGCCTCTTTCGACTTGACGATCTCACGCTCTCAGCTTTCGACCGAGATCTTGCGCGGCTGCACGGCTTCCTTCTTGGGAATGGTAATTTCCACGACGCCATTCTTGCTCCTGGCCGAGATCTTCTCCGCATCGGCGGTATCCGGCAGGCTGAAACGGCGATAGAACGAGCCGTACTGGCGTTCGACCCGCTTGTAGCCTTCGCGCTCATCCTTCTTCTCGGACTCGCGTTCGCCCTTGATGGTCAAAATGCCGTTTTCCATGTGCACGTCCACATCCTTGGGATCCACGCCGGGAACATCGGCATGCAGGATGAAGGCGTCCTGGGTTTCCTTGATATCCACTGCCGGGATCCAGTCGCTGGTGGCAATGGCGCTGCTTTCACCGTTGTCGCCGGTGGTTTCCAGCATCTGATCCATCTCGCGGCGGATCTGGTTCAGCATGCTCCAGGGTTCATAACGTACTAAAGCCATGATTCGTTCTCCTTAAATTGCAAATAAACAACGTTGGTTGAATTTATTCGCAGGTGTTGCTGTGCGCACAGTGTCCATCTGCTTGAAGGGGATATAGGTCTCGGCCGGATTTTTATCAAGTGCTACCGGCCAATGCGTTGCCGATTCAGCCGGGTTGGGGCGGGCGGTGTGTGCTGTTTTGAGCAAAACCGTCATAACGTGAGTAGCCCCTAACCGCCAGGGCAGCGCCCCGGGCCAATATTAGAAACACAATATATAGTATTTCGAGTCAGAAAATCGTGTTTTGCACAGGTCTGGCGCAGGCGGCCTGATAATAGTGCAAGTTATTGTTTGTTAAGGGTAAACCCTAATAAATAAAAGACGTCAGGAAGCATTGACAGCGCCGGTATCTGGTCCTAAGCTCCTACATCAAACACAATATCTAGTGTTTGCCGGATTTAGCTGTAACCAGTTGTACCCGCCGTACCCGAGAACGCCACTTGCCGTAGATAACAAGGCGGTCCGGGTGATTGTTTTTATTGAATTTTTGCGCACCGGGAGGATCACCATACATGAGCGCCCAGTTACACAAGCTGCCCGCAGGCAGCGTCAAAGAAATCCCGTTCCAGGACGCATCCCTCGATATCTGGGACAAAAAATACCGCCTCAAGAGCAAGGACGGCCAGATCATCGACCAGAGCATGGATGAGACCTACCAGCGGGTCGCCCGGGCACTGGCCGACGTCGAAGATGACCAGGAGAAGCAGGAATACTGGTACGAGCAGTTTCTCTGGGCCCTGCGCCAGGGCGCCATCCCCGCCGGGCGCATCACCTCCAACGCCGGCGCGCTGGAGCACAAGCCGGCCACCTCCACCATCAACTGCACCGTCTCCGGCACCATCCAGGACTCGATGGACAATATATTGGACAAGGTGCACGAGGCGGGGCTGACCCTGAAGGCGGGGTGTGTGGCGCCCGGTACCCGGGTGATGACCGAGCAAGGGCTGGTCCCTGCCGAGCAGGCGGTGCAGGAGAAGCACACCCGCATTCTTGCCTTTGATCGCGACAGCGGCCGCTTTGAAATGCGCCGGATCGAAAAGCACATGACCACGCATGTCCCGCGCGAGGAGAACATCGAGATCGTCTCCAACAGCGTTTCTCTCAAGACCTCGATCAAGCACCCGGTACTGGTCTATCGCAATGACAAGCTGGTTTACGTGCGGGCCGATGAAGTGACGTCGGATGACGCCCTGGTTCATCACCGCTTTGCCTGGAAGGCGGATCAACAGCAGGCCCTGCAGGCCTGGTTTGCCGGCGCGCATCTGGGAGACGGCAGCGCCTATGAGAAAAAATTCGAGTATCGCCCGAGCCGCCAGGCCTGGGCGGAACGCGCCAAAGCCCACGGCAAACGCCTGGTATTCAAGATTCGCGCGGCAGAGCGGGAAGTTGTGGAGCGTTACGCACAGTTCTTCGAGCGCTTCTGTCAGGCACAGGCCAAAGTGGTTGCCGGGACCACCGTCAATGGAACACCCGTCTGGGATTATTGCGTGGCCAGCTTCGAAGCCAGTCGCGCAGCGCAGTTTATTGATCACCAGACCGGATCCAAGACCGGGACACTGCATGTTCCTGCCTGGATTAGCCACCACCCGGATCGTTATTTCCTGCCGTTTCTTGCCGGCCTGATCGATACCGACGGCACAGTCAGCAAGGAGCGCGGCAGCGTTACCATCGCGACCCAGAACCATCGCTTTGCCGAAGAGTTACAGGCCCTGCTCGGACAGTTTGGGGTACACGCCGGTATCACCCGCCGCAAGGCACGCGAACACGATTATCAGGGGCATGTCATTCGCGATAACGGCGGCGCCATGCTCAAGATATCCGATTCCGACTTCCTGAAAGTGATCGCCGGTTATATGGCGGATAGTGGCAAAAAGCGGCGTATTGGTCAGTTTGCCTCCAAGGCCGGCCAGTACGATCGCTACCGGATGACCACGGCGCTGCAGCAGGCGTTGCTGAAAGAAAGCGACGCGCTTTCACACAAGGAAAAACAGCGCCTCGGTTTTTATCATAATTACCACCAGGCCGATATTATCAGTCGTGTCTGGCTGGACCGCTGGCAGCAATACTTTCCGCACCTGCATGAATTGATTGCGCAGGTACGGAACCTGCGGCCTGTTGAAACGGTACAGCGCAACCTGGATCTGTCGGAAACCTTCTACGACTTTACCGTCGAGAAGCACAACAACTATCTGGCCGGTAACAGCGGTCTGATGGTGATCCACAACTGCGGTATCGGTTATGAATTCTCCACCCTGCGTCCCAAGGGCGCGTATGTCTCCGGCGCCGGTGCCTACACCTCCGGGCCGCTGTCGTTCATGGATATCTACGACAAGATGTG
>NZ_JAVLAZ010000029.1:0-28328 GCF_031581315.1 Thiohalophilus sp.
CTCCAGGGCATCAGTGATCCTGTTGTACCATTGCAGCTCATCACAGCGACGGATGAAGTCACGGTCACTGGGTGCATAAGTGTGGATACAGTTCCTGCCGTTATCCTTGGCGATATAGCAGGCCGAGTCAGCACGCATGAGGAGTTCGGAATGACTATTGACGCCAGCGTTAATGGGGACAAGACCAATGCTGACCCCGATATCAAATGAGGTTTCATGCCAGATATAACGGAAGTCAGCGACGCTGTTTTTGACTTCATTGGCGAGCGCTTCGGCCTCTTTGATATCCGTATCGTAGAAAATAATCCCGAACTCATCGCCCCCCAGTCTGGCCAGAAGATCGTGTCGGCGAATCCGGTTTTTAATTTGCTGACTTATCTGTTTGAGTAGAATGTCACCAGCAAGGTGACCGCAGGTGTCATTGATAATTTTAAACTGATCCAGATCGAGATAGCAGAGGGAGTGCTCTGTGTCGCGCTCCCTGGCGTCTTCAAGGGCATCATACAGCTGGTTTTCAAATTCACGACGATTGTAGAGTTCGGTCAGGTCATCATGCGATGCCTGGTATGCCAATTTGTCCGACATATGCTTGATGCTGGAAAAATCATGGAATATCAGGGCCATACCGATCACATCCCCCGAGCGGTCGAGTATCGGGCTGGCTGTATCCTTGATGACCATCTCGCTGTGATCGGGTTTGATCAATGTCAGGTGGGGGTCATGGTACAGATTCTCTTTTTCAGTAATGACTTTTTCGACCGGGTAGGTATCGATGGATTCTGATTCGGGCTTTCGAACTTTGAATATTTTGTGAAGACTTTTTCCCGAAATGGTGCGGAATCGACTGCCGGTAAGAATTTCCGCCGCAGGGTTCATATAGGTAATATTTCCCAGAACATCCGTCGTAATGACGCCCTCGCCAATTGACTCGAGCGTTACAAGCGCCTTGCTTCTTTCCACATAAAGTTCATTGTCGCTCTGTTCTATCAGCTCGTCGCGCGCCTGTTTTAATGATGTTGACATGTTATTTATATGCCGCGCCAGTGCATCGAGCTCCGTTATTGGGGATGACTCAAGTTGATGTCCGATATCGCCGTCGCGTATTGTATCTATGCCATTCAGCATTTTTATAAAAGGATTTGTGATGCGCCTCAAATAGACTAGCGTGGCAATAATGGTTATAGTGAGAAGCAAAAGGGTGATAACAATTCCTTCTACTATAATGCTCTTCTTTTCTTTTTCCAGAGACAGGGTTGATATGTCGACATGGAGAATCCCGACTTTTTGTTTTGATGTGGATTCTGTGTCTGTATAGTCATTTATATTTTCCGTGGAACGAAAGATCTCTTCCTTGATTTGTATTTCCGGGGTATTGTTTTTTTTGCCATTTGTGATGTCTGAGTTTTTATAAAGCAGGTTATTGTCTGTATCATATACTTCAACTTCCAGTATTTCTTTATTTTCGATAAAACTGTTTAATAATGAGTGAGTATATTCCCGATTTCCGGAAACAATTCCATATTCGAGTGAGCTGGCCAGCATCCGGGTTATCGTCCTGGATTTGTTGATCAGCCTGTACTCGGCATCTTCCATGCGATTGTTAATATGAGATGCCGTCAGAATAAAGGCTATTGCCAGCATTGGAATTATTCCTATGGCCAGTACTTTATGTTTGATGCTTCTCATTTTCGGGGCCTGTCCTGGTATGTCTGTTTCAGTTCTGAAGTGTCAATATTTATCCCGAGTGACTTTGCAACTTGCGGGTTTACTTCGATGGTGTACGTTGATGGGTATAAAATATTACCGCTATGACAACGATCTTTTTGTGCGCTTATCTCCAGCATGTCGATTGCCATTGACTCGGGTGTAGAATAAATTCCAAGCAAGGCGCCAGCCTTGACAAATCCGCTGGAATAACCGATTAACGGAATATTCAGGTGGTAGCTGGATATGAGGATGTTGCGAGCAGTGCTCTGGTTATAAACTTTTTTGTTATGCAGAGCGATAATTGCATCAACGCCGTTTTGTGACAAAGCGCGTATGGTAGAGTGAATATTTTTACCGAGCGGCAGGCGAACAATCTTCAGGGATTTTTCTTGTGGCGATAAATCGCCCGGGTTCGTTCTGACAGGGTCTCTCGGGGGGGCAATGATTCCCGCAACCTTGACATCGGGTAATTTGTTACGAATGACACGGGCAATCCGGTGCAAAGGCTGATCGATTACGAGGGCACAATGCTCGCCTTGTGATACGTTCTGCTCTGAAAGAACCTCACGATAGCCTTCTAATGTGATCAGTGTTGCGATATGGGGTGTGTCAATCCTCAAGGCGGCCACGTTACGCAGGCTCTTTTGGCCCAGCGTAATAACTGTCTGGCTGTTGCTAATCAGATCCCTGAGTTTTTCTGTTTGCAATTCATCGATTGTGACAAAAAAGTGAGTGTTGCGCCGGGATATGGATGGACTTTGATGATTCTCAATGGTCTCTTTGAATGTCATGTAGGCCTGTGCCTGGCTACTCATGACATACAGGGCATCGTATTTTTCTTCTGCGACAAGGGTCAGGGGCGTCAGCAGCGTGGCGAGAAGAAGCGTCGCCCCCCTGGCTATATCGTTGACGCTTGCCCTGCGGACCAGCAGGTTGCGCAGCTGCAAGATGAAAGGTTTCATTCGAACTGGCAGAGCCCGGACAGGCGCGGATGTGAGCTGCGGCTTCGCTGTTGCGGTGGGTGATTCAGGTCGGGGGCGCGGCCGGGCACGGTTCTGTCACCCCGGAATGCTGCTATCGGGCTGTGTTGCGTGCCGTCACGGAGCAGGTGGAGAGAATACGCCTTGACAGGGCTTTGCCGGGAACCGGTCGCTTTGTTAAACGGTGTTTGAATCAGTGAACAGGGGTGGCTGACCTGGCGATACCTCACCGCATTCACCGGAATCAGGAATATACAAGGCCAGAGGCCGGACAACTCACAGGGTATTGTCATACAGAGCAGCGGGAATCCCGTCCTTCTCTCACAAAGATGGCCTAAAGGTATGATAATATTTTATTTTTCAGGCTGGCAGCAACGCTTTTATGAGTATTCCCCGCTACACCGACGCCCCGCACAAAAACCGTCAGGATCTGCGCAATCTGCGCCATATGCTGCCCTATCTGTGGGACTACCGGGGACGGGTGCTGGTCGCGCTGGTCAGTCTGATTCTGGCTAAACTGGCGACAGTCGGGATTCCGGTCCTGCTCAAGGAAATCGTTGATACCCTGGATGTGGAGAAGGGGCAGGCACTGGTCCTGCCGATTGTGCTTTTTCTGGGCTATGGTGCCCTGCGTCTGGGCAGTTCATTTTTCAACGAGATGCGCGATGCCGTATTCGCCCGGGTTCGCTATGGCGCCATGCGCAAGCTCTCTCATCAGGTTTTGCAGCACCTGCATCGACTGTCGTTGCGCTTTCATCTGGAGCGGCGCACCGGCAATATCACCCGCGATCTGGAGCGAGGCGCCCAGAGTGTCAGCTCGATCATGAACTACATGGTCTTCAACATTTTGCCGACTGTCGCCGAATTCCTGCTGGTTGCGGTGATCCTGCTCAGTCAGTATGAACCGCGCTTTACGATCGTAACGTTTTTGACTGTCGCGGTCTATATCGTTTATACGATGCTGGTCAGTGAATGGCGTATGCATTACCGCCATCGTATGAACGCGCTGGATTCGCAGGCTAACGGACAGGCTGTGGATAGCCTGCTTAATTACGAGACCGTCAAATATTTCAATAATGAGCAGTTCGAGCTGCATCGTTATCACGACACGCTGGATGAGTGGGAAAAAGCAGCTGTCAAAAGTCAGACTTCCATGTCACTGCTTAACTTTGGCCAGGGTGCGATCATCGCGATCGGTCTGACCTTTATTATGATTTATGCCGGTCATGGTGTCGTCAATGGCGAGATGAGCCTGGGTGATCTGGTGCTGGTCAATACCCTGATGCTGCAGATGTTCATGCCGTTGAGTTTTCTGGGTATTATTTACCGCATGCTCAAGTACACCCTCGCGGATATGGATCTGGTGCTCAAGTTGCTCAACCGCGAGGAGGAGATACGCGATGCGTCGGATGCCGTGCCATTGCAGGTCAGGCGCGGGGAGGTACGCTTTGAACAGGTTGCCTTTGCGTACAGTCCGGATCGTCCCATACTCAGGGATGTGACCTTTACCATCCGGCCCGGCCAGAAGGTGGCGGTGGTCGGCCATTCAGGAGCGGGCAAATCGACACTGGCCCGCCTGCTGTTCCGGTTTTATGACGTCAGTGCCGGACGGGTTCTGATCGACGGACAGGATATCCGCCAGGTCACCCAGCAGAGCCTGCGGGATGCGATTGGTATTGTGCCGCAGGATACGGTGCTGTTTAACGAAAGCATTTTTTACAATATCCAGTATGCGCGACCCGGCGCCAGCCAGGAAGAGGTTGAACAGGCGGCGCGCATGGCCCATATCCATGAATTTATCGCGAATCTGCCCCAGGGTTATGACACGGTAGTCGGAGAGCGGGGTCTGAAACTTTCCGGGGGCGAGAAACAGCGGGTGGCCATTGCCCGTGTGATTCTCAAAAATCCGGCGATTCTGGTGTTTGACGAGGCCACGTCGTCGCTCGACAGCCAGTCGGAGCAGGCGATCCTCAAGGCCCTGCACGAAGTCGCCGAGCAGCATACCACGCTGGTCGTGGCTCACCGTCTGTCGACGATTGTCGATGCTGACGAGATTCTGGTCATGGAGGCTGGGCAGATCCTGGAGCGGGGCACCCACACCACGCTGCTGGCCCGTGACGGACTTTATCGCCAGATGTGGCGCCTGCAACAAAAAGAAGAACAGCAGGCCATTCCGCCCTCACCGCTGCCCGAGGCGTAAAAACCGGCTTTTAAAGGGGCTTTCTGCGACTGTGTTGTGAAACCGGTTCGCGCTATAATTCGGGCACAGACGCCAGGAGGTAATGCCATGCAGGATCTGAAAAACGCCATTGAATCCGCCGCCGAATCAAGCTGCGGCGGCGCCGAGCCATTTGCCCTGCAGGTGGTGGATGACAGTATGGAGCCGGAGTTCAAGCGCCGCTGCATCATCGTCGTCGACCCGACCGGCGTGGCGCGCCACGGCACCTATGTCATCGCCCTGATCGAAAATGGCTATGTCTTTCGCCAGCTGGTCATCGAAAACGATGAGTACTATCTCCAGCCACTGAACGAAGCCTACATGCACGAAAAAAGAAAGATCGAGTTCAACGCCATCCAGGGCATCGTCGTCCAACAGGCCGGCCCCAACGGCCGCCGCAAGGATCGCAAACGTTACGACGATTAGCCAGATTGTTGGAAATTAACGCAGAGTTCGCGGAGGCGCGGAGACGCAGAGGAATAAAATTATTGTTAACCACGAAGACTCGAAGTCCCGAAATTGTAAGTTATGATTTCGGAATAGTGAAATTTATATGCGAATATTGCACTAATAACTTAGTGATGAGATAAAAATTATTTTCTCCGCGCCTCCGCGTCCTCTGCGTTTTTAATCGAATTCTAAAAAAGAGATTATTTCTTGCTCAGCTGTTCCGGGCGGAGTTGCGGGGTGAAGAAGTCGATGACGGTGTCTTCGTCCACTTCGTTTCCGTTGTTGTCGTAGAAGGGCTGTTCGTAGTCGCTCCAGCCACGCAGGCCGGTTTTTAACGAGGTCACGCTTTTGTAACCGAGTTGTTGCATGACTTCGGCGGCAAAGATGCTGCGGTTGCCGGAGCGGCAGACGACCACGACATCCCGGTCCCGCGCTTCGACCAGTTCGGGGACGGTATCTTCATAATCGTACTCGCAGGCGGTTTCCAGAATGCCACGGGGCACGTTGATCGAGCCGGGGATGTGCATGGCATCATATTCGTAGGGTTCACGCACATCGACGATCAGGGTATCAGGGTTCTCCTGAAGCTGCTCTTCCAGATCCCACGGGAACACCTCATTGACGTGTTTGGCGCTCTCGGCGACCAGTTCGGTAAATTTCTTCATCGTTACTGTCTACCCACTAGATTGAATGTAATTGGTCATCTATAGAACAACGGGATCACCGAAAACACTGAATACGCCGAATGCACTGAGTAATAAACTGCGTAAGTAAAATCCGATCTGTCCTCACTTTCAATTTTCGGTGTCATCGGTGGTCAATCAGCCGGTGCTGACTAAAACCCGGTTATCGACGAGCGGAATGGTTATTCCAGGCTGGCGCGCGACAGACCGTATTCGACGGCCATCACGGCAGCCTCGACCCGGGAGTGGACATCCAGTTTGCGCAGGATTGCCTTGACGTGCAGTTTGACGGTCCCGTCGGAGATACCGAGATTTCGGGCGATGGCCTTGTTGCTCTGGCCTTCGGCCAGCAGACCGAGAATTTCGGTTTCGCGCGGTGTCAGTTCGTCAAACGGGCTGACATTAACGGTTTGCTCCTCGCCGTGGCTGCCCTGAACGGCCTTGGCGAGGATTGGTGCCAGATCGGGCGCGACCACGGTTTTACCATTATTCACGATATCACGCAGGGCGAGGACCAGATCGTCCGGCTCCATGTCCTTGAGCAGATAACCCTGCGCGCCTTCGCGCAGAGACTCGAGTAAATCGCCTTCGTCACTGCTGGTAGTGAGCATGACGATGGGCAGCTCCTCATTGTTCTGACGCAATAGTTTCAAAACGCTGAGCCCGTCGATCCCGGGCATGCGCATGTCCAGCAGGACGACGTCGGGTTCAAGATCCTTGACCAGCCGCAGGCAGTCCTGACCGGATCCGACGGAAGCGACGATTTCAATGCCGCGACTTGCCAGCAAACCTTCCAGTCCGACCCGGAACAGGGTGTGATCATCGATTAACAGTACGCGCAGCCCCATACTCAACCCTGTTGTTGTACCGGTACTTCAACGGTCTGGACTTCGGGATAACGAAAGTGCAGAAGTACCCGTGTGCCTTCATTCGGTTCGCTTTCGATGCGGACCGTGCCGCCAATTCGTTTGGCTCGCTCATCCATGATACTCAAACCCAGGTGATCGCCGGAGGTCCGATCCGAGGAGGGCTGGATGTTCATTCCCACGCCGTCGTCTTCGATCAGGATGCGGCAATCGCCGTTGACATCGCTGCGCATGATAACACGCACGGTGTGGGCCTGGCTGTGTTTGCGAATATTATTCAATGCTTCCTGGATGATGCGCAGGGCCTGCACTTCGACGCTGGCCGGCAGGTACAGGACATTCCATTCCTTTTGCAGATAGATGGAAATCTCGCTTTGATTACGGAAACGATCGACCAGATGCTCGACAGCCGGGACCAGGCCACGTTTGTCGATCGGTGCCCGGAAATGGGTAATCAGTTCACGCAATTCGGCATACGCTTCGTCCAGGTTGTTCTCGATCTTCTCCAGTTCATACCAGACCGACGGCTCCTCGCCCTGGCGAATCGTTTCATCCAGGACCCGGACCTGGAAACGCAGACTGGCCAGCGTCTGGGCCAGCGAGTCATGCAGTTCATGAGCAAGACGGGTACGTTCTTCCATAATGGAAAGGCGCTGGGCCTCGTCCTCGGAGCGGGCCTTGTCAATGGCCATGCCCAGGTGCCGACCGATGCTGGTGAGCAGATCCTCGATGTCATCGGGCTCGGCAAAATCCTCCTGACTGACAAACAGGTTATAGACCCCGAGTGTTTTGCCCCGGTACTGCAGCGGTACGACGATCATGCCGATATCGTCACTGTCGAAAAAACTGCGCCCGATGATCTTGTCGCATTTACGCAGGTCGGTCTGAAAGAGCACCTTGCCTTCACTGAATGAACTGCCACACAGGCACTGTTCCGAGGGGATCAACTGCTCGCGTTTGATGAGATCGTCATCCAGGCCGATGCTGGAGACCAGTCGCATCTGGTTGTTGTTATCCACCAGACGTACCACGGCGGCACGGGCATTAACCACTTCCTTGAGCGTGTGCAGAAACCGGGTCAGCAGATCATCGAGATCGCGCGAAATATTGATGCTGGCTGCAACGTCATAAATGATCTCCAGTGAGTGGGTTTTGCGTTCGATATGTTTGGTTTGTTTGCGGACCTGGCTCTGCATATCCAGCGACAGCATTTCCAGCTCATCGGCCAGGGTATTGAAGTCTGCAAACAGTCCCCTGAACTCATTGGGCGCTTCGCCAGGCAGTCGGGCGGACAGGTTGCCCTGACGCAATTGACCCGCCCAGTGGCGCAGCTGGGTAAGCGGGCGCAGCAGGGTGCGTTGCACCAGAATGATGAGAATACCGATCAGCCCCAGACCGCCAAACAACAGCGCCAGGATAATGCCCACCAGGGTGGAGCCGGCATGATGGGTATAGAGCAGCCACGCGCTGGCAATCCCCAGGACAATCAGGATGGCGCCAATGCCGAAAATGGCGCCACACAGCCGGCTGCGCCAGATGCCGTCGCGCGGTGGCAATTCGGGCCCGGCGGCCTGTGTGTCGCTGTCGACCCGGGGCGCCGAGTCGTTCTGTTCGGCGTTGGTGGATGGGCTGTGCATGGCCATATTATACGGCAGACCTCACGGGCAGGACCACGTTACGGCGGCGAGCCCGGCGCAACGTCATATAAGCAACTGATTTATAAGTAATGTGAACCGTCCCCTTCATCTTTGGGGGGGACATAGTCCGGATCATTGGGGTTGAGAAAAATGAAATTGTGCTGACCCGGTTCCAGCTCGACAAAATCCAGCGTGGCCCCTTTTAACAGCTCCACGCTGTCCGGCGGCACCATCACGGAAACGCCTTCAGAGTTGTAGGTCACGTCGTGGTCGTCCTGCTGATCGGCAAACCCCATGGCGTACTGGATCGAGCCGTTCTCGTCGCGCTTGGCGGCAATGCGCAGGGGCATGCCTTCCATCTGGTTCTGCTTGGCCGACTGCTTGATTTGTTCCGCGGCTTTGGCCGTCACCGTAATCATAAAGACTCCTTTGTTTCGCTCTGATCGTTCGTGTCTGATATCAATCCGGGCGAGCAGGTTTCAATATCCTACTCAATTAGTCAATTATACCGCAATTCCGTTCGCCTTGTGACGCCGGATGAGGGCCACAAACCGGCGTGCCCAGTGATGATAATCGGTGTCCCGCAGATGGGCATAGCAGGCGAGCAGGTTCTTGTAGACCAGGCCGTCATGCTGGCCGTCGATGCCGGTACCGCGCAGGACCTCGTAGGCAAAGCGCCGGGGTCCGGCCAGATTCTCCAGTGCCGAATAGTGGAATTCGTGGGCGGGGAATTCATCGCCGGCGGGGCGATCGTCAGCGGGCCACGGGCTGTCTGGCGTTTCACGCAGGCGGACATAGCCCCGACCCTGCGGACGAGGGTGCATCACGACATCGGCCTCGATCGTGCCAACCATGGGCTGAGTCTCGTTCTGCCAGGTGATTTGCCGGCACAGATACATGAGACCGCCACATTCGGCATAGGTCGGCAGACCGGCTTCAATGGCCGCGTGAATGGCCTCCCGCAGGGATTCATTGGCGGCCAGTTCGGCCAGTCGGGATTCTGGGAAACCCCCGCCGATAAACAAGCCGTCAACCGGCGGTAGCTGGCGGTCGTGCAGGGTGTCGAAAGGGACCAGCTCGGCGCCGGCAGCCTGCAGGGCTTCGATGTCACCCGGATAATAAAAGCCGAAAGCTTCGTCGCGGGCAATGCCGATACGTACATCCCGGGACGGGCTGACGGCCGGGCTCACTGCGTCGTCGCTCGCCAGGGCCGGCGCCTGGCGGGCGATGTCCCGCAGACGATGCAGATCCACCTGGTCGGCAATCCGCTGGCCGATGGCGTCGATCTTGGCCCGGGCTTCGCGGTTCTCGTTGCTGGGGATCAGTCCCAGATGGCGTTCAGTGATCGACAGGGCGGCTTCATTATGTACTGCGCCCACGACCGGGATATCGGTGTAATGTTCGACCACGGCGCGCAGCTTGGCCTCGTGGCGATCGCCCCGGATCTGATTGAAGATGACTCCGGCAATATTGAGTTCGGGATCGAAGGCCTGATACCCCAGAATCAGCGGCGCGATGCCGCGGGTCATGCCCTGCACATCGATGACCAGAATGACCGGGGTCGTAGTGAGCCGGGCCAGCGCCGCGTTGCTGTTGCTGCCTTCGATATCCAGGCCGTCATACAACCCCTTGTTCCCTTCGATCAGGGCCAGATCGGCGTCTGAAGCCTGCTGGTGGAGCGTACGCAGGATCTCGGCGTGCGGCATGGTATAGAAATCGAGATTGTGACAGGGACGTCCCGCCGCCTGACCCAGCCACATCGGGTCGATATAATCCGGTCCCTTCTTGAACGGCTGCACGATCGATCCCTGTTGCCGGAACGCCGCGCATAACCCGATCGACAGAGTCGTTTTCCCCGAGGATTTGTGTGCGGCGGAAATGAGTAATCGATTCATGCTGTGAGATACTTGGTTTATATATTTCACCGCAGAGGCGCAGACGGCAAAGATTCAAAATAATATTGTAGGAGGGGCTTTCAGCCGCGATACAGCCTTTAATCAAGGGGGTGTCGCCGATAAAATCGCCTCCCACATCTATGGTTGAGTTTTACTTTGCGCCCTCTGCGGTAAACGTTTTTGACGTTTGACTAAAAAGGGGGACGCAGTCGTAACCGGGTCCCCCTTGATATTGGTATTGATGAGTAAAAAATCAATCAGGCACTGTGGTGCGGATCGACTTCCTCATCGGCCAGACTGGTGGGCATGAAACGCAGGATCTTGACCGCCAGGGCGACCATGATCAGGGCCACAGCGACGCCGCCCAATCCCAGCAGAACCTCCCAGATGCTCGGCGCATAGTGTGCCACCTGACCATCGAAGAAGCTGCTTTCAATCACTTCCTTGCCCGGGAAAATTTCCAGCGGGTAGGCCTGACCACCGATGATCAGCACATACAGCTGGATCAGGCCGCCGATGATCACCAGGAACGCGCCCAGGCCGACCAGCGTGCGGTTTTTGCCGGTGCTCGGATGGTAGAACAGGAGCAGCGGCAACAGGGAGCCGATCACGATCTGGCCAATCCAGAAAAGCTGGGTGTAAATGCCACCGTCGCGCAAAATGAAGGCTTCAATGCCATGATGCTCGGTCGCATACAGATTGGTCAGATGGTAGGCCAGGACAAAATAGAGCACGCCGGCGACAAACACACCCAGCAGATTTTTCAGCCGCCGGAAGATGGCATCACCCAGCGGACGGCCGGTCCATTTATAGGCGGCCATCAGGACCAGCAGGAAAATCGCCAGACCGAAAGAGAAGGACATGGCAATGAACAGCGGTGCCATTATCGCGGCATCATAGCCCTGGCGGGCAACCAGGAAGCCGAAGATGGAGCCGGTACCGGTGGTAAGAATCAGGCGCCAGAGGAAGGCGACGACACCGACCGGCTTGCTGTATTTGTTCATGCTCTGCTGCATCATCATCCACAGGTAAACGGCGACGATCGCAAAGAAGCCGTTATAGAGAATGATGTTCCAGGCAAAGATCGATTTGAAATTGTAGTAGGTCATGGCGATGATCAATCGATCGGGGCGGCCCAGATCGAGCACCAGGATCATCAGACCGCCGGCGAGCAGGGCAATAGCCAGCAGTCCGGAGAGTCTGGCCAGTGGCTTGTAGGCCGTTTTATTAAATACGGATGAGATTGACGCAACGTTGAGTGCCCCGGAGGCCGCGACGATCAAAAAGATCGCGAAGATATGCGGCGTGCCCCAGACGACGGCGTTGTTCATGCCGGTGACATAATGGCCGTGGTGTTCCATGACATACCAGGCACCCAGTGCGACCAGAATGATGGCACCGAGGATACCGAGGAGGGCAAGATAGCCGAAGCTTCGGCCTTCAATTTCCATGAACTGTACGTTTTTCATTTCGACTGACAACCTGGTTGGTATATTTGTTATAGACCCTGATAGCGAACGCCGGTGTTCAGGCCAAGATCAGCGCGCAATTCCTCGCCGCCGTATTCTGTCAACTGACGGGAAATTTCACTGTTCGGATCTTTCAGATCACCAAAGTACATGGCGTTGTGATTGTCGGCATTGCAGGCCTCGACACAGGCGGGAGTGCCATCCTTGTCGACCCGGTGTACGCACATGGTGCAGGATTCAACAGTGCCTTTGCCTCGTGGAGCAACGACTTTCTGGTCTTCCAGATCTTCGTGGACAAACGAACGTGCTTTGTAGGGGCAGGCCATCATGCAATAGCGGCAGCCGATACAAATGTGCTTGTCGACCAGTACAATGCCATCGGCCCGTTTCATTGACGCGCCGGTCGGGCAAACATCGACACAGGGCGGATTTTCACAATGCTGGCACATCAGGGGCAGGGACTGGACATGGCCGGTCTGTTTGTCCTTGACGGTTACCTTGCGAATCCACTGGGCTTTCTGGTGCGGGGAAGACTTGTCTTCACTGGCATCAGCCCGGCCCCAGCCGTTTTCATCCATGCAGGCAGTGACGCAACTGTCACAACCTTTGGCGCATTTGTTGGTATCGATCAGGATACCCCAGCGATGTTCGCTGGTGGCAGCCTGTTCCGCCGGTCGGGCATGCACCTGGCGCAGGAAAACACCCGGTGCAACCGCCATACCCGCCGCCGCGGCGGCTTTGCTGAAAAAATGCCGGCGCGACAGGTCTGCGTTATAAGTCTTGTTGCTCATTATTGTTGATCTCCTTCAGTCAATACCTGCAAGGTTTCGACGGAGAGTTTCTTCCCTTTCAGGGCCATCTTGCCGTGATGCGGATTGTTGCCGGTGTTGAAGGTATGCTGGTAATCAGTATCTTCAGGCGTGTCACGATGACAGCTGAAGCAATCAACACTGACCGAGGCATAATTGTGGCAACTGCTGCAAAAATGCTCGTCCTCACCAAAGCTGGCAAATTGGCCGTCTTCATCGGGAGTCACATGACAGTTGATACATTCCGCCAGGCTGAACTTCCGGGTGCGGATGCCTTCGCGCAAGGTATCGTCACGCTTATGCATGAGATCATCCATATGGTTTTTGCGCATATACTCGGTAGGCGCAACACAACCATATTCTTCCGTTGCCTTTTCTTTGGCTTTGGGAATTTCAGGGGTTGGAGCATCCCCTGCCTGCACAGTAAAGGGCAGGGCGATAAGCCCTGCCATTATTGTTGTTTGTATCAACTGTCGTAGTGACACCGTTACTACCTCTATTCGTTATTATTCACCCATTGCCATGTCGATGTAGCCGGTCGGGCAAACATCGGCGCAGATGTGGCAACCGATACAACGTGCGTAATCGGTGGCAACATAACGACCCATGGTGTGCTGGTTCTTCGGCACACGATAGACCGCGTCCTGCGGGCAATAGATAACACAGTTATCACACTCGAAGCACATACCGCAGCTCATGCAGCGGTCGGCTTCCTCACGGGCCTGTTCAGTAGACAAGCCTTTCATGCGCTCCTGGAAGTGTCCCAGTACATCGTCGGCGGAGGGTACGTCTTCCGGACGCTTGAGGCGCGGCGTGTAGTTGAAGTGGCCAAGGAACAGTTCATCCGCGGGGATAATTTCATGCGCCGAACGGTCTTCATAGTTGTGTACGGCCCATTCCGCAGCGGCGGTGCCCCATTCAGATTCATGAGTATAATCTTTGGGTTCCAGTCCGGTTTCACGCAGCTTGCTGAGCAGGTTGAAGTGATGCTTGTCGACCTTGGGACGTTTGCCCAGGTTTTCCGCTTTCAGATAGTGGTCGATACTTTCCACGGCGATAGAAGCCTGACCAATGGCGGTGGTCAGCAGATGCGGACGCACGATATCGCCGGCAACGAAGTGCCCCGGCTTGCCCGGTACCTGGTAGTGCTGGTCCGCATCGATGAAGCCACGATCGTTGCCCAGATCTTCAAAGCCTTCCAGCTTGCCGCCCTGACCGATGGCGGAAACCAGCAGGTCCAGTTCGATATCGTATTCGGAACCTTCGACCGGGGTTTTGCCGTCGTCTTGCAGTTTCTGAACGCGCAGTGCCTTGGCGCGGCCTTTCTCATCCAGAATAACTTCAACCGGATTGACGCGATCGACGATATCAACACCTTCGCGCAGGGCGTCGTTGACTTCGTGCTCGGCGGCAGCCATGTCCTTGACCGGTGAACGGGACAGCAGCATAACCTGGGCGCCCTGACGGGTCGCGGAAGAGGCGACATCGTGAGCGGTGTGGCCCAGAACGATGTTTTCCGGACGATCTTTTTCGTTGATTTCGCTGATGTGACCCAGACGACGGGCAACGGAGGCGACGTCGATCGAGGTATCACCACCACCGACGACTACAACTTTCTCGGAAACCAGTTGCAGACGACCGTCGTTAAAGGCTTCCAGGAAGTCGACACCGGTCAGCACATTCTGTGCATTCTCGGCGCCGGGGATCGGCAGTTTACGACCGGTCCAGGTGCCCACGGCCCAGAGAATGGCGTCGTAGTCTTTTTCCAGCTGTTCGACGGTGATGTCTTTGCCAATCCAGGTGTTGAGTTTGACTTCGACACCCATGTCGATGATGCGGTTGATTTCACCGTCCAGTACGTCACGTGGCGTACGATAACCGGGGATACCGTATTTCATCATGCCGCCCAGGGTGGCGTGGTTGTCAAAAACGGTCGCACCATAACCTTTGCGGCGCAGCTGATAAGCCGCAGCCAGACCGGCAGGACCACCACCGACGACGGCGATTTTCTTGCCATTGTCTTCCTTGGCAGCTTCAAACTTGTATTTGTTGGACAGGGCGGTATCACCAATGAACTGTTCTACAGCATTGATGCCGACATAGTCTTCCACTTCGTTACGGTTACAACCGTCCTGGCACGGAGCGGGGCAGACACGGCCCATGACAGAGGGGAAGGGATTGGCGTCGGTGGAACGACGGAAAGCATACTCTTCCCAATCCATACCTTCCGGCGGTTGTTCGATGCCACGAGCGATATCCAGCCAGCCACGGATGTCTTCACCCGACGGGCAGCTACCCTGGCACGGCGGGGTACGATGGACGTAGGTCGGGCACTTGTGAGAAGTGTCCTCTTTGAAGATCTTGTCCGACCAGGAGCCCCAGTCTTCATTAGTTTCACCGTCCTTGAATAGACGGAAGGTTAGCTTGGTGTTCATGTCGTCTTGGGAAGTAGCCATGCCTGTTCTCCTATGCGATGTCGGTTAATACCGTCAAATCGTAAAAGTTTAAGCTTCTGATTCAGTTTCAGTCGCTTCATCTTCTTCGTCACTCGGGGCATCACTCAAAATGAGCGCCTCGCTGACCAGCTGATGGACGCTGACAATGTCAGTCATACCGAACCCGTAGTAGGGTAGGACCTTGGTAAACTGGCTCTTGCAAATCGCGCAGATCGCCGCCACGTTGGTTACGCCGTTATCGTCCACGACGCGTTTGTAAGCTTCCATGCGGGGCTGGGCGCCTTTGACGCGCAACTCCATGAGATCGTCGGTCAACAGACCGCCACCGCCACCACAGCAGAAAGTGGCTTCCTTGATGTAGTCAGCGGGCATGTCGACATAGTTGTTACAAACAGCGCGTATAATGGCGCGCGGAATATCAAACTGACCACCGGGCTTATCACCCATGCGCGAGGCACGTGCCACATTACAGGAATCGTGGAAGGTGAGGGTCATGTGGTCGTTTTCGGACTTGTCGAATTTGAGCTTGTTCTTCTGGATCAGATCGTAAGTAAACTCGCAGATGTGCTGCGGTACCGGATAATTGGGATCCAGAAAGTCGAACGGACCGGCCAGCGTATTCAGGAAGCTGTAGGCAACACGCCAGGCATGGCCACATTCACCGAATACGATACGCTTGACGCCAAGATCCTCGGCGGCCTTGCGAACCCGCATGGACAGGTCACGCATGTTTTCGTAACTGCCGATGAACATGCCGAAGTTAGCCGCCTCGGAGGCGTAGGAACTCATTGTCCAGCTGACGCCGGCTTCATGGAAGACCTTGGCATAACCGATCAGGCCGTCCACATGCGGCTCGGCGAAGAAGTCGGCGGACGGGGTGACCAGCAGGATGTCCGCGCCTTTTTGATCCAGCGGGAACTTGACCGGCACACCGGTATCTTCCTCGACCTCTTCTTCAAGGCCTTCCAGGGTGTCGGCCAGGGCCGGCTCGGGCAGCCCCAGGTTGTTACCGATGGTGGCGGCCTTGCCGATGATTTCGTTGCAGTATTTCTGCCCGACACCGATGGCGTCCATGATTTCACGGGCGGCCATGGAGATTTCGGCGGTATCAATGCCGTAGGGGCAGAACACGGAACAGCGTCGGCACTGGGAGCACTGATGAAAGTAGCTGTACCAGTCGTCGAGGACATCCTTGGTCAGGTCTTTCGCGCCGACCAGCTTGGGGAAATATTTCCCGGCAAAGGTGCGGTAGCGGCGATAGACCTGGCGCAGCAGATCCTGGCGTGCTACTGGCATGTTCTTGGGATCGCTGGTACCCAGGTAATAATGGCACTTGTCGGTACAGGCGCCGCATTTGACGCAGGAATCCAGATAAACCTGCAACGAGCGGTAGCGACCGCGCAGATCATCGAGTTTCTCGAGCGCCTTTTCTTCCCAGTTTTCCACCAGCTCGCCGGGAAAACCCAGGGCTTCCTGGAACTGAGGCTTGGCCACATAGGGCTTGCTGTGCGCCATCACCCCTTCTTTGAGCTTGGGGATGAGCGGGTATTCGTGCAATTCCGGTGTATCGAAGTCTGCCACGTCAGTAATCCTCTAGCGACTTTCCAGTGTATTTATTTCTCGAGTTCAGCAGCCCACGGTGCCAGATGGCGTTTTTCCCGCGGGTTGTCGACCTGGTTACGGCTCGGGCTGAAGAACACACCCGGTGCGTGTAGCAGCTTGCTGATGGGGAAGATAATCATCAGCAGTGCAACCAGTGTCAGATGAACCAGTAAAAAAGCATCACTTGGCAGCGGTTCAATGGTGAAACGCAGCAGACCAAGGAAAAAGGCTTTAACCATGACAATGTCGGTATGCGCGACAAAGGTCATCAGCATGCCGCTGACGCCGATGGCAATCAGCAGTAATAGCATCAGATAATCGGAGGGCGAGGAAATGTAACGCACCCGATCCACGAAAATCCGCCGGGCAAACAGGCCGAGCAGGCCGATGACCATGGCAAAAGCAGCGTATTTACCAAACGGTTGAATCAGATCAACCCAGAACCAGGTATCCGCCTGGAAATAACGCAGATGTCGCAGCAATACGAGTAACAGGCCCAGATGGAACAACCAGCCAAACAGCCAGGTCCACTTGGTCGCCTTGAACAGGCTGGTGAACAGTACAACTTCTTGTACCATTCTTAATACAACACCGGAACGACTCACGGGAGCCGGTGTCGTGGGAATCTTTAATGGTGCCGGCGTACGTGCATACAAGGCAATCTTGCGCACCAAACCAACAACCAGCAGCAGGGTTGCCGCATAAAATAATATTGCGTAAGTCACGGACAGCGCCGACATGCTACTGTTCCCTCTACGTTAACTCGTTGTAATTATCGGTTTAGATCATATTTAAGTGGAAAGGAGGGGAGTCATACTCCCCTCGAATTCCGCAGCGTCGGTGTTCAGACGCAGCCAGTCGGCTTGGGCAGACCGGCATATTTACATGCCTGCTTGCCGGGGCCATACGGGAACAGTTCGTACAGGTACTTGCTGTTACCTTTTTCCTTGCCCAGCTTCTTGCCGATAGCCTTGGTCAGTACACGAACCGCCGGCGCAATCTGGTACTCTTCATAGTACTCGCGCAGAAAGTTGATAACTTCCCAGTGATTTTCAGTCAGTTCCTGGCCTTCGTCTTTAGCCATATATTCGGCAACTTCCGGAGTCCATTCTGACAGGTCTGACAGATAACCTTCTTCGTCGACTTCCAGCTCTTTGCCACCTACGTTGATAGTACCCATCGTTTATCTCCTCAGTAAGATACTGTGTGTGGATTTACTCATTAAGTCCATGCGCTGACTTTGTCGTTATCGACAGTCAGCTGAACGAAACCGCTGTAGTCGACAACCTTGACGCCGTCGATCAGCTTGTTTTCGTCGATGCCTCGGGCTTTAAGGTCAGGGCCCAGAACGTAGAAAGAAACATCTTTCATGGCGCCTGAGACCTTGTCAGCATGTGCTGTACCCTTCATCGCACCATAAACCCCGTCTTCATACATAATAACGGAGCTACCCTTGAGAGCGTGACTTATAGCGCTATCGAGAGAGTTACGCTCATAAGGTGATTTATTTACAGCGTGTAAAATCGGCATTTTTCCCACCTTATACTTAGAAGCTCAAAACGACATCGGAATCGTCAATAAGCTTGGCGAGTTCCTCGGCAGAGACGACCTTGATGGAGTCTTTTTCCGCCCAGTCGTCGTCTTCGTCTTCATATTTCAGATCGAGAAGATCGTCGACGGTCAGACCACGTGCGTCGAGCGATTCTTTTTCGACATAAATTTTCTGAACGTCATAATCGCCCAGGGCCGAGTAGGTCGGCGAGAAGTTCTTTATGCCGAGCTCGGAGGTATCCTGACCTTTCATGATCTGGTAAACGCCATCGTCAACGAATGCCAGTGATACATCCTGTTCGAATGCGGCACCAATCAGTACGACTTCCAGGGATTCCCAGGCATAGACCGTACCGTAGGGCGCCCGGCGGTTCAGATATAAAAAATTCTTCACATCAGACATGAGGCACCCCTAATCAGTCGCCAAATACCATGAGACGATCTGCCTGAACACAGCCTTCAATCAGCTGCCCCAGACCAGAGATCCGGAAACCGGGAGCAATGTTATTGCCGTCCTTACCGTTTCGACTCTGTTCGCCTTCATCAACAATACCGCGGCGTTGAGCGGCTGCGACACAAACCACCAGATCCAGTTCGTGTTTACTGGCCAGTTCAGACCAGGTGTTCACAATGTTCAGATCATCCTGCGGCGGTGTGGTGTAACGCGTACCGTTATTTACGCCATCATGATAGAAAAATACACGAAAGACCTCATGACCCGCATCCAGCGCGGCCCTGACAAAGTTCAGGGCCGAGGTGGAAGCTTCATGATTGTAAGGGCCTTCGTTAACCTGAATAACATACTTCATCTGATTAACGTCCCCTTGGTTTAGAAGCGGATGTGGGTTGAAGCGTTCAGACTGTTACGGGCACCACGCCAGTTATCGATGTGGTACTTGGTAAACGGCAGACCGGTGACTTCGAAGAAACGCGGCCAACCGATACGATCGATCCAGTCGTTGATACGCTCCCAGTCTTTTGCACCTTCCTTGTATTCCTTGAGAATGCGCTTGACGATGGCAGTTGCTTCAGGCCAACGCGGCGGATTGTTCGGAATACCGGAAGCAACAAGCTTCTGGAAAGTCGGCTTGCTACGGGCATTGGAGTGGTTACCACCAACCCAGATAGCCAGCTTGGTATGTTCCGGATCGTTGATCTGCATCGGGGGGCAGGGCGGGAAGCAGGCACCACAGCAGATGCACTTCTTCTCGTCGACTTCGAGGGAAGCCTTGCCGTTAACCATGGCAGGACGAATCGCGGCAACCGGGCAACGGGCAACAACCGACGGGCGTTCGCAAACATTGGCAACCAGGTCATGGTTGATGCGCGGCGGCTTGGTATGCTGAACGTTGATGGCGATATCACCCTGGCCACCACAGTTGATCTGGCAGCAGGAAGTGGTGATATGCACACGGTTAGGCATATTGCAGTTCTGGAACTCTTCGATGAGCTCGTCCATCATGGCTTTAACAACACCCGAGGCGTCGGTGCCCGGGATGTCGCAGTGCAACCAGCCCTGGGTATGCGAGATCATCGCAACCGAGTTACCGGTACCGCCAACAATGAAGCCGGCGTCGGTCAGGGCGGTGATCAACGGATCAACCTTGGCCGCATCGGAAACCATGTATTCGATATTACTGCGGATGGTGAAACGGACATAGCCGTCGCCATATTTTTCGCCGATTTCAGTCAGCTTGCGCAGTGAATAAACGTCCAGAATACGCTGGGTACCAGCCTTGACGGTCCAGATTTCGTCGCCGCTGTGAGCGACGTGGCGCAGAACACCCGGTTTCGGGTGTTCGTGGAATTTCCACAGGCCGAAGTTCTTGCGCATTACCGGATGCATGTACTGGAAGCCGTCAGGACAACCAGATTCAATAGGCTGACGCATATCTTCAAATGACATCATTATCTCCTGATTGAGTTAATCTTTAATCTGTCAACCTTGATGGTTTACGCGGAAGCTTCTTCAGCTTTGCGTGCAAACCATTTTTCGGCTTCCTCGTCCCAGCCATCAGTACGTACATAAGAAGACTGACGTGGGTTGTTAACCATATGCGGATCTACGTCGATACCGACGCCTTCCAGGAAGTTCACCAGACCGATACGTTCGATCATTTCACCGGTACGTTCGTGTTCCAGAGCGTTTTCGGCGAAGAAGTCGATGGTTTCCTCGGCGATTTCCACCAGGCGCTCGTAATCTTCTTCGGTTTCCAGCTTCATGAACGGCACGATAACAGTACCCATCAGGTCACCGATCTTCAGAGTACGCTTACCACCGATCAGCAGGGTGATACCGCGGTCGTCGCCGGGAGACAGTGCCTTGTTCATAACGTTCAGGCAGTGCATGCAACGTACGCAGTTGTGGTTGTCGACTTCCAGCGTGTCGTCGTCTTTCAGGCTCAGTGCCTGGGTCGGGCAACGGGTGATGACGTTGTCGATAACGTATTCACGGCCTTTTGCCTGGACGAAGTTCTTGACTTCTTCCTGGTCGACTTTCATGTCGTCGCGCCAGGTACCGATGATGGCGAAGTCAGCACGCTCGATGGCGTTCACGCAGTCGTTCGGGCAGCCGGAGACCTTGAACTTGAACTTGTAGGGCAGGGCCGGGCGATGCACGTCGTCGGTAAAGTTGTTGACCAGCCAGCGCTGAATACCGTGCTCGTTGGCGCAGGACTGTTCGCAACGGGCGGAACCGACGCAGGACATGGCGGTACGTACACACGGACCGGCACCGCCGAGGTCCCAGCCGTATTCGTTGATTTCGTCGAAGAAGTGCTGGGTACCGGCCGTGTTGGTACCGATGAACATGATGTTACCGGTCTGACCGTGGAAGGTGACCAGGCCTGAACCGTGTTTTTCCCAGCTGTCGCCGAGCTGGTTCAGCATGTCTGTGGTGTAGTAGTTACCTGCCGGCGGCTGAACGCGCAGGGTATGGAATTCGCGAGAAGCGGGGAAGGCGTCGCCAACTTCGGAGAAGCGCGGAATGATACCGCCGCCATAACCGAATACAGATACGGTACCACCTTTCCAGTAACCCTTGCGGGTTTCGTAAGAGTGTTCCAGCTGCCCCAGCAGGGAACTGGCCATTTCATTGATTCGTTCGTCGGGATGATCGTCGCGCAGACGCTTAAAACCGGAAATAAAGCTGGGCCAGGGGCCTTTTTCCAGCTCATCCAGCATCGGAGTGTCATACAGTTTCTTTGCAGCCATGGTGTTCTCCTTAAGGGGTTACCCAAATAAGCCGTTTAACGTTTTACCTTATAAACCCCACCAAGCCGTGGGATTAAACACATCTTTTACAAGTTGCCCGAAGTCTATGCCGCAACTTTTGTGACGAGTATCATACTGATGGGGTGAATTGGCGCCCCCGGGTTATCCCTAATGGGGTATACCACCAGGCCACTACATGTAGGGGGTCTCGTCCACCCGATACACAAACATCGTTCACTCCGGGACAAAACCGAGTGGTCGTCCGTCCGGACGTATTACCAGCTGGGTATTCGTCTGTCTGGCGCGGTGTGCTCTAATCTGTTTTGCGGTCCGCGCCGTGACTTCCCGATTCCGCTAAAGCGTTGCTATATATAGCAGAGGGGGCACCGGTTCGCCGACGAGATATACCCGACTAAAAGAGTCGGGGATACCCCGTAAAATGTGGGCGTATTCTACTGATGAATGGCCAGAATGCAAATCATTAATGCACCGATAAAAAACAGGGCCGAGGCGGTTGCCGCCTATGACCTGAACAATGACACCGCCTATCGACAGTGGCGGGATCAGCGTCTGGCTGACTATCCGGCCAGCGCCGCACAACTGCGTGTGTCGCTGGCCGATCCCGCTAACCTGAGCGAGCATGAACATGCCCGCCTGCGCGAGCAGGTGCAGCGCTGCAACATGGCAATCTATCAGGCCGATCCGGCGACCGAGCGCGAGGCGATCCGGGCGCTGGGCCGACAGCTGGGACTCGAGCGCCTGGACGGGAATCTGTGCGCCGACGAGGACAGCATTACCGCGCTGCAGGTGATCCCCAACGGGCGCCAGCGGGGGTATATCCCCTACAGTAACCTGCCGCTGAGCTGGCACACGGACGGATACTATAATAAGGGCGATCAAATGATTCGGGCCATGCTGCTGCATTGCGTCCGGCCGGCCGCCAGCGGGGGCGAGAATGCCCTGCTGGATCATGAAATGGCCTACATCCACTTGAGAGATACCAATCCCGCCTATATATCGGCCCTGATGGCGGCCGATGCGATGACCATTCCGCCCAATGTGGAGCAGGGTGTCGAAATTCGCGGGGCGGTGAGCGGGCCGGTATTTTCCGTCGATGCACAAACCGGCGCGCTGCATATGCGCTATACCCACCGCCAGCGCAACATCGAGTGGAAAGCCGACAGCCTGACCCTTGAGGCGGTCGCCTGTTTGCGTGAATTTCTGGCCAGCGATTCGCCGTATATCTTTCGCTATCGCCTGGCCCCCGGGGAAGGTGTCGTGTGTAACAATGTGCTGCACAGCCGCAGCGGCTTCGACGACGACCCGGCGCAGCCGCGGTTACTCTATCGGGCGCGCTATTACGATCGCATCAGCGAGACATGAAAACAGTGACTCTCGCAGAGATGCAGAGCCCGCAACGCAAACAGGGAATTAAATTACATTACTTTGCGTTCTCTGCGTCCTGGCGAGAGAACAGCAAAATTAACAGCAAAGAGAAAGACTCTCGCAGAGACGCAGAGCCCGCAACGGAACAGGACATTAAATTATATTGCTTTGCGTCTCTGCGTCCTGGCGAGAGAGCACTCAATTCACAAGCAACAGGACAGGATTATGCTCTGGTTAAGTGAAGTATTACTGCAAAACCACGATCTGGAAAGTTTCGAACAGCTTGAAAAAGTGATCGTGGAAAAAGCCCAGGAAGGGGAAATGTTTTTCCGGATGGATGTCAAGCCGCCGTTTCAGGATACCCCGGAAAACTGGGAAGAACGCCTGGAAGCGGTCTTTACCGCCCGGACCTGAATAAGACGCGAGGTATCATCACGTGTTCTGGAGTGAAGAGAACGACGAACAGGAACAATTTGTTGTTCCCGAGAATGTGCTGGATGTGATCTTTGACGTGCAGGATTGTCCCTGTCTGCCGGCCGAGCACGCCTATTCCCTGTCGCAGGCCCTGCATGAGGCGCTGCCCTGGCTGTACGAGGAGGAGCGGGTCGGTGTCCATCCGATTTACGGCGCGGAGAGCGGCAATGGCTGGCAACGGCCAGAGGATCCCGATGCACCGATTTATCTCTCCCGTCGGCAAAAAATGACTTTGCGCGTCCCGCGCGAGCGGGTCGATGAGGCCCTGCAGTTGTCCGGACAAACTCTCGAAATCGATGGTTACAGCCTGACGGTGGGGAAAGCCAAAACCCGCCCGTTAAGTGATTTGCCGACCCTGTTTGCCCGCAGTGTGGCGACCGAACCGGGACTGAACGAAGATGAATTTCTGGCCCGGATTGCCGGGGAGCTGCGTGAGCTGGATGTCCAGGCCAAAAAGATGATGGCCAGTATCGAGCGCGATATCCGCACACCCGACGGCCCGCTGCATACCCGCGGCCTGATGCTGGCCGATCTGAAGCCGGAGGACTCGGTACGCCTGCAGGAAACCGGGCTGGGGCCCCACCGCAAGCTGGGTTGTGGCCTGTTTGTCCCGCAAAAAGGGATCAAGGCGGTCTGAATCACGGTCAATATGGCCGAAAACTCACGAAAAGTATTCACCCTGTCGCCATTTTTTGGTTTAATAAGCGCCCTTTAATATTCGGCAATTGTAATTTTCGATAGGGTTTATTAATACTGACTTGATATTACAGGGGACAAAGAAAAATGGCTTACGAACTGAACGGCAAGACCATTGAGACCAACGAAAATGGCTACCTGCTCGACCATAACGATTGGAACGAGGAGCTGGCCCAGGTGATCGCCAACGAAGAAGGCCTTGGCGAGCTGACCGACAAGCATTGGGATATCATCAATTACCTGCGTGATGAATATATCAACAATGCCGGGACCCAGCCCAATGAGCGGACCATCCTCAAGGCCATGGGCGAAAAGTGGGGGGCCAAGATCGGCCAGAAGGATACTTTCGCGCTGTTCCCCAAAATGCCGTCCAAGCAGGGTGGCAAGGTCGCCGGCCTGCCGGAAAGCCGACGCAAGGGCGGTTATTAATTCCGGCATAGACCAAAAGTGATATAGGCGGGGCAGGTTCGGCCTGCTACATTGAGCCCACATCACGAATTCAGATCCTACTATTTATATATAGAATAGAGAGCGAGGTACCCGCTATGAGCTCAAAGGCAGAAAAGATCGCCAAATTGATCGAAATGCAGAAAAAATTCATTGAATACGAACAGACCCACGGTGTTGATCCCAAGGATTACTACGCGCCGGAATCCGGCCATACCCTGGACGGCTACCGTCAGGAATACCGTGATCTGGCCATGGACGTCCTGGAAGAAGCTCACAAGCAGGTCGGTTCCAAAGCCTTCAGCTAATCGCCTCACCGCGAAATAGCTAAGAAAAACGGGGCCTTGCGCCCCGTTTTTCATTTAAATCCTAAGTATAGATTCGAGAAGAAATCAGTCCGCAAATGAACGCGAATTCACGCAAATAGAATTCATGGTTTGCGTTTATTTGCGTGTTTTGCGGATAAGCTTTCTAGATCTCGGCCCACATGCGGAACAGGTTTGAATAGGCGATATCGACCTGTTTTGTCTCCTCCTCATCCGGACGTTGCTGTAACAGGCTCTCGCGGGCCTGGTTGAGGCCGTAGAGGAGTTCGCGCTGTGCCGGGTCGCGGATCATGCTCTGGGCCCAGGAGACGGCCACCAGCCGGGCGCCCCGGGTGACTTCGGCCACGTGATGCAGGCTGGAGGAGGGATAGACCACGGCCTGGCCGGCCGGCAGTTTGATCGACTGGCTGCCGAAACTGGTGCGGATCACCAGCTCCCCGCCGTCATATTCCCCGGGCGCGTTGAGAAACACCGTTACCGATACATCCGAACGATAGCGCCCCTGGGCCGGTCCCATAATCGCGTCGTCCACGTGGTCGCCGTAGGCCATGCCCGGTTGATAACGGGCGTAGTAGGGGGCGGCGATTTTCGCCGGCAGGGCGGCAGCCTGGTACAGGGGATGTTTTACCAGATTCCCCATCAGCAGGTTGTTCAACTGCTCGAGTTGTTGTGCGTCGGCGGCCACCTCCTCGTTCTGTTTGACCCGTTTGGCCGCCATACCGGCGGAGAGTTTGCCGTCGACGAAAGGGGCGTTGTCCAGCACGGAACGGATATAGTCGAGACGCTGTTGATCGAGCACATCGGGTATTGTCACAAGCATTACGTGGTGTCTCTGTGGAAGGGATTCGTTACAATACTATCAAATTCATGCCGGTCGACGCGCTGGCAAACAGGAGCACGCAATGATACTGACTGTAATGGCGGATGGACAAAGTATTCCGCTGGAAGTACCGGACAACATGCTGAATGAAGCCAGGCCGATGTTCGACAAGATGGATGCCGACATGGATAACGGCTGGCAGATGGGCCGGGACTGGCTGGAGAATCCGGGTCCGGAACAACGCTGTCAGATCGCCGCCGACAAGTTGCTGACCGCGCTGGAAACGGACAATCCCAATATGGCGCAGATGATGGCCGCCTATATTCTCAGCAAGGCACCGCATGTCGAAACCGTGGTGATCGACACCAACGGCGAACTGACCGAAACCCATTTCATGTAATCCCCTCTGACGGGTCGTGCGCCAGCCGATCCGGTTTCTCCTCCCTGTTTCTCCCTTTCCTTACTCTCTAATCAGGGTAAACCCTTAGTTCTCACAGGGATAACCCTGAGTCGATTTGACTGCATCTCCTTGAAATTCTGCGGCTTTTTTTCTATTAACCTAAAGAACATAGTGGTATAAACGCTAAGGTAATAACAAAGGCGTCGTGGGGAAGCTACGAGGTCTCGGCGCGATAGTGAACGAACTTTTCTGCACGGCACATGGGAGTCCGGCGTCATGAAAAAGAACTATCCGATTACCGGCCAGGAGCGTGATTATCCGGCCAATCTGAATATCCTTTCGACCACCGATCCAAAAGGCGTTATCACCTATGTGAACCCCGACTTTTGTGATGTCAGCGGGTTCACCTCCGAGGAGTTGCTGAAAAAAAGCCACAACATGGTGCGCCATCCGGAGATGCCGTCCGCGGCCTTCGAGGATTTGTGGCAAACCATCAAATCGGGCCAGCGCTGGATGGGGCTGGTGAAAAACCGGTGCAAAAACGGCGATCATTACTGGGTCGATGCCTATGTGACACCGATTATGCGCGACGGCAAGGTAGTCGAATACCAGTCCGTACGGGTCAAACCACAGCGGGATCAGGTTCGTCGGGCCGAGCGTCATTATGCGGCCTTGAGCAATGGCAAAATGCCGCGGCAGGCCACCCGGACGCGTTTCGGCCTGCGCAGCCGGTTACTGGCCGTGACTGGCGTGTCGCTGTTACCGGTGCTGGGAGCCGTGCTCTGGAGCGACTCACAGGCCTGGCAGCTGGGTTCTTTATTGCTGGCCCTGCTTATCGCCGCGGCCCTCAACCAGCTGGTGACCGCTCCGCTGCGCAAGGCGGTCCGTCAGGCCCGGGAGATTATCGACAAGCCGCTGATGCAGGCGATCTATACCGGACGGCGGGATGAAGCCGGCACACTGCAACTGGCGTTCAAATTCCTGCATCAGGAAGTGATTGGTATGGTCGGGCGGATCGCCGATTCCAGCAATCGCCTGCATGACATGTCCGGCAACGTCACCTGCGCCATGCAGCAAAGTTCCGGCGCGGTGGAGCAACAGTCGGCCGAGACCGAGCAGATTGCCACCGCCATCAACGAACTCAATGCCTCGTCCCAGGAAGTGGCCAGCAGTGCCTCTCAGGCTGAAGGTGCCGCGCGCCAGGCCGCGACGGCGGTGACCCGCGGCAAAGAGGTGGTGGAACAGAACATCGCCACCATCCGCGGTTTATCGCAGGAGCTGAACAATGCCAGCGAGACCGTGCGGGCACTCGGCAGTGACACGGACAATATCAGCAAGATCATCGACATGATTAACGGCGTGGCGGAACAGACCAATCTGCTGGCGCTCAATGCCGCGATCGAGGCTGCCCGGGCCGGGGAACAGGGTCGGGGCTTCGCCGTGGTCGCGGACGAGGTGCGCATGCTGGCCCAGCGCAGTCAGGAGGCGACCCAGGAAATCCAGGGTATGATCGAGCAGTTACAGGGCCGTGCCCGTCAGGCTGTGGAGGTCATGGACAAAAGTCAGGCCGAGACCGAACGCAGTGTCGAGCAGACCGGCGAGGCGGGCGATGCCCTGAGCGAGATCGATGAATCGGTGCGTTCGATTAATGACATGAACAGCCAGATTGCCACCGCCGTCGAAGAACAATCCACGGTGATCGAAGAAATCAACCACAACATGGTTAATATCAACGATCTCGCGAACCAGAACTCCACCAGCATGCAGCAGATGCAAGAGTCCTGTCAGTACTTGCTGCAAACGGCCAAAAACATGGAATCCCTGGTGGATCAATTCTGGGCCAAGTAACGGGAATAACAGGGCCGAGGGACGAGTTACGAGGGTCGAGGAAGATCAAAACCTTGCAACCACGAAGGCGCGAAGATACGAAGAAAAAGTACTGAAATTTCAATCAGGATGCTTCGCGTCTTCGTGGTGAAGTGTCAACAGGTAGGTGTGACAAAGCGGTAGCGGTGTTCGGCAATCTGGCATTTGTTAACCAGATCCGAAGTCTTCTGTTTTTTTCAGGCTACGGGGTTGAACGCAGAGGACGCGGAGACGCAGAGGCGCGGAGAAAGCGGGCCTTTGTAAGGCATTTCTTGATAGTTGATCCCCCCTTAATCCGGTGCCGTGCCAACTCGATTGAATCATCAATAATTACTCTGCGACTCCGCGCCTCTGCGACCTCCGCGTTTTATTCCAGA
>NZ_JAVLAZ010000029.1:28428-29934 GCF_031581315.1 Thiohalophilus sp.
CAGCAGGTAGGCTCGATAAAGCGCTAGCGGTATCGGGCATTTGTCTACGAAGACACGAAGGATAAGCCCGATGAAGTTTCAATCAAGGATTCTTTGTGTCTTCGTGTCCTGGTGGTGGAGCGTTAGATAACGGCTTTTGCATTTTGTAATGAATGATCTCGCCGAACAGGGTGTGGCTCCGGCCCAGTAGTTCATAACCCTGCCGGCGATAAAACGCCACCACCGGCTCCCGGGCGTGCAATACCAGATTTTGCAGTCCCTGTGCACGCGCTGCGTCTTCCAGAGCCAAGAGTATCTGTTTTCCCAGGCCCTGCCCGCGGTAATCGGGATCCACGGCCATGTAGCGTAACTGTCCGGTATCGGCATCCAGGCTATGCAGGCGGCCGACGGCGCGGACCTGCAGGGTGTTGTCGATGATCATCCGGTGGGTGGCACTGGCCTCGTGCTCATCGCGTTCACTGCCACGGGGCTGTTGCCATGGAGCGCGCAGCACCTGCCAGCGCAGTTCGTAATAGGCGTCGAACTGTGCCGGGGTTTGCGGCGTGATAATCTGCATGGTTTCCAGGGATGTCAGGCAAACACCACCCAGGTGGTAGCGATGTACTTGATGCCCTGTTCGAGGACGCAGGCGCGGTGTTCATGGGTCCAGAAGGGCGGGAACAGCACAAGCTTGCCGGTTTCGGGTTTGACCTTGAGGTTTTGATATAAAAACTCGGTTTCGCCGCCGGCGTCGACATCGTTCAGATACCACAGGGCTACCAGCTGGCGCATGGCAAAGTCGTGGCTGCCGCCGTCGATATGCCAGTGATAATACTCGCCGGGTTGATAACGTTGCAGGCCGTAGCCCATGTCCTTGAACGGTCCCTTGAAATAGGGAAAGGTTTCGCGAAACTCGAGCAGAGCGGTTTTGAGCGATTGAAACAGGGCGTTATCGACATCCTTCCAGTGTTCCTTGCCGCTGACCACCAGATCGGTGGTCTTTTTTATCCCGCTGTTCTCATCCACCGTCTGGCCGATCCGCCCCGGATACTGCTCTTCGGTATGCTGCTCGAAGCGCGTGACCATCTCCCGGCACAGTTCAGCCGGCAGCGCATTTTGCTGCTCGAAAATAAAACTGTTGGGCTGCAACTCGCGGATCGTTTTCAGCGGCGGCGGGGTGAATTCCATCTTGGCGGACATCGTAAAAACCTGTGAACGGGTGTGAATGACAACGGAATATATTTAAATCCGCTAATGAACGCAAATCAACGCAAATATAAGAAGTATCAGATCATGTATTTTTTCGCGTTAATTCGCGTGCATTTGCGGACTGAAAAATCGACAACAGGTGTTACCGGCGGCAAATAAATTATAACCGGTTGTTTTCGATTAGCTATTGCCAGCAAATATATGTAAATCCGCGAATGAACGCAAATCAACGCAAATATAAGAAATATCAGATCATGTATTTATTCGCGTTAATTCGCGTGCATTTGCGGACTGAAAAATCGACAACAGGTGTTACCG
>NZ_JAVLAZ010000030.1:0-4769 GCF_031581315.1 Thiohalophilus sp.
GCGGTCAAAGCGTGCCGGGAGAAGGGCTATCAGGTCAGCGCGGTCGTGGTGGATCGTAACGGCAATACCCAGATGGCGATGCGCGATACCCTGGCCAGCCGCTTCACCCTGCAGATCGCCGAGGAGAAGGCCAATCTGGTGATTATGTCGGGCATCCCCTCCGGACAGTTTCGCGGCAGTCGCCAGGATATTCGCCCGGAACTCAATCACATCGACGGGATTGTGGTGATGGATGGCGGGCTGCCGATTCAGGCGGCGGGGACGAATATCGCGGCCATTGGCGTCAGCGGGGCGCCGGGCGGTGATATTGATGCCGAGTGTGCGGCACAGGGCATTGCCGCCGTGCAGGATCGGCTCGACTTTATCCAGTAACCGGTCGGGAGAGGTGATGTGATATTTGCCCGAATTCTGTTTCTGCTGGGCAGCGTTCTGGCGCTGTTTGCCCTCTGGCGCTTGCTGGCGCCGTATGTCTATGGATCGCTGTCGCCCGCTTCCGGGCAGACCGTGCTGTTTCTGATTGTCGGGGGCGTTCTGGCGTGGCTCGGTTATCAGCTGGAGCGCCGTGCCGGCGGCGGGACGGGCTCGCATGACTGAGCAGGTCGAAGGCTATATCTGTTTTTATACGGACCATATCGCCGAGGAGTTCGTCTCCATCGACGAGGCCCGTTATATGCCGCTGGAGCAGATTCTGGTGATCCTGGAAGGCGGGGTGCTGGGCTATCCGCGCAATCTGCTCGGGATCATCGATGAGAAGGGCAACAGCCTGCAGTTTTTTGTTCAGCCGGAGGGCGGTGTCGAGCTGAATCTGTCAGTACCGGAGGAGTTCGGCTCTTATACCCGCCAGATCGAGCCGTTTGAGTGCTATACCCTGCTCAAAAAGGCCTGTCGCTATATCGAGCATATGCCGGTGGGCAAGGTCGAATTCAGCGGCTGGTGGATAGAATAACCGGCCGCCGACCTCGAATCGCTGGTATTTTTCCGCCGGCGGGCTAAGCTGAATTGACACGCACACAAAATTTCCGGGGTTTTGGGCCCATCCCGCGGGGGTGTCAGATGAAGCAGGAGCGCCGTCAGTTTGTTCGTCAGATCGCCGGTACGGCGGTCCGTCTCTATCACCCGGTTCTGGGGACGATTCGCAGCCGGGTCGAGGACTGGTCGCCCGGAGCGGTGCGCCTCAGCGGCGATATTCTCTATCACAATGGCCACGATCTGGACAGCGACTATTTCCAGCTCGGGGTCGACTGTCTGGATGTGATCTTCACCATGGCCTTCGTGCGCCTGGACGAGCAGGGCCTGGTCCTGCGCTTCGTTGACGAGGGGCAGACCCCGTTCGGCGATCGGCACTAGCCGCTCCTGTGCTTCAACTCAAATTTCTTCCCTGCTTGCCGATAGTGATGACGCAAGGCTGTTGATCGGCCGTCAAGTTGCGGCTGTGACGGTGTTTACCCATAATATCAATGTGTGTCAGTCCGGTATCAACGGGGGCTGGTGTCAGAGAATAATAATCCGAGCCGAATTGCGGGGGAGATGTGTATGCAAGAGCGCCGCTATTACAAGCGCAAACTGGTCAATGCGCGGGTCAGGCTGTATCACGCTAATTTCGATGTAGTGGAAGGCTCGACCCGGGATATTTCCGACGGCGGCGTGTTTGTCGTGACCGACCATCCACTTCCCCTGCAGGAAGGGGAGCAGGTGAAGATGATCCTGCCCCAGTCCCGATCGCCGGACATTATCTTCAACATGCAGGTGATTCGTGTTGACGCCGATGGTATGGGGCTGATGTTTCTTGATTATGAAAGCCAGGGCCGGCGCGGGACCATGGCAGAATTGCGCAACAATCTGAAAAAGAAAAAATAACCGGTGCTTGATTCGCTGCCATAGTCTGACTTACGGTGGAAACATAATTCATTGCACGCTGGAACTCCCAACCATGTCTGATACTGCGCACTACCGTCAGCTGCTGCTGAACAAGCGGCGCGAATTGCTCGAGCGAGTGTCGGCCATCGCCGATGATAGTCAGTTGCCTGCCAGTGCCGATTCGGAAGAACAGGCCGTGGAGCTTGAAAACGAAGAGGTTCTCACTGCGCTGGATGAAGAAGCCCGTCAGACTCTGACGCTGATCGATCAGGCACTGGAGCGAGTCGAGCGGGACGAGTACGGATTGTGCCTCGCCTGTGGCAAACCCATTGCCGAGGCCCGCCTTGAGGCCGTGCCCTATGCCGAACTGTGTATCGATTGCGCCGAACGACAGGAATCGGTCTGAAGGGATGCTGGCTTTTATTCTCGAACATCTGGAAGGGGTCATTATCGTGGCTCTGGTGGCGGGGCTGGTGTTGCTGGTGATGACGACCGCCCGACCCGGACGGGATGGATAAATACCGGGGTTTTCCCCCGACTCTTTTCAGGTGTTTCCCGGGAGTGTGATTCGTTTGTCACAGACAGGGCTTGGGCTTTACCCCGAGTCAGGCTAGAATCTGCCGCCAGACAAAAAGAACTCGCCCCTGTATCAGGGCTATAATGACTGCCGGGATGAACGGAGAATGATGGCCAGACTCTCCTCTTATTTTGATATTCGCGAGAAGCGTTACCAGTTCCGCAAGCCGGTACCGGCCCGGGTTCGAATCAGTCACTCTACCTTTGGCGTTATCGAGGCCATCACACGGGATATTTCCGATATCGGCGTCTTTGTCGATTTGCGCCATCGTCTGCGTCTGCCGATTGGCGCACATATCAAGCTGCAATTTCTCGATTCCGCCCGCCCCGAGATTGCTTTCAACATGAAAGTCATTCGCGAAAGCGATGAAGGTATGGCGCTGACCTTTGTCGATTTCGAAGTGGATGGACGACGTTACAAAATTGATGAGTTGCGCGAACACTGGAACCCGGCATAACAGCAGGCCGGGTTCTTTTCTGACTGGCCTGCGAGAAGCATATGGCCTGTCGGATTACCAAAGGAGGCGTTTTCATGTCACGAACCAACCGATGGATCCCGCTCGCCGGGCTGGCCCTGTTGCTGCCCTGGCTCGGGGGCTGCCAGAACACGGGCGGCAGCGTGGGTGTCGAATGGGGCGAGCCGGCCCCGCCTCCACGGCCCGACTCGCGGCCCATGCCGCCGGCGCATGCCCCGGCCCACGGCCGTCGGGCACAGCAGCAGCGCGAATATCGCTATTATCCGCGCAGCGGGATCTATTTTGATACGGGCCAGGGTGTCTACTTTTATTACAGCGATGGCCAGTGGCGCGTCTCCGCCGAATTGCCGCGCCGTTTGCGCTTGCGCCTTGGGGAGCATGTCACCGTGGAAGCCCACGCGGAGGAACCATGGCGTGATTATCAGGAACACCGGCGCAAATACCCGCCGGGATTGCGCAAAAAGAAGGGTGAGCATCCCGGTCAGGGCCGCGGGCTCGATCGCTGGGAGGAATAGCCCCGTAGCCCGGACGCGTCTCGATATGGTCTATGCTTGTTAGAGGCGAGTGGACTCGCAGAGGCAGGAGGGGGTTATGGAAAAGCGACAACATCGGCGTATTCCGTTTCGACGCCGCGTTTATCTGACCCGCCGGGAGGGCGATGAGCAGTTGCTGGAGTCGTCGGATTTTTCCCTTACCGGCATGGCGGTGCTCAGCGAGCGGCCGGTCCAGGTCGGTGAGAAGGTCTGGCTGCGCTTCGAGGTCAATACGTTGGGTAACTACCGACAACTGAATATTCAGGCGGAGATCCGGCATGTGGATCTGACCCCGGATTGTTATCGGGTGGGTGTGAATTTTCTCGAAGCCCGCTGAGCCATGCTGCAGATCGAGCACGATACCGCCTGGGATCGGGGACGTATTATTTTGCGTCCCCATCCGCCCTCCAGCTGGCGGGCCAATCTCTGGATTGTGGGCCTGGCGGCGCTGCTCTGTCTGTCGTTTGCCATCGGTTTTGCCCTGGCCGGGGCGTGGCTGATTTTGCCCTTCGCCGGCATCGAGATCATGGCCCTGTTCGGGCTGCTCTATTATGTTTCACTGAAAACCCGGGTGCAGGAAGTGGTCCAGTTCAATCATCAGGAAATCCGTTTTCAACGCGGGCGGCGCCAGCCGGTGCTCGAATGGCAGTGTCCCCGTTACGGGTGCCGCCTGCATGTCTCGCCTCCCACGCATCCCTGGTATAGCAGCCAGATTCACCTGCGCTGTCACGGCCAGGAAGTGGAGCTGGGCCGGTTTTTGTCGGATCGCGACAAGCATGCCCTGGTGCGTAATCTGAAAGCGTTTTTACAACGTGGCTGATTTCTGGCGGCACAAATCGCTGGCCGACATGACGGCGGCCGAATGGGAATCCCTGTGCGATCGTTGTGGACGCTGTTGCCTGCTCAAGCTGGAAGATGTGGACAGTGGCGCGCTGTATTTTACCAATATCGCTTGCCGGCATTTGCAGCAACCCGGCTGTCAGTGTGACTGCTATGCCAACCGGATTGCCGAAGTTCCCGAATGCCTGGCCCTGACCCCGCAGAGCCTGCCGGATCTGATCGACCATTTACCGGGCAGTTGTGCCTATCGGCGTCTGGCCGAGGGGCGCTCCTTGCCGCAATGGCATCCGCTGATCAGCGGCGATCCGGACACGGTGGTCCGGGCGGGTATCGCGATCGAAGGCAAGGTGATCAGCGAAGCCTATATTCATCCCGAACAATATGAAGAACATATTATTCACTGGCACCAGTGGGAAGGTGAGCCATGAGCCGGTGTTTCGAGTTGGCGCAACGGGTGTGGCGAGCATCTGGTATGTGCAGGTTCTGC
>NZ_JAVLAZ010000030.1:4869-10525 GCF_031581315.1 Thiohalophilus sp.
GCTGGCTGCTTGTCCGGGGTAGACCTGAGAGCAACAGCTCCATAAAATCGTCTTTCATCCTGCAGTAAAACGACAAGGAGCCGGCATGCCCAGTTTTGACGTGGTATCCGAAATCGATATGCACGAGGTCACCAACGCGGTGGATCAGGCCAATCGTGAAGTCTCGACCCGCTTTGATTTCAAGGGCAGTGGGGCGAAGTTTGAAATGAATGACAAAACTGTGACCCTGCATGGCGATGCCGATTTTCAGCTCAAGCAGATGATGGATATTCTGCGTAACAAACTCAGCAAACGCGGCGTGGATCTGGATTGCATGGAACCGGGCAATGTCGAACATGCCGGCAAGCAGGTGCGCCAGGACGTGACCATGAAAGAAGGCCTTGATCAGGCCCTGGCCAAGAAGATCGTCAAACTGATCAAGGACAGCAAGCTCAAGGTACAAACCCAGATACAGGGTGAGCAGGTGCGGATTACCGGCAAAAAGCGCGATGATTTGCAGGCGGCGATGGCGCTGCTCAAGGAGGCCAACCTGGAGATGCCGCTGCAGTTCACCAATTTCCGTGACTGAGTCTCTGGTCAGCATTACCGGTTTTGTGCAGGATGAAGAGGGCGACTGGATTGCCGAACTCTCCTGTGGCCACCGTCGGCATGTGCGCCATCGTCCTCCCTGGCAGAATCGTCCCTGGGTAGTGAGCGAGGCCGGCCGGCAGAGTATGATCGGGTATGTGATTCCCTGCCGTGATTGCCAGAAGAATATAAGAAAATCCTGATATAAAAGTAATTCAGTTACTTGCCGGACAAAGCTCTTGAAAAGGTTGAAAGAACCTCACTAAATGGCAGAGATAAAATTCGGGATGGGGGCTTGAAAGCCCGGCGGCCGGGGGCTAGCTTTAAATGACCGGTTTCCAGACTGCCTCGTGTCACGAGCGACAGCCCCCTTTCAAGCCATCCTTCGCTTGAACCCTTCCCGTTGAGCACTGAGTGGGAAGGTTTTTTTTATCTGCCTGAAGCGCAGGGACGACACTCCCAGTGAGTGCGCCGGAGTCGATTTTCCCTGCGCGCCGGGTGACAATAACAATCAGGGATTACCGGTTTTGCGCGTCGGGTTGCGCTGTTGTTTATGGAAAAAGTCTTTTGCAAATATCATCCGTCCACACCGGCGCGCTGGCAGTGTCAGCCGTGTCGGGTCGATTTCTGTACGAGTTGCGCCAGCCCCGAGAAAGAGGGTGAAGCCCCGGCCTGTCCCCTGTGCGGACAACCCACCACCTCTCTGGGAGCCGGTAATCTGATCCGGCCGTTCTGGCAGCGGATTCCCCGTTTTTTCCTGTTCCCGGCGCACCCGATTCCGTTGTTGTTTATGCTCGCCCTGACCGTGTTGAGCACGTTGCTGGCCTCGGGCTCATTGATGGGGCTGTTGTTTATGCTGGCGATCAGTGTGGTGTTTTACAAGTACGCCTTTGTCATTCTCGAAGACACGGCCCAGGGTTATCTCAAGCCCCGCCCAATAACCGGCAGCGTGATCACCGATGAGATGGAGCTGCCGTTCAAGCAGTTACTGTTGATCATTTTTCTCGGCGTGCTCAATTACCAGGTGCTGGTGAATCTGGGCGGCGGGCCGTTTGTTCTGATGGCGCTGTTTTCCGTGGCGATCTTTCCCGCTGCCATCATGGTGCTGGCCGTCGAGCACAGTTTCTTCAAGGCCGTTAATCCGTTGATGCTGCTGGTCACCATCAAGCGTATTGGCCCGTCCTATTTCATTATGTGTTTCTTCCTGATGTTGCTGCTCAGTGGCGGTGCGATTGCCAGCGAATTGTTGTTAACGGTTTTGCCGCAAAGTCTCTGGTTTGCCAGCAGCAACTTTATCAGCATGTATTTTATTCTGATTATGTACAACATGATGGGCTACGTGATTTATCAATATCACGAACAACTGGGGCATGCCGTAACAGAGGCCTACCTGGAAACAGAAACAGGGGGCGATATGCCGGTTTCAGATCCGCGTTTTCGCCATATCGATATTCTGTTGCAGGAAGGCAAAACCGCCGAGGCCGAGCAGCGGCTAATCCAGGCGATTGAAGAAAATCCCGGTGAATTCGACGCCCGGGAAAAACTGCACCGCTTTTATATAGCCACCAAAAACCGTGACGGGCTGATGCAGCACAGTGCCGATTATGTAGCCCGCCTGTTACATAGCAACAAACCGTCCGAGGCGATGCGCGTCTATCTTGAGGCCTCGCATATTGCCCCGAAGATCAAACCCGGTGGCGCGCGGGAGCGCCATGAACTGGCCGAACTGCTCAAAAGCAATGGCCAGTCCCGTGCCGCCCTGAGTCTGTTGAACAACCTGCATAAAGAATTCCCGGCCTATGAAGGAATACCGGGAGCCTATCTGCTGGTCGCCCGGATCATGTTCGAGTATTTCGGCGAGGAGCAAAAGGCGCTACAGGTACTCGATTTTCTGAAAAAGAAGTTTCCCGGGCATCCCCTGCAGCAGGATGTGGAAGCGTATCGTCAGGTTATCGAACGCATGGCCGGGGCGAGTCAGCCCAGTGCCTGACGGGCATGGCTGGCCTCCCGGCTGTCGGGGTAACATTCGATCAGCATGTTGAGATACTTTTCGGCCTTGTTGCGATTATTGTTTCGCTGATAATGACTGGCCAGTGCCATCAGCCCTTCGGGGTTGCGGGCAAACTCACTTTTGCGGGTGGTCAGGTACAGGACGATCTTCTCGGCATCCTCCAGAAAACCGCCGGCGGCAAAGCGCAATGCCAGCGTCATCAATTGATCGGGGCCGAGGCGGACATTGGGCTGGACCTGCTCGACATAGGCGATGAAGGTATCCCGCAGCTGTCGGACCGGCATGTTTCTGGCGTGGTCCGTGCCCAGTAGTCGGATTGCGTAATCATGAATGGCCTCGTCCTGCGTGAGTCGGGCGATATTGAACAGCTGTTCGACAACTTCAATCTGCTCGGGATAGTCCTGGTACAGTTCGGTAAAGATCCGGCGCGCCTTGTCCAGTTCCATGCGGGCGACATAATCGAGCCCTTCCTGGTAGCGTGCCAGATATTCCTGTTGTTTTTCTTCGCGATCGAGATAGTCCAGATCGGCTTTGCCCAGGCGCAGGGCGAGATAGCCGATCAGCGCTCCGCTTAACAGTCCACCGATATGCGCCAGGTTGTTGATGTTGCTCGGCGAATAGATCTGGGTAATCATTTCATAGCCCAGCCAGATGGGCAGCAGGATGATGGCGGGTGCCCGTACAAAGTCGAAATAAAACAGCAGGGTGTAGAAAAAACGGATCCGGCGCCGGCCGAACAGCACGGTATACATGCCCATCAATCCCGAGATGGCGCCCGATGCCCCGACGCCCCACATCAGGCTGTTGGGCTCCAGCCCCCAGTAAAATAGCCCGGAGCTCAATCCGGCGACCAGATAGGCGAACAGATAGACACTTCGTCCCAGCGTCATCTCCACGCTGAACCCGATCAAAAACAAGAAAATCATATTGCCGATCAGATGGCCCCAGTCGGCATGCAGAAAGATGTGAGTAAACAGGGTCGTCAGGGATGGTTCGGCGGTCTTGAAACTGAAGCGGTACGTGACAATCTGTTCAAGATGATTCTGGAAAATCCGGTGTTGTTTCTGCCAGGTTTCGTATTGCGGATGTTGTGGCGTAATCAGGTTACCGTTTTTCAACTGTTGCTGAAATTCACCATCGGTGAGCAGGCGGGATAACAGCACCTCATCCCCGGCCTGGCGATCGATCTGAGCGTCGAAGCCCTGCTGACCCAGATATTCGCGATACAGCGGCAACTCGATGGACGGCAGTTGTGAGTTTAAATAGTAGTCGTAGGCCTGTTCTTCGAGACGTTCATCGTCTCCCTGCCAGAGCGTAAAACAGAGCACGTTGACCAGGATCAGCAGCAGGGTAACCAGTGGAGGGTTGCGCCATTCCGGTTTCCTGTCCAGTGGAATAAACATGCGAGAAAGGCGTCCGGCTAGTGAGCGGTGGCGGGGTAGGCCGCATTGACATGATTTTGCATCGGGGTATTTTGCCAGTTGCCATCTGAAAATGGAAACTGTGAAGGGCTTCCTGTTCCCGGGCGAGTTCCGGGTCGATTATTAAGCTTTGCTAATGTTGTAATCACCTGCATGCGGCGCTGGCCGCTGGCGTGCCTCAGGAGGGGGAAATGGAGGGTAACGGGCAGTTGCGTGAAACCGTCGAGCAGGCGATCGAACGTCAGGATGCGTTCGGAGAATTGCTGACCCAGGCGGAAAAGGAATTGCTGCTCGACTTTGGCGTGGTGCGCAGTGCGGCGCCGGGCGAGTACCTCTGTCGTCCGGATCAAGTGGATACCCGGGTCTATATCCTGGTGATCGGCGAAGTGGAGGTCCTTGATGCGGTCGAGCAGGAAGGGGCCGTTCTGGCCCGTCTGGGGCGCGGTGAATTGTTTGGCGAGATCTCCGCGCTGTTTCGTCTGCCCCGGATCTCGGCGGTCCGCGTCAGCCGTCCCGCTGTCCTGCTGGAGATCCCCGGCGATGTTCTGGAGAGAGTAATCAGCGGCCGCCCGGAGTTGTACCACGCGGTGATCAAACGCTACAAGCAACGGATTACCGATACCGCCCTGCGGCGCGTGGCCCTGTTTCGTTATGTCCCGGTCGATCGCCTCAGTGCCCTGATCGAACACTCTTCCCTGGTCGGCATTCCCCCCGGCGAAACCATTGTTCGCGAAGGCGAGGCGGGGGATGCGCTGTATATCATTATCTACGGTACGGCGCGGGTCACTCATCAGGTGGGCAACGAAGCCATGAATCTTGCCCTGTTACGCGCCGGTGACTATCTGGGTGAGTGGTCGGTACTGACCGGTGCGCCGCGCGCGGCAACGGTGACGGCCATTACCCGGGTGGATGTCATCCGGGTCGATTGTCAGCCGTTTTTGCAGTTTATTCAGGAGAACCCGGAGATCCGTGACCGACTGGATATGATCGCGTTTAACCGTCATGCCGAAACGGCCGGTCAGGAGCAACTGGTTGACTCGCACGAAGCGATGGATGAGGCGCTGGCGCGTATCCAGAATCTGATCGATCAATCCGATTGAACGCCATTCCTTTCTTCTGACCTGCCTGGTCGCTATGGCTGCAGTCTGGCACTGTGTGAGCAGGGCAAAAATGCTATTATTTCGCGGGGAATCCCGTTAATATCCCGTATATTACGATTTTAGCCAGACAGCAACAAGTCAGTTCAGGGGAGTACTATGCCAAGCAGAATCATTCCGATCATCGTCCTGGCACTTGCCAGCAGCACGGCCAGCGCTGAAGCCATCAAGGCCTATCTGGGCAGTGAGGCCGCACGTTTTTCCTATGCCACCGAGGCCTTCGGGCAGCAATTCGGTCGTCTGGAAACCGAGTTTGGTCTCCTGTTTACCGATCACGACGAAGCGGTACGCGAGGACGATTTTTTGACGCATGCTGGTCTGCAGGTGCGCGGTGAAAGTCTGGACTTCCCGGTGATCGTTTCCATCGGCGGCCGGGCCTATTATGGCGAGGCAAGTGGTTACGATATTTCCGGTATCGGCATTGGCGGCGACATGCTGATGATGCCCGAGAGCTGGGGCGGTTTCGGTCTGGGCGCCTTCTTCTACTATGCGCCGGGCGT
>NZ_JAVLAZ010000030.1:10625-12168 GCF_031581315.1 Thiohalophilus sp.
ACAACAAGTGATCTGAATCGCGGTACCTGTGCGGGGCGCGGCTCCGGATATGACGTGGCGCGCGACCCGGGAAGGTCCGGTTACCCGGCTGCCAGGGCCTGCTCCAGCTCGGCAAAGCTGTGGGCCCGGCCGCTTTCGGGGATGGGCATGCCCAGTTGTCGACTGATATGCGAGACGGAAAAAATACCGCGTACGCGTTGTAACCCGTAACGATCGTTATCGATCACCAGGGCGTGCTGGCGGACCACCTGCTGCAGTGTCGCGACAACATCCCCGACACAGGCCATCTGGATGTCGCTCAGGGCGAGAACATCCAGTTCATCATATGGTGTCATGATATCCCGCACCATGATATCGGCATAGGTGCAACCCACTTCATGCATGTACTGCACCGGTTTTTCACCCAGGATATCGGTGGCAGTGAGAATCCCGGCCACCGAGTTATCCGACCGGCACACCAGCAGCAAGCGAACCTGATTGGCGATCATTTTCTGATTGGCGGCATCCAGCCGTGTGGCCGGCTCCACTGTAACGGCCGCGACGCGTTGCAGATCGGTCATGGCATAAATGGCAGGCATGTCGAGTGTCAGGTGGTCGGGGAGCATCTGGTGTGGCCGATGATAGCCAATATGGTTGGACAATTTGCGCAGGGGCAGAGACGTATAATGTGTGGACATGGGTTTCACCGTTGATTATTGCGGAGCCATGTTCACTAGATAGTCAATCCGGCGCGACTTTGCAAACCGATGGAAGGAATAGCCGGGATAAAGAATGCGGGAATTGGGGTAGTCGCCGGCCTGTATTTTCGGGGGTATAACGAAAACGGCCGGGCAATACCCGGCCGTGAGTCCCTTTCGAATGTTCCGGCTTCAGGCCGCCATATCCTTGAGGGCCTTGAGCGGCTGGGCCTTGACCACGTTACGGGCCGGCTTGGCCTTGAAGACAGTGGGCTCGCCGGTGAACGGGTTGATGCCTTTGCGGGCCTTGGTAGCCGGCTTGCGGACAACCTTGATTTTCAGCAGGCCAGGCAGGGTGAAGACGCCGGCGCCGTTACGCTTGACGTGACCGTTGATGATGGTAGCCAGTTCATCGAATACCGCAGCGACCTGCTTTTTCTGCAGTTCAGTGCGCTCGGCGATAAGGGCATACAGAGCGGACTTGGTCATCGGTTCCTTGATGGTTTTGACTGCCGGGGCCCTGGCAGCGGTTTTTTTCTTTGCGACTTTTTTCTTGGCTTTTTTCTTCGTTGCCATGATTGCTCCTGAGAGTTCTGAAAGGATTGTTTGTCTGGTGCTAAAATAGCACACTCTAACGCGATTTAAAGCTGTTATAGGCTTATTTTTGACCATTTTGTATTTCTGACGCAAGCGTTTTTCCCTGATTTTCAGGGGATCAGATGCATCTGTGGCCAGGGAGTTGTGCATGAGTGAGTTCAGAGTTTGTCATGTCGACGAGATTGGTGATCCCGGGAGTCTGGAAGTGAACATCGCATGCCGGGGAGAGGAACAGAACCTGTTTATAGTCAAATTTGAGGGGCGTCTGC
>NZ_JAVLAZ010000030.1:12268-15181 GCF_031581315.1 Thiohalophilus sp.
CCCGTCGGCGTGGTGACAACCGGTATGCATCTGGAAGTGCTGGCACAACGCGATGGTTACATGAAGATTCGCACCGACAAGGGACTGACGGGCTGGATCAGGGATATTTACACTACCGAAGAGCCTCCGGCGATGATCCGGCTGGAGCAGATCAGGGAACAGCGCGCCGCGATGGAGAAGGAGCTCGAAGAATTGCGCCAGGCGGTCAAGGCCCTGGAGGAAGCCAATCATACGCTCAACAACCAGCTTGATGATCTCAAGGCCGAACGTTCCAAGCTGCAATTGCGCGTGGCCCGCAATGCGACGCAAACAAAGGAAAACAGCAGTAAAGTGGTTTTCTGGGTCATCGGGCTGGTATTGATCGGGATTGCCGCTTTTGCCGGGGGTATAGCCTGGCAGCGTCATCAGACCAGTCGACGTCTGGGTGGATTACGTTTCTGATCCGGCTGCCGCAAGCCTGTGCCAGGCTCAGTTCATCAGGCTGTGGACCATGGCATCGAGCACATCGGCCGATTGCAGGACGTCATCCAGCGCATTTTTCAAATCGCTTTCCGATAAGCCCAGCCGCTCATAAAGCGTGCTTGCCAGCTCGCCGCTATCCGCATCGGATAGATCGTGCTGTTTAAGCAGCTGATCGGTGACCTGAGTCAGCCAGACATAATCGGCAAACTCTCCCTGGTAGTTCAGATTATGATGTTGGCCGACAACCGCCCGCAGCTCACCCGGCATTTGCCATTCCTCCATCAGGCGAACACCCAGCCGTGCATGGGTAATACCCAGTAGCTGTTCTTCCAGTGCAATCACCGGTTCGGCATCATCCGCGTTGAGCGCGTTGTTCAACCAGTGATAATTATCCGGAAACAGTTGTGCCAGCACCAGGAAACCGATGTTGTGCATCAGTCCGCATAGATAGGCAATTCCCGGTTGTAGTTTCTGGTCCCGATCGACCTGTTGACTCACGTTCTGCATCAAAGCGGCACTATAGGTGGCGCTGCGCCAGAAATGATTCAGCCCCAGTTTTCCGGATTCGGGAAACCGGAATGCCCTGGCCATGGCACTGCCGATGGCCAGATACATCACAGTTTCAAAGCCGAGTACCCGAAAGATCGCATCATCCAGCGTCTTGACCTGGCCACGCTGGCCGAACAGAGGCGAGTTGGCATAACGGATGATCTGGGCGGCCAGGGAGGGGTCCAGCATAATAATGTCAACCAGCTGCTCGACGGTGGCATCGGAATCATCACGCAGTTTCAAAATGCGCAGGGCCAGCTCGGGAATCGGCGGCAGCTGATCAATCTGCTCCACCTTGTCGGCGATATACAGTTCCTCCGGCAGGTACGGCTCTGCCAGGCTCTCGCGGGTCTGGCGGGGGCGAAACGGAATGACGTTGTCCCTGCTGTTATCCTTGTCCCTGTTGTCACTCATCGTGCGTGGCGCCCCTTTTTTGCTTATGATTGTGTGATGGAGTTAACATACCTGATGCCGGTTACTTTATAACAATACTTCCCCGAATGTCAGTCCCGGGATGCAGACTGAATCCGGTGATACAATTCGACTGACTATGGAACAGGCCGCAATGGCTGTCAATTCCAGGGCGTATCTGTCCTGACTCAGTCGTCAGAAAAAAACGATAATAATCACAGTTGGTGCCGCGGATGAATGACAAGCCGGTTTTAACAATCGAAGTCCTCAAAAAATACGAACCGATCGCCTCACTCTCCACCGAGCGCCTGAACGAGTTGTTGAGCCTGCTGACACTTGATTCACCCGGTATCGGTGTCAGTCTGTTTCGCGAGGGGGATATCGACAATCAGACAGTCTACCTGCTGGACGGCGATATTCAGCTCAGTTCTTCCGATGGGGCTATCAGCAAAGTGATCACCGCGCGGGATGATGAGGCGCGCTTTCCGCTGGTCGACGGTCAGCCGCGACAGGCAACCGCCACGGCCCTGACACGCGGGCATGTGATTCGTATTGAGAACAGTATTCTCGATTATATGATGATGTGGGATCAGATGGCGGTATCCGAAGACCGCGATACACAGCCCGCACAGACGGTGACACCGCCTCCGGAACAGGAAACCCCCGCAGGGGAAGGCGGGCGCAGCTGGATCCGCAAGGTCCGCCATATCATGGCGTTTGAGTCGATGCCGCCGGCCAATATCAAACAGCTGCTGGAGAAAATGCAGCCGCTGGATGTTCAGGCGGGGGAGCGCATTGTCGAACAGGGCGAGCCCGGGGATTATTATTATGTGCTGACCGAAGGTGAGGCGCAGGTGACCCGCACGGTGCGTCTCGCCAACCTGGAAGCCGGCAGCAGCTTTGGTGAAGAAGCCCTGCTCTCCGGCGGCAAGCGCAATGCCTCGGTGACCATGGAAACCGACGGTCAGGTAATGCGACTGGCCAAGGAAGATTTTGACGCCCTGCTCAAGGAGCCCATGCTGGCCCGGCTCTCGCCGGATGAATCACGGGTTCGCGTCGCCCGGGGTGCGCGCTGGCTGGATGTCCGTCACGCCCGCGAATTTCGCCACAGCCGCATGCCCCACGCCATCAACATCCCCCTGCACGAACTGCGCATGCGCCTGGATGAGCTGGACAAGGAGATCGAATACATCTGTTACTGCACCACCGGCAAGCGCAGCTCCGCGGCCGCCTTTTTGCTGGTCCAGAACGGCTTCAAAGCCAGCGTTCTCAACGGCGGCATCCAGGTCATGCCCCAGGACCTGCAGCGGGATTAATCTATTAGCCTCTTTTAAATTCTCTGGGAAGTAACGCGGAGGACGCGGAGGCGCTGAGACGCAGAGTAAGAGATAATCAAGATATAAGGTGTCTTGGATCGTATTACATCTGAAACAGATCATTTCAAAATAATTTTTCTCCGCGGCTCTGCGCCTCCGCGAACTCTGCGTTTTT
>NZ_JAVLAZ010000030.1:15281-16362 GCF_031581315.1 Thiohalophilus sp.
CTCTGCGCCTCCGCGAACTCTGCGTTTTTACATCCTGCCGATTAGAGAATGTCAGGTATCGCTGCGCGCAACCTGACCTACGCCTAGCCCCTAGCCCCTAGTCCCTGATTCAAGGACTGGGGTTGGGATATTGCTGGTGAATCGCCTCGATTCCGGCGAGCACTTCGTCGGACAGGATCAGATCGATACTGGCGATGTTGCTGCGCAGCTGGCCCATGTCGGTGGCGCCGACAATATTGCTGGTCAGAAACGGCCGGCTGTTAATATACGCGAGCGCCATTTGTGCCGGGTCCAGGTTGTGCTTGTGGGCCAGCGCCACGTACTGCTCGGTGGCGGCGATTGCCTGCGGATTGCTGTAGCGGTTGTAATCCGGATAGCGGGTCAGGCGCGCCCCGGCCGGTTTCTGGCCGCCCAGATATTTGCCGGAGAGTACCCCGAAGCCCAGCGGCGAATAGGCCAGCAGGCCGCAGTGCTCGCGACAGGCGATTTCCGCCAGACCCACTTCATAACTGCGGTTTAACAGGCTGTAAGGGTTCTGGACCGAGAGCATTCGGGGCAGATCGTGCTGTTCGGCCAGCTGTAAAAAGCGCATAACGCCCCAGGGCGTTTCATTGGACAGGCCCACATGGCGAATCTTGCCGGCCTGACGCTGCTCTTCCAGGGCCTCGAGGGTTTCCAGCAACGGCGTGAAGTCTTCATCGAACTGGTGCTGGTAGCCGAGCTGACCGAAAAAGTTGGTCTGACGCTCGGGCCAGTGCAACTGATAGAGATCGAGATAATCGGTCTGCAGGCGCTGCAGACTGGCGTCCACCGCCTGGCGGATATACTGGCGGTTATAACGGGTCTTGCCGCCGCGGATATGCGGGATCCAGCTCTCGCCGGGGCCGGCGATCTTGCTGGCCAGCACGATCTCGTTACGCCGGCCGCTTTTTTGTAACCACTCACCGATGATCTCTTCGGTCCGTCCATAGGTCTTCGCCTGTGGCGGAATCGAATACAATTCGGCGGTGTCGATAAAATTCACTCCCTGCTCCAGGGCATACTCGATCTGCTCGAACGCCTCGGCAGGTGTGTTCTGCTC
>NZ_JAVLAZ010000030.1:16462-24433 GCF_031581315.1 Thiohalophilus sp.
GTCAGGACGCCGGTGTAGCCGTACAGGCGCTGGCCGGCGATTTCGCCGTTGGCGTAGAAGCCGACCAGCGGGATGTCGCCGAAGACCTCGCTGATCATTTTCATCTCCTCACTGTTCTCGCCGAACAGGTGCCGGCCGCGGCCCAGACAGGAGATGTAGATGCCGCCTTTGGGTTCAGCGCCTTTGAGCCGTTTTTTGACATCGGCCAGCATGCGTTGCATGTCTTCGATGGCGGATTTGCCATCGCGGCGACAGAACATGATCGGAGTATCGGGGGTCATGTGTTCGCCGATGGCCAGCAGGTTGTTGTCCGGGTCGAAGCCGATCACGTTGCGCACGAGATAGTCGCCGGTGTCACTGCCCTGGACCGGGAAGGCTGCAAAGATATAACCGGCCGCCCGATCAATGTCACGCGCCAGGACTTCGCCGATGTCCTCCTTGAAGACCTCCAGCGCCGGGCGGCCATCGATGGTGATCGCCATGTGATGATCGCTGGCGGTTAGCATGCGTGGTCCGGTGATGGGCGTACAGCCCTGGCTCAATCCCGTCACCATGGGCACATCCTCGAAGATAACGCCGGAGAGCGAGCCTTCGGTGAGATCATCGGCAACCTGGAAATAGTGGTTTTCCGAGGAGGTCAATCCGCCGATCAGATAACCGTTACCCAGTTGTTCAGGCAGCTCATGGATCGTCTCGGGCAGATGGCCGTTGCGGGGGTCGCCGTGGACCACGGCCGGGCGCAGGGAAAAGTCATTGGGATTGGCCGGCGGCGGGGCCTGCTGTTCTTCCTGGGCCATATCAAAGACCCGAAACTGCTCTTGCGGGAAATGGCAGGCGAGTACGACGACCGCCGGCTGGTCGTAATATTCGGTATTGGTACAGCAGATGCCATTGCCGATACTGCCGACCCAGTGCGCAATACCGGTCTGTTCCTTGAGATAGCGCAGCAGCTTGCTCAGCTCGTTACTGAAGGCATCGGTGACATAAATGAAGGCAAGGTTGCACTCCTCGCAGGCGCCGATCTGTTGGATAACCTGATCGGCGGCTTTTTGCCACTCGTTCTCGGCGGCATGTCCCAGTTTGAATTGTGTCATCGTCACTCTATCTGCCGGTTGTCAGGGCCGATCATGCTAGCATGTAACCGGCTCTGTTATCGACATGCGCCAGTTAAAATCCATTCGCCTGCCTGTGGCTGACCGACGTCTTCAGCAACAACTGAATTAAATGCTGACAGGTTATCAGGGGGAATTGTTCTGCTGTGTCATTCAATGCGTTGGTTATGGCGCTGGCCCGCGGTTGCCGAAGGTCATCGACCGGCCTTTGATTATCATCGGACATAAAAAAACCGGGCAAAGCCCGGTTTTTTATTGGCCTGGACGTGTGTCTCAGGCTTTTTTCTTTTGCTGGATCATGTCGTGGATCAGCGGGTTGAGGATCAGCTCCATGGCAAAGCCCATCTTGCCGCCCGGTACCACGATGGTATTGCGGCGTGACATGAACGAATCGGGGATCATATTCAGCAGATAGGGGAAATCGATCCCGGTCGGATCGCTGAAACGGATCACGATAAAGCTTTCGTCCGGCGTCGGGATATCCCGGGCGATAAACGGGTTGGAAGTATCTACCGTCGGCACGCGCTGGAAGTTGACATGGGTGCGGGAGAACTGCGGCGTGATGTAGTGCACGTAGTCTTCCATGCGACGCAGAATGGTATCCACGATCGCCTCGGCGGAATAGCCACGCTGTTCGTTGTCCCGGTGAATTTTCTGGATCCACTCGAGGTTGACGATCGGCACCACGCCCACCAGCAGATCCACGTGTTTGGCCACGTCGATATCGCCGTCGGCGACACCGCCGTGCAGGCCTTCATAGAACAGCAGGTCGGTCTTGTCCTTGATCTCTTCCCAGGGCGTGAACTGGCCGGGGGTGAGATCAGTGTTCAGGCGGCTGTTGTGCTCCGCCGCTTCCTCGTCGCTGTGCAGGTAATAGCGGCGCTTGCAGGTGCCGGTTTTGCCGTAGGTCTGGAAGGTCTCTTCCAGCAGGTCGAAGTGATTGGCTTGCGGGCCGAAATGGCTCAGCTGTTTGCCTTCTTTGGCAAAGTCAGCAATCGCCTCTTTCATGGCCGCGCGATCATAGCGGTGGTAGCTGTCGCCTTCGATCACCAGCGGATTGATCTGCTCGCGGAAGAAGATATGTTCAAAGGCATTTTTTACCGTGGTGGTCCCGGCGCCGGAGGAGCCGGTGACCGCGATAATGGGATGTTTTGCAGACATGGGGTCTCCCTTGGGTCAAACGTTAGAAATGTTGTTGTAATGAATTCGGTTGTTCTGCGGCGGCCCCGGGCCGCGAGCGAGCCGCCTATTCTAATAGAATGTCTGGCGGAAGTCTCGCCATCGGGTGATTTATCCAGAAGGGGGAAATCGCGTCGTTTCGGGCTAGTTCCCGGCCTGTTCGCGGGCAATTGCGCGATGTCCGATATCGTTGCGGTAATAGACCCCGTCCCAGTGAATCTGCTGCACCAGCGCATAGGCCCGCTGCCGGGCTTCGCTGACGGTCTCGCCCAGCCCCACGGCGCACAGCACGCGCCCGCCGCTGGTCACGATCTGCCCGTCCCGCTCGGCGGTGCCGGCATGAAACACCTTGCCGTCGGGGCTCTCGTCCGGCAGCCCTTCGATGACATCGCCCTTGCGATAGTTGTCCGGATAGCCGCCGGCCGCCAGCACCACGCCCAGCGCGGCACGAGGGTCCCACTCGGCCTCGATCTGATCCAGCCGTTGTGCCAGCGCCGCCTCGCATAACGCGGCCAGATCGGAGCGCAGGCGCATGAGAATCGGCTGGGTCTCGGGATCACCGAAGCGGCAGTTGTATTCGAGGACCTTCGGCGTGCCGTCCGGGCCGATCATCAGCCCGGCATAGAGAAACCCGGTATAGGGGTGGCCCTCGGCCGCCATGCCGCGCACGGTCGGTTCGATGACCTCGCGCATGACGCGGGCGTGAATGTCGGGGGTAACCACCGGCGCGGGTGAGTAGGCCCCCATGCCGCCGGTGTTGGGGCCGCAGTCGCCGTCGTCGCGGGCCTTGTGGTCCTGGGAGGTGGCCAGCGGCAGGATGTGTTCGCCGTCGGCCATGACGATGAAACTGGCCTCCTCGCCCTGCAAAAACTCCTCGATGACGACCCGGTGGCCGGCATCCCCGAAGGCATTGCCGGCCAGCATGTCGCGCACCGCGGCGATGGCCTCATCCTCGCTCTGGGCCAGGATGACGCCCTTGCCGGCGGCCAGTCCGTCCGCCTTGACCACGATGGGCGCGCCCTGCTGGCGGACATAGGCAATGGCCTCGTCCACATCGGTAAAGTTGCCGTAGGCGGCGGTGGGAATGTTGTGCCGCTGCAGAAAATCCTTGGTGAAGGCCTTGGAGCCTTCCAGTTGCGCGGCGGCGCGGGTGGGGCCGAAGCAGGGCAGGCCGGCGGCGGTAAATTCATCCACCACACCGGCCACCAGCGGGGCCTCGGGGCCGACCAGGGTCAGGTCGATGGCCTCGCTGCGGGCAAACTCGAGCAGGGCCCCAATGTCCTCGGCGCCGACGGGCACGTTCTGCAGGCCGGGCTCACGGGCGGTGCCCGCATTACCGGGCGCGACATAGACGGTTTCGACCCGTTCGGATTGGGCGGCTTTCCAGGCCAGGGCGTGTTCCCGGCCGCCCCCGCCGATGACCAGAATTTTCATACGCGTGTCGCTCCTGCCAGGTGGATATTCAGTGACGGAAATGGCGCATGCCGGTGAAGACCATGGCAATGCCGTGTTCGTCGGCGGCGGCAATCACTTCTTCATCGCGCATGGAGCCGCCGGGTTGAATCACGGCCCGGATGCCGGCTTCGGCGGCCTGGTCCAGGCCGTCGCGGAAGGGGAAGAAGGCGTCGGAGGCCATCACCGACCCGGGCACTTCCAGCCCCGCCTGTTCGGCCTTGATAGCGGCGATGCGCGCCGAGTTGACCCGGCTCATCTGTCCGGCACCGACACCGACGGTCGTCAGCTCCCGGCCATAGACGATGGCATTGGATTTGACGAACTTGGCCACCTGCCAGCTGAACAGCAGATCGCCCATCTCCTGCTCCGAGGGCTGGCGTTGGGTGACGACCTTGAGCTCATTATATAAAGCCAGATCGGCCTCCTGGACCAGCAGGCCACCGTTGACCCGTTTGAAGTCAAGCCGCGGCTGACCGTTGCTGAATTCGCCGCAGGCCAGCAGGCGCACGTTTTTCTTGGCCGCGACCACCTTGAGTGCGTCGGCGCTGACAGACGGCGCAATGATGACCTCGACAAACTGGCGCTCGACGATCGCTTTGGCGGTCTCGGCGTCCAGTTCCTGGTTGAAGGCGATAATGCCGCCGAAGGCCGATTCGGGATCGGTGGCATAGGCGCGGTCGTAGGCGAGCAGCAGGTTCTCGGCCTGGGCGACCCCGCAGGGGTTGGCGTGTTTGACGATCACGCAGGCGGGAGTGTCGAACTGTTTGACGCATTCGAGCGCGGCGTCGGTGTCAGCGATGTTGTTGTAGGACAACTCCTTGCCCTGCAGCTGACGGGCGGTGGCTACCGAGGCCTCATGCTGATCGGCTTCCACGTAGAAAGCCGCGGCCTGATGCGGGTTCTCGCCGTAACGCATGCTCTGTGCCAGGTGATACTGGCTGTTGAACGTCCGCGAAAAGCGCTCGCGCTGGCCGTCGCCATTACTGGCGCCCAGATAGTTGGCAATGGCGCCGTCGTAACCGGCGGTATGCTCGAAGGTCCTGATCGCCAGATCGAAGCGGGTGGCGTCACTCAGCGCACCGTCGTTGGCGGCCATCTCTTCGAGCACTCGCGGATAGTCGTCACTGTTGACCAGCACCGCTACACCGGCATGGTTCTTGGCCGCGGCGCGCAACATGGTCGGCCCGCCGATATCGATGTTTTCGATTGCGGTGGGCAGATCGCAGTCGGGTTTGGCGACGGCTTCGCGGAACGGATAGAGGTTTACCACCACCATGTCGATGGGCGGAATGGCATGTTCCTGCATGACCGCATCATCGATGCCACGGCGGCCCAGCAGCCCGCCGTGGATCTTCGGATGCAGGGTTTTAACGCGCCCGTCCATCATCTCCGGAAAGCCGGTGTAGTCGGACACCTCGGTAACGGGCAGTCCGGCCTCGGCAAGCAGTTTTGCCGTACCGCCGGTGGAGAGCAGTTCGACACCGAACTGCTCGTGCAGTTGTTTGGCAAACTCGGCGATGCCGGTTTTATCGGAGACGCTGATCAGCGCGCGCTGGATTTTATTCATGGTCGTGAGTTCCCCACCAACAATTCGGCCACGGGGTCGCCGTGGCCGGGATTGCGTTGATATGTTTAATGACTCGGCAGAGTGCTTGATATAAGACGTTGTTATCGGGCCGATGTTCTCCTGGCCGGTCCGGTCGATCAGTGTACGCTCAGCCGTTGTCGCTGTTTATTCGTGTAACCCGTATTGCTTGAGTTTCTTGCGCAGGGTGCCCCGGTTGATGCCCAGCATTTCTGATGCCTTGCTCTGATTGCCGCCGGTGTGCTTGAGCACGGCACGGAACAGCGGCTCTTCCAGTTCGGCGAGCACCATTTTATATAGTTCGTTGGTCGGATGGCCTTCCAGTTGACGGAAATAATTTTCCATCGCATCGGCAACACAATCTCGCAGAGGTTTCTGGGATGAGTCGAAAGTGTTGTTATTGGTCATCACAGCGTTTTCCATAGCCACTGCTTCACTCATGCGGCAAGTTCCTCCCGATTAATTAAGCGTTCAAAAAATTCATAAATCATATCCAGCTGTTGCTCCACGCTATCGACGCGGTTTACCGCCTGACGGAAGGCCGCGCCATGAGACTGTCCCTTGCTGTACCAGCTGATATGTTTGCGGGCCACCCGCACGCCGGTGTGTTCGCCATAAAAGGCATACAGGTTTTTCAGGTGACCGATCAGGATGTCGCGGATCGTTTCCGCGGACGGTTCCGGCAGCAACTCGCCGGTTTGTAAATAGTGATCGATTTCGCCAAAGATCCAGGGACGACCCTGGGCGGCACGGCCGATCATGACCGCGTCGGCGCCGGTATGCCGCAGAACATACTCCGCTTTTTGCGGCGTGCTGATATCCCCGTTGGCGATGACCGGAATGCCGACTCGTGACTTGACCTCGGCAATGGTGTCGTACTCCGCCTCGCCGTTGTACTGATCGGCGCGGGTGCGGCCGTGGATAGCGAGCGCCTGGATGCCGGCTTCCTCGGCGATGCGGGCGATTAACGGGGCATTTCTGTGTTCACTGTCCCAGCCGGTGCGGATCTTGAGGCTCACAGGCACGTCCACCGCGTCGACCACGGCTTTGACAATACGTTCGACCAGCGGCTCGTCCTGCAGCAGCGCCGAACCGGCCATCACATTGCACACCTTCTTGGCCGGGCAGCCCATGTTGATATCGATGATCTGGGCGCCCTTGTCGACATTGTGACGCGCGGCCTCGGCCATCATTTGCGGATCGGCGCCGGCGATCTGGACCGACTTGGGCTCGATCTCGCCCTCGTGACTGGCGCGCCGCTCGGTTTTCTTGCTGCCCCACAGCAGGGAATTGGACGAGACCATTTCGGACACGGCCATGCCCGCGCCCAGCTGTTTGCACAACTGGCGAAAGGGCAGATCGGTCACGCCCGCCATGGGCGCAAGGATCAACGGATTGTTGAGCTGATAAGGGCCGATACGCATAGTGATGTCTTCAGGCTGACTCGTGCCCCGCGACACGAGGCGGATCATCATACCCGTTCGGGTGCAGAGGATAAAGCAGGAAAACCGGTCCGCAGGCCTTGCGATCCGGGCAAAGCTGATCTACACGCGCCGCCCGGTTGCGATGCTGTGCGAAGCTCGCCGGTTACTGAAAATCGAATTCAAAGTTAACGGCCTCGCTGCCCGGGTCAGCCACTTCGAGTTTGATCTGCAGGGGCGTGTCCGGTTGCATCTGCATAAACGGTGAATGGCGTTCGCCCAGATAATCGGCCGATGTAAAGCGGCGCCGGGCCACCCGGTTGCCGGATAAATCAAACAGAGTGACCCGCACGGCGGGATAGGCCTGGGCCACATCGGCTTCATTGACCAGGGTGGCACTGATCAACAGGGCGCCCTCCTGCTTGGGATGGGCGCGCACATCGCGGTTGAGCAGGCGGATGCGGTCGGTATCCCGATACGGTGTGAAGCGACAGGGCAGATGCTGACAGAACTGTTCCAGCCAGGGCTGACTTTGCGGCACATAGCGGACCACATCCAGGGGCCGGAACAGGGCCAGCTGGCCGAGCAAGAGCGCCAGCAGTAGCAGGAGCAACAAACCGCCACCGAGCGTGGCCAGCCAGCTGCGCGGTTTGGGCGGTTCGATCGCCAGCGAATCCCGCAGGCGCAGCGGTACTGGTTCCGGCTCCGGCTCATCGTCCAGTGTCGGAGGCAGCTCCGCGGTGTCTGTCCACGCGCCCCGATCCGGTTCATCGATCGAGGCGGTATGTGAACGGTCGTCCCCGGTGTCGTCCTCGAACGCCATCGGCGTCGCGTCTTCCTCGGGTTCGGCCGTGGCGATCTCTTCTGTCGTTTCAGCGACGGACGACCCTGGTTCCTCGCCGGCAGACGGTTCGCGCTTCAGATCGTCAAACAGGCTGTCGATGGCCTCGCCCAGTTCATCCTGTTCCGGGGGCGGCGGCTCGTCCGGCAAAGCCAGGGAGCCCGGCAGTTCGGTGTCGGGATTATCGATCCCCAGTGACAACTGCTGGTCCATCTCCGCCAGGATGTCATCCAGTTCCTTGTCCGAGAGCACCTCATCGGTAAATTCGTTGTATTTATAGCGGGAGCTATCGGAAGCCGATGTCGGTTCCGGTTCCGGTTCCGGCTCGGGCTCAGGCTCCGGTTTGCTCATGGAAGCGGTATTCACCGAAGATTCGGT
>NZ_JAVLAZ010000030.1:24443-28849 GCF_031581315.1 Thiohalophilus sp.
TAGCGGGAGCTGTCGGAAGCCGATGTCGGTTCCGGTTCCGGTTCTGGCTCGGACTCTGGCTCAGGCTCGGGTTCCGGTTTGCTCATGGAAGCGGTATCCACCGAAGATTCGGTGGCCGGGGCCATATCCATCTCGTCCAGATCCGGCATCGGGATTTCGACGGTTTCCGGTTCCGATTCGGTTTCAGCCTCGAGAGGCGCCTCCTGTTCCATAGCAGAGGCTGCCGGTGTGTCGTCCGGCTCGAACGGGACCTCCGTGGTGGGTGCGGAATGGTCGGCGGCGGGCTCGGACGTAACGGCGTCGGTCTCAGTTTTGGCGGTGGCCGTGTCGGACGGTTCCGGTTCGGGGGGTATGTCGGCCGCTGCCGGAGGCGCCCCGGCGGAGGCGGTTTCATCACGGCCTGACTCCGCAGGATGCGCTTCGCTCTGCGGGGTCCGGCTCAGATCAATATGATCCGTTTGATCCCGGGCGGGAGCCGTCGGGGGAGATTGCGGAGCAGTGGACGGAGCCGATGCGCTCTGACCGGTGGCCGGCTGCAAATGCTGCCGGGCATTGAAGACGGTCTTGCATTTGCCGCAACGTACCTTGCCCTGCGCCACCGCCAGCTGGGCTTCGGTGATTCGAAAACAGGTACGACAGGCAGGACAACACGTTAGCATTGCGGTCCTGGCTGTTTTTGGAAGGCGGCGTGAATCATGCCGGTGATCATATCACGCTAGATCAGTTTCTAGGTGCTAGGTCCTAGGTCCTAGTATCTACCTAGCCCCTGTGAGACAAACCCACTCTTCGATCTGACGATAGAGCTGCATGTTGAAAAAGGGCTGGTAGGCGGCGATGACGTCATCCATCTGGGTGTCGAGGATCCCGGCCAGGACGATGCTGCCGCCCGGCTCGACATGCCCGGCCAGTTGCGGGGCCAGGCTGATCAGGGGGCCGGCCAGGATATTGGCCAGCAGCAGGGGGACGGTGATGTCCTGCGGCAGAGCCCCGGGCAGGCAGAGGGTGGTGTTCTCGTCGATCCCGTTTTTACGCAGATTCTCCGCCGTGGCCAGCAGGGCCTGGGGGTCGTTGTCCACCCCCCACAGCTGTCGCGCGCCGAGTTTGCTGGCTGCGATGGCGAGAATGCCAGAGCCGCAGCCATAGTCGATGACGTTCTGATCCCGCGGGGGATGTTCATCCAGCCATTCCAGGCAGAGCCGGGTGGTCGGATGGGTACCGGTGCCAAAAGCCAGGCCCGGATCGAGCAGAATGTTCACGGCTTCGGGATCGGGCGGGGTATAGCCGCCGGGGACGATCCAGACCTGTTCGCCGAACTGCATCGGCTGGAAATGATCCATCCAGGCGCGTACCCAGTTCTGATCTTCCAGCGGCTCGGCTTTCCAGTCACTCACCGGTTCGCTCAGGCGAGCGTTGATCTGATCGATGATGGTCCGGGGATCCTGATCGGCGCTGAACAGACCGATCACCCGTGTCTGTTCCCAGATCGGCGTACTCCCCGGCGCCGGCTCCAGCAACGGCTGATTGGCGGCGTCCAGCAAGGTCACCGACGCGGCGCCAGCCGACTCGAGTGCGTCACTGAGACGTTCGACCTGTTCGGCCGACGCGGGGATGATGAGTTGTAACCAGGACATAAAATAACAGGGCCGAGTTACGAGGGACGAGTGACGAGGAATTGCCTTGATAAACCACCAAGACACCAAGGCACGAAGTTATTTGATTTGGTATTTGCCCATACCCAACCGGAAAAACATCGTAAAATTAACGCACTTAATTTCACCGGTTTTTCATCTGGTTGTTCTTGGTGTCTTCGTGTCTTGGTGGTAAACGCTTTTCCTCGTAACTCGTCCCTCGGTACTGAAAAACTGTTGAGTGAACTACCGTTCACTCAACAGTTTTTCAAGATAGTGAATGTTGGTCCCGCCGGCCCGGAAGTTGGCATCGCGGATCAGTTCCTGGTGCAGGGGAATGTTGGTCTTGATGCCTTCGACCACGACTTCGCTCAGGGCGATGCGCATGCGTGCCAGGGCGGTGTTGCGATCTTCGCCGTGGGCAATCAGTTTGCCGATCATCGAATCGTAATAGGGCGGTACCCGGTAACCGTTATAGATATGGGTATCGACCCGGATACCCGGTCCACCCGGTGCGTGATAGGAGCTGATAGTGCCCGGCGAAGGGATAAACTTGTCCGGGTCCTCGGCGTTCATGCGACATTCGATGGCATGGCCGCGGATTTCGATCTCCTTCTGGGTATAACGCAGTTTTTCACCCGAGGCGATCAGTAACTGTTCGCGGACGATATCCACGCCGGTGATCATTTCGGTCACCGGGTGTTCCACCTGTACGCGGGTATTCATCTCGATGAAGTAGAACTCACCATCCTGATACAGAAACTCGAAGGTGCCGGCGCCGCGATAACCGATCTCGCGGCAGGCATCGGCGCAGCGTTCGCCGATCTTCTTGCGCATCTTTTCGGTGATGCCCGGAGCGGGCGCCTCTTCGATCACTTTCTGGTGACGGCGCTGCATGGAGCAATCGCGCTCACCCAGATGAATGGCGTTGCCGTGTTCATCAGCGAGCACCTGGAACTCGATATGCCGCGGGTTTTCCAGGAATTTTTCCATGTAGACCATGTCGTTGCCGAACGACGAGCCGGCTTCGGCCCGGGTCATGGAAATGGCATTCAGCAAGGCCGCTTCGGAGTGGACCACGCGCATGCCACGCCCGCCGCCACCGCCGGCGGCCTTGATGATGATCGGATAACCGATCTCACGGGCAAGGCGAATATTGGTTTCGTCATCACTGCCCAGCGGCCCGTCGGAACCGGGTACACAGGGCACGCCGGTTTTTTGCATTGCCTTGATGGCCTGCACCTTGTCACCCATCATGCGAATGGTTTCGGGCCGCGGACCGATAAAGATAAATCCGCTTTCCATCACCCGCTCGGCGAAGTCGGCATTTTCCGACAAAAAACCATAACCGGGGTGAATGGCCATCGAGTCGGTGACTTCGGCGGCGCTGATCACGGCGGGTATGTTCAGATAGCTCTCGGTGGAGGAAGCGGGGCCGATACAGACCGATTCATCGGCCAGACGCACATGCTTCAGATCGCGATCGGCATCGGAGTGAACCGCCACGGTTTTGATACCCAGCTCGCGGCAGGCGCGCAGAATGCGCAGCGCAATCTCTCCACGGTTGGCAATCAGGACTTTTTCTATCATCGTTTACACAATCTGGTTAGTGCCCAAAAGGCGAAGTGGCGGGCCGCTCGCGGCGGCCGGTTTCGTTAGCCGATGACAAACAGCGGTTCGTCGTATTCCACCGGCTGGCCGTTTTCCACCAGGATGGCCTTGATGGTGCCGCTCTTGTCGGCCTCGATCTGGTTGAGCAGCTTCATGGCCTCGATGATGCACAGGGTATCACCGGCGTTGACCTGCTGACCCACTTCGACAAACGAACTGGCGCCGGGCGAGGGCGCACGGTAGAAGGTGCCTACCATGGGAGATTTGACCACATGGCCTTCAGGCAGTGTGGGCTCGTCGCTTTCCGCGGCAGCAGGGGCCGCCGGTGCCGGTGCGGGCGCCGCCGGGGCTGCCGGTGCCGGTTGCGGCGGCGCCTGCATCATCATCGGGGCGTTGGGACCGGTGCGGCTGATACGCACCGACTCTTCACCTTCCTTGATCTCGATTTCGGCAACGCCGGACTCTTCCAGCAGTTCGATCAGTTTTTTGACTTTGCGAATATCCATAACAGTAATGCCTTGACAGGGTTATCAGGTTAGTTGTTCTGCAGGGTATGTAGTGCCGACTGCAACGCCAGCGTGTACCCGTACGCACCCAGCCCGCTGATCACACCGCTGGCCAGTTCCGAAAAATAGGAATGGCGACGGAAATCCTCGCGTGCATGGATGTTGGAAAGATGTACTTCGATAAACGGAATCTTCACCGCCGCCAGCGCGTCGCGCAGTGCCACGCTGGTATGGGTAAAAGCGGCGGGATTGATAATGATCCAGGCCACATTCTCGCTGGCCGCCTGCTGCACGCGGGAAACCAGTTCGTGCTCGGCATTGCTCTGCAGGCTGGATAACGTGTGCCCGGCTTCACTGGCAATGCGGCCCAGTTCCTGATCGATCTCGGCCAGGGTGGCCGCGCCATAGTGTTCCGGCTCGCGCGTGCCGAGCAGGTTCAGGTTGGGTCCGTGTAATACCAGTATCTGGGCCATAATGTGTTTGTCTAAAATATAGCGTTGTCGCGTCGCGGGCCGTTTGAGTCGATTTATCGTGGCTACAAATCCGAGAAGATCGAAGCAAGATCGACGCCATTTTGACGCAGTTTTATCGGCCGATTTGAAGAGAATTCTGCCTCAAGCTGAGGGGTTTGTCCAGAACTCCGGATTTACCCGCCAGTTCG
>NZ_JAVLAZ010000031.1:0-2189 GCF_031581315.1 Thiohalophilus sp.
AGGCCGAGGCTCGTGCCAAACAGCAGGCCGAGGAACAGGCCCGCCGCGAGGCCGAGGCCCGCGCCAAACAGGAAGCCGACGAGCAGGCCCGCCACGAGGCCGAGGCTCGCGCCAAACAGCAGGCCGAGCAGGAAAACAAACAGGAGCAGGAACGCGAGGCCCGTCGTCAGCAGGCGATTCGCCATGCCAAGCAGCGCCGCGAGGAGCAGGCCCGCCGCATGGCCGAGGAGATCAAGGCCAAACTGGAGCAGGCCGAACAACAGCGCCAGGAAGAAGAAGAACGCCAGCGGGGCGAAGGACTCTCCCTGGCTCGCGCCACTGTCCGGCGTAAATCCGACGGGCGAATTATTCTCGAGGGCGAAGAAGATATTTTTATTTTCAAGGAGCCCAGCGTTACCCCCGAACAGATCGAAGCCAAGCTGGCCAACGAACCGCAACGTGGCAATACCGGGACGGGCACTGAATTGCCTTCTTTCGAGATCGAAGAGACCGAAAAACCGGTCTTCAAGCCTATCAACACCCAGGCGGTTCATGCCCGGCTCGCCGAACAGCAGGCATCCCATCAACAAAAACGCAAAAAGCGCCACGTCTTCGCCCTGGCCGCCTCACTCATGCTGGCACTGGGCAGCGGTGGCGTTTATCTGTTCCTGCACCCGGAACTGATCGACGAACACGTCATCGCCCGTTCCGACACCGGCAAGAGCACCACCACCCGTGCGGGCGTCGGTACGCTGAATAACAAGGAATCCAAAGACAAGGACAAGAAAGACGAGCAAGCGCGCCAGACTCACGAAAATAATCTTGAAAGCAATCTACGCGAGCGTTTCGATAATCTGCTGGATCAGTGGAAAGAGATCGTCTCCCGCTGAGCGGTCGGACCCACGCTCATTTAAACCAGTAAATAACGCCAGCCAAGCCAGGCTCCGGCAACCAGAAACATCACCCCGGCCATGATACTGCGTCCATTGAAAGTCGTTTCTTTTTCAATCGCATAAAGCTCGCGCAGCTTCGACACCTCGGGTGTTTGCACCTTCTGCTTTAACGCCTCCCAGGCCTGCCAGTAAGCCGAAGGAACCTCACGTAGTCGATTGTCTTCGCCCATTTTTTCCAGCTCTGCCACCGAGATCAGTTTCCCGGGCCGCCCCTTGGGAAACTCCACGCCTTTGGTAAACACTACCCGGCCGTCGACGGGAATACCGGAAGCGTAATACCTGACTGCCAGAATCTCCGACTCCAGCTGTGGCAACGGGTTTCCAAACTTGTAGGTTCGCTTGCCCAGCACCTGGGTCCAGTTATCGATCCCGTCGGCGGCAAACACCACCCCCTGGTAACGGTGCACCGGCAACAGCAGCAGCCCGTCCGGCGTCAGCAAAAGATTCTCCAGATAAACCGCCCCGTCCATACCGTCGGGAATGACAACCTGATGTAATGCATCGGCCGCGACAGCCTGAATTTTCTTCTGTAACTGCCGATCACGATAACTGCGGCACAATCGTGGCCAGGCAAGCAGAATCGCCCCCAGCAACAGTAACAGGGTAATCCCCCAGGTAATCAAATCCTCAGAATATTGAATCAGCAGGTTTATAAGGCTATCGATGGTCATTCGTCACGCAGAATAGTTTTGTATCTTCTATAATACGGAAAACTGCCCGGTGACGCCATGCTGTACGGGCACGACCCGCTCACAAAATCGGCAGCCATGCCGTCCAACAAAACGATGTTCACAGACCAATGAATTCCGAGTACGAACAACAACTGAAAGATGCCGAGCAGATCGTCAACGCCTATGGCAAAATACTGGCACAACTGGATGCCGGCAACTACGGCCACCCGGTCTCACTACTGCCATACCCGCGGGACGAGATAAAAAGCGCTATTCAATTATTGTTGTGGGAGCTGGAAGGGGAAGACAAGGATATCTGTAACAGCCTGGCGCAAAGCTATGTTTATCTGGCCCAGTTCATTCCCGACGATGAAGCCGAAATTATCGCCGAGGGACAACGATTCATGACGTCCAGCAACTTTGATGACGGACATATCGAAGAGGCGGACGAAGCGGCCCGCATCATCAACCGCATCAAACTGGAGATGGAAGAAATGATCCTCGATGTGCGCAAATTCATGCGTGCCTGAGCCCTGTCGGGCAGGGGCTAGGCGCTAGATACCAGGGGCTAGTAGTAGGCCCGATA
>NZ_JAVLAZ010000031.1:2289-26294 GCF_031581315.1 Thiohalophilus sp.
AACTTGTCCACTGTCCCGGCGTTGTCAAAGATGGCGTTGCTGACGTTGTGAAACCAGCGATTCATCAACTTGGTGAGGGTACGTATGTCAACCTGTTCGGACAGCGAGGTAAAGCCGCGGATATCCGCCACCAGTACGGTGATCTGCTTAATATCCGGGCTGTCGGAAATGACCGTATCCTGCATCGACATTTTGTCGAAACTGCCGGCCTCCTTGCTGCTCTGCTCGAAGAGGATCTCGAACCGGCCGATCGTAATGCGATCGCCGTTTTTGAGCAGCTTGGGCATGGCCACCCGCTGGCGATTGACGAAACTGCCGTTGGAACTGCCGCTGTCGATCAGATAATAGTCCCCGTTGCCAATGCAGCGGATCATGGCGTGATTACGGGAGGCGTGCAGATCCGGCAACACGATGTCGCTGTTCATATCGCGCCCGAGCGTCAGCACCGACTTGCACGGTACCTTGCGGACGACCCCGTCGAGTTTATAGGTAATATAGGTGGACATCGGCCATGCCTGCCCCACACAGACCGGAATCAGTAAGCTTACAGAAAATGTAAAAATTTCGCCTGCCCGTCAAGCGAAATTCACCTGAAAAATCAGGCGGACTGCTTGAGGGGCGGCAGGGAGGGGCGTAGCGAGCGGGCCATGGAGCGAAACAGGGTCACCTGCTCGCCGGCACGCATGCCACTGAGAATATCGTCGTAATCTTCGCCATCGGTCTGCAGGCTCTCCTGGTACCACTGCTCGTCGGCATCACCGTATTGCGACCGGATATAGGCGTCGACCGCCTCACGGGTCGCGGCATGGGCGCTGAATTCGGCCACGGTCCGGGCCACGCGTACCAGCCAGGCCTGCACAAACACCTCGCCGCGTCGCTCCTGCTCGGACCGATCCTCCAGCCCCAGATCGGCGATAAAGACCTCCCGGGCCGCCTCGAGCTGACGATAGAGCACGCTGAAACAGTAGCCCGCCACTCGCGGCGCCTGTTCCAGCCCGATAAACCGGAATTCCGGAGCCCGGCCATAGCGACGCGAAACCAGTACCCGACAATCAAAGGCCTCGCAGATCAGGTTGGAAAGGGCCACGGCCCAGAAGGGTGGGTTATAGCGATTCCCCGAATCGATCACTGCCTCGGCCACCCCGGCCGCCAGAATCTGATCTTCCCCGATGCGATGTTTGTGCATCAAACGATGCGCCTGGCGCAACGCCGCAGCCGCCTCATTGGGATTGCCTGACTCGGACAGGCGCAAACACTTGCAGATTTTGTCGATGATTTTCTCGTTATTCACGGCGCTTTTCCTTGCGTGACTTTCCTCAATAATACTATATAATCAGCCTCTTACAAGATATTTTTGCCATAATACTTTAAGAATTGCGCGCCGCCGGTTATTTTCTGACCAACACCCCGGACGCGACCCTTGAGTGCTGGCTGCACAGGACATATATGTAAGAGTAGACTGGTATCACCACAGCGTCACAGCCCCCCCATCGGCTATATACCGTCAGAATGACCTTGCTGGGTAAGCTATAGCAGGTAACCGGTCACAAAACGAAGCAAACTTGTTGGTAAAGATGATGAATTCCGCCCAGGCACCCAGTATCGATATCGAACCGATTCGTCAGCAGGCGTTGCTGACCCCGCCGGCCAAACCGCCGAGCGAGGCCGAGCGCCAGGCGCTGTTCGCGCGCATCAAGGGATTGCTGAAAGAGAAGGATGCTGTCCTGGTAGCCCACTACTACACCGACGACGATCTGCAGCAACTGGCCGACGAGACCGGCGGCTGCGTCTCCGACTCGCTGGAGATGGCCCGTTTCGGCCATGACCACCCGGCCAGTACCATCGTGGTCGCCGGGGTGCGCTTCATGGGCGAGACCGCCAAGATCCTCAACCCCGAAAAGCGGGTACTGATGCCGACCCTGCAGGCCGAGTGCTCGCTGGATCTCAGTTGCCCCGCCGACAAGTTCAAAGCCTTCTGCGATCAGTACCCCGATCGCACCGTGGTGGTCTATGCCAACACCTCCGCCGAGGTGAAGGCGCGCGCCGACTGGGTGGTCACTTCCAGCATTGCCACCAAAGTCGTGCAACATCTGCATGATCGGGGCGAGAAGATCATCTGGGCGCCGGATCGCTATCTGGGCGACTATGTGCAGAAGGTCACCGGCGCCGATATGATCCTGTGGCAGGGTGCCTGCATCGTGCATGATGAATTCAAGGCCGCCGAGCTGGGCAAGCTGCGCGAGAAACATCCCGGGGCCGCCGTGCTGGTACATCCCGAATCCCCGGCCGATGTCATCGAACAGGCCGATGTGGTCGGCTCCACCACCCAGTTGATCAACGCGGTGCACGATCTGCCCAACGACACCTTCATCGTCGCCACCGACAAGGGCATTTTCTACAAGATGCATGAAGCGGCACCCGGCAAACAACTGATCGAAGCGCCCACCGGCGGCATCGGCGCCTCCTGCGGCAGTTGCGCCCACTGCCCCTGGATGGCGATGAACGGCCTGCAGAATCTGGCTGACTCGCTCGAACAGGGCAGCAACGAGATTCACGTGGATCCCGAAATCAGCCGTCAGGCCAGGGTCTCGGTGCAACGCATGGTCGACTTTGCCGCCGAACTGAAAACCGGCGCCATCGGCGAAAGCAATATCGCCTCACCAGCCTGACCCAGACCATCATACAGGCCGGGCGCGATTAACGGCAGACGATAAAATAATAAACCAGCCAGGGAGAACCGGTGGCGCTCGATTTGCAACGCTCACTCAAGACGCTCCTGCTACCTGCCCTGTTGTTGCTTGCGGTGTATATGCTGCAACAACCGCTCAGCGACCAACTGATGCCATTGGGCGAGATCCTCGCACGTCTGCCCTATGCCCTGTTTATCACCGGCATGGCCTTCGCCCTGCTGTTTCGCCATAGTCGCGAATTTTTCAACCTGCTGATCCTGCTGCTCTGCGTCGCCGTGCTGGATGTAGCTGTCTGGTCGGCCACGCCCCATTCGCACTCGACCTTGATCCATGCCCTGCTCTGCCTGCTGGTGCCAGTCAACCTGGTCATCAATGATCTGTGGCAGGAACGGGGAATACTCAATCGTTACGGCCTGCAACGCGCGGCAGCCATCGCAACACAATTGTTGCTCGCAGTCTGGGTAGTACACAGCCCACCCGGCGCGCTGGTTGATAGCCTGGCTTTTACTCCGCTGCCGTTATTGGCGGCCTCACCCATCCCGGCGCTGGCACAGCTGGTGATCCTGTTGTGCAGCATCGTTTTACTGATTTATGTCTTCACCCATCCGGCACCGCTGCAAGGAACGCTGTTTATTGGCTTTATCTCCCTGGTTCTTGCCCTGCATCAGTTCGACACGCCGATCCTGTCCCGACTCTATTTATTGTTAAGCGGTCTGCTGATTCTGCTGGCCCTGTTATTCAACATTCGCCAGCTGGCCTATTACGATGAACTGACCCGATTGCCATCACGCCGCTCCCTGCGTCAGACATTGATGTCTCAGGGCAGCCGCTACAGCCTCGCCATGGTCGATGTAGATCACTTCAAAAAGCTCAATGACACCCACGGCCACGACGTGGGCGACCAGGTACTGCGCATGCTGGCGGCCCATCTTAATAAGGTCAAAGGTGGCAAGGCATTTCGTTATGGCGGCGAGGAGTTTACCCTCGTCTTTCCCGGTAAACTGACCGATGAAACCAGGGCCATACTCGAACAATTACGCGAGACCATTGCCAATAGCCCATTCAGGGTGCGACATAAATCCCGTCCAGCCAAACGGCCGGAGAAACCCCGCCCCCGCTCCGACACACCGGATTTATCTATCAGCGTCAGCATCGGCGTGGCCGACACAACCACGGCCGACGATCCCCAGGCGATCATGAAACGGGCCGATCAGGCGCTGTATCAGGCCAAGAAAAAAGGCCGCAATCGTGTGGTGGCAAGTTAATCACTGAAACAGGTTATCTCTCGCGAAGACGCCAGGGCGCAGAGCAAAATAAAATTTCTTATTCTCAGCGAGTCTGGTGACTCTGCGAGAGTCAATTCTTTAAGAATCTGACGAATGTCACGCAGCCTATCGCCAGCGCGACCTACGCCGCTGACGCTAACCTTTACCACGAAGACACGAAGTCTCGAAGTGTGTTAATGAAACATTGGCAAACCACCGTCTCAGGCGATGAGACACAAACAGGCGTTGCTGTCCCCGTATGCTTTGTTGGAAAATGGCTCTTTCGACCCGGCAAGGTGTAGATTAGGTTGCGTGGATGCGCTACCTGACATCCCGAATCTGGCGGATGTCACGCCGCCTCTCGGCAGCGTGACTTTTTTACCCCGAAGAGACGAAGTCTCAAAATCTATTCATTTTTTCTTCGTGTCTTCGTGTCTTCGTGGTAACGCTTTTATAAACATCAGATATCACGCATATATCGCCAGATCATCAACCTTGATCAGAGAAACCGGGCAAGATAATCGGGCACCGCTTCCGTCAACCAGTAATGCGGCCGCAATACGGAACCGCTGACAAAGCCGACATGTCCACCACAAGGACTCACTGCCAGTCCTACGTTGTCGGGCAATTGTTGCGGATCGGGCAGGATTGCCGGGGTCATAAACGGATCATCGTACGCCTGGACGATCAACGCCGGCTGCCGGATGTCGCCAAGATAGTCGTAGGCACTCGATTGTCGGTAATAATCATTGGCATCGGCAAAGCCGTGGATCGGCGCGGTGTACCGGTTATCGAACTGGCGAAAGGTGCGTGCGTTTTCGATCTGTCGCGGTGTCAATCCGATCAGTTGTTCATAATCGTGGTTGGAAAATTTAGCCAACACCTTGGTCACCAGACTTTTGACCAGGTGCCGTTCGTAAACTTTAGAAAATCCCTGATTGATACGATCCGCGCAGATATCCAGTTTCAGGGGGGCCGATACCGACACCGCCGCGCGCAACGGCGATTCCCCGCCCCACTCGGCCTGCAGCTTGAGCAGCATGTTACCCCCCAGTGAATAGCCCACGGCGGCCAGCGAAGCATGGGGATACTGCTGGCGCAACCAGCTTAAAAAATAACGTGCATCGCCGGTCTCGCCACTGTGATAGGAGCGCGGCAGACGATTGATCCGTCCGGAGCAGCCGCGAAAGTGCATCAACACGCCATGCCAGCCGCATTGTTCGATGGCGCGCAGGATATCGCGCGCATAGGGGGAACAAATCGAGCCTTCCAGCCCGTGAAACACCGCCACGATCGGGGTTCTGCTGTCTGCCGCGGGTTTGTTTCGCCAGGCGAGATCGACAAAATCACCGTCGGGCAGCGGCAACTCCTGCCAGGTCACGTCAAGCGGACGGCGATTGATAAACCGGGGCAACAGGGTCTGCACATGGGGATTACCCAGTCCCCGGGCCGGTGTAAAAGCGGACAGACTGCTGGCTTGTGACTGGCTCACGTCAAACATTGCTCAGTTTGTTTATCGGACTGTATCAGGGCTGACCGGCCATGCCCGCATAAACGATCCCCGACAGCTGTGCCATCTCATAATCGAACGTGGCCAGATCCTTCTGATTAAACTGAGCGAGACGCTCATGCCCGCAGGCCCGCGCCATCACCTGCATCAATTGCACAGAGGATTGCAGAAAGCGAGCCAGACGATGGGCGCCGTCGTCCACATCCAGTCGTTTACGCAACGCGGGATCCTGAGTAGCCACCCCCGAGGGACACTGGTTAGTGTGGCAAATGCGCGCCGCCACGCAACCGATCGCCTGGATTGCGCTGTTACCCAGCGCGATGCCGTCGGCCCCCAGCGCCAACGCCTTGATAAAGTCGGCCGGCGTACGCAGGCCACCGGTGATGATCAGGGTGACCTTGCCGCTGACACCCTGTTGATCCAGATAGCGTCGCGCCCGGGCCAGCGCCGGAATGGTCGGCACGCTAATGTGATCGCGAAACAGTAACGGTGAGGCACCGGTGCCGCCGCCGCGCCCGTCGAGGATCAGATAATCGGCGCCGGCCTGCAGGGCGAACTCGATATCCCGCTCGATATGATTGGCGCTCAGTTTGAAACCGACGGGGATACCGCCGCTGAACTCGCGCACCCGATCGGCAAAGTGCTTGAAGTCGGCAGGCTCGCGCAAATCGGCAAAGGTCGGCGGCGAATAGGCCGACTCGCCTTCGGGAATGCCACGCACCCCGGCGATCTTTTGGCTGACCTTGGCGCCGGGCAGATGCCCGCCAGTACCGGTCTTGGCCGCCTGCCCGCCCTTGAAATGAAACGCCTGGACTTTCCCGGGAATCGTCTCGTCATAACCGAAACAGGCACTGCCCAGTTCGAATAGATAACGGCTGTTGGCCTGCTGCTCTTCGGGTAACATCCCGCCCTCGCCGGAACAGATGCCGGTGCCCACCTGCTCGGCTCCTTTGGCCAGGGCCAGTCGCGCCTCCTCGGACAGGGAACCGAAACTCATATCGGCGACCAGCAACGGCGTTTTCAGGCATAGCGGTTTTTTGCTTTGCGGTCCAATCACCAGTTCGGTATCGACCGTGGCGTCATCGTCCAGCGGCTTGTCGTGCAGCTGCGCCACCATGATCTGGATATCGTTCCAGTCCGGCAAGCTGTGGCGCGGGACACCCATCGCCGCCACCGGGCCGTGTTTGCCCAGCGTACTCAGGCCCTCCCTGGCCAGCTGATGAATCAGCTCGATAGTCGGTTCTTCCCCGGTCGCTTTCGGAGCGGGTTGTTTATCCTTTTTATGCTCCCCCTGCTTGCCATCATCGATATCGTTATCCGCACCAGGACCTTCCTTGCCGATCATACTTTCGCCAAACCGGTTATGACTGCCGTCACAATAGGGTAGATTGCCGCTGTGCTTGCAGTTGCACAAAAAGGCTTCACCGTCCTTCTGCGGTGTAAAGGCCATCGGCTCGAAACCGGTACCGGCATGGGAGCCATCGCAAAACGGCTGGTTCTGTGAACGACCGCAGACGCAAAAATAATATTCCTGATCGGCGGAAAGATTAACTTTGGCGGGTTTGTTGTCGGCGACGACCGGTTTGTTTGCCATACGCGCAGCTGCTTCCGTGATTCAAAAACCAGGGGGCAGTATATGAATCTGTCGATCCCGGTACAACCGATCCAGCTACTCGTCGGGACCAACCTTGCCGCGATTACGCTTGATTTTACTACGCTTTTGTTTGGCTTCCAGACGACGCTTGACCGAGCCACGCGTCGGTCGGGTCGGCTTGCGTTTTTTATGCGCCACCAGCACCGAGCGTATCAGCTCACGGAGCCGTTCCAGTGCCTCCTCGCGGTTTTTCTCCTGGCTGCGATAACGCTGCGCCTTGATTACAATTACTCCGTCGCTGGTAATGCGCTGGTCCGACCGTGCCAGCAAGCGCTGCTTGTAAAAATCGGGTAATGAGGAGGCATTGATATCGAAGCGCAAATGAATCGCCGAAGCGACCTTGTTGACATTCTGACCGCCTGCCCCCTGCGCGCGGATCGCCTGCATCTCGATCTCGTTATCGGGAATCACCACATTCTTTGAAATGCGCAGCATAAAAGCTCAATCCGCTATCACACTGGCCGTGGCCGCGCCCGTGCTCCGATCGATACTCAGCTGCATCCGGCAATAAGCCGGCTTGCGCTCCGGCTCGTCTCCGCAACTGCAGTTGGCCACGATCTCGGTAAAAAAGACCCCGATACGGGCATGCAGCATCCGATCATCCTGGTCGATGCCCAGCACAGTCACTTGCAAGTCAGTCGCATCGCTGTAACCACCCTCGCCGGTGCCCTGATCCAGCGGCAGGTTCGCCCCGACACCCGATTCCAGCTCCCGTTTCAGGGTCTGGATCAGGGCGTCGGGCTCGTGTTGCTCGATGGTGTGAAGCAGTTTCAACATGGCCGTTCAGACACGGGGCTGGCTGTGGGTGAGGATCCTGTCCAGGTGATTGGCAAATGCCTGGCGCTCGGTCTGGCTCATCGCTGCCTGCCCGCCAGTGTCCACCCCGCTGGCGCGCAAGGTATCCATGAAATCACGCATATTCAGCCGCGAGCGGATGTTTTCAATGGTAAACAACTCACCGCGAAAACTCAGCGCCTGCGCGCCTTTTTCGATCACCTCGGCCGCCAGAGGGATGTCGCTGGTGATGACCAGATCCCCCGGTTCGGCGCGCCGCACAATCTCATTATCCGCCACATCAAACCCGTGCTCGACCCGCACGGATTTAATACAGGGGGATTTGGGCACCTTGACATACTGGTTCGCCACCAGCGTCATCGGTGTCCCCGTGCGCTGTGCCGCGCGGAACAGAATCTCCTTGATCACTGCCGGACAGGCGTCGGCATCGACCCAGATTTGCATGTGAATATCCGGTAAGCTGTTTCAAACAGACAGTTTACAGGATATTTATCCACTCCGACTCCCCGAGTGTGGCGGTTCGGTACAGAAAACGTCAAAGCAAAATACCCCAGCCGGCTGACGGATGGGGTGTTGTTCACGGGATAACCGGTTTAGGGTGCTTCCGACGGCGTTCACCAGGACTTGTAAGGCAGAAATTTTCCGTTCAGTGTCAAAACAACCCGATCACCGGCCGGATTTTCTTCCTTGTCGATATCCATACTAAAATCGATGGCGCTCATGATGCCATCACCGAATTTTTCATGGATGACTTCCTTGATGGTGTCGCCATACACACCGACCAGTTCATAAAACCGATAGATCACCGGGTCCTGCGGCACGCTCCAGTCCCAGGATTTATGCGGAAAGGCCTGCAGGGCCGTACTGACTTCCGGACCCAGCCCCAGTACACCGCACAATTTGTCGGCAATTTCCTTGTTGGCGCTGTTTCTGCCGAAGCAGACCGAGGTCAACCAGATGACCCCGACGCCGACCTGATCGGCGATCGCCTGCCAGGTTGTTTCCTTGTCGATTTTCGCGGCTATGATTGACTCGGTCATTTCTTCTTTGCTGAGCCGCCCTTTGGCAAGAGAACTGGAAGGGGTGACGAGATTTTCTGCGGTTACACTCATGAGGTTCTCCTTGGGTTATTGCATATTAACGACCTGGCGGGTCAATTCACTGCCCTCGGTCGTCTCGGTTTCAATCAATTGGCTAACCTGACCGGTTGCCGGGTTCACTTCCGGTGGATAGGCCGGTCTGGCATTTTCGCTGTGTGGCACACGGGGAGTGTCCGGGTCATTGAGTTCCTTGGAACGTTTCACCAGAAAGTCCACCAGGTGGTTGCGAATCGGGTAATAGTTGGGGTTATGAATAATCTGTTCCCGATCACGATGCCGTGGAATATCGATCACCACCGACTCGGCAATGGTTGCGTTGGGACCGTTGCTCATCAAAAAGATACGATCGGCCAGCATAATGGCTTCATCCACATCATGGGTAATCATGAATACGGTCTGTCCGGTCTGTTCGCAGATTTTGATCAGCTCCTCCTGAATCATGCCGCGGGTCAGGGCATCCAGTGCCCCGAAGGGCTCATCCAGCAGCAACAATTTTGGTTCGATGGCGAAGGCCCGGGCGATACTCACGCGCTGGCGCATCCCGCCGGACAATTGTGATGGCTTGCGTTGCTCGGCACCCTTGAGGCCGACCATTTCGATATACTTCATGCTGTGTTCGTAAACCTGCTCTCGACTCCAGTTGGGCCAGCGGGACTTGACCGCAAAGGTGATATTGCGAAGACAACTCATCCACGGCAGCAGGCTGTAATTCTGAAACACCACGCCACGATCCAGGCTTGGCCCGGCCACTTCTTTGTTATCCATTAACACCACGCCACCACTGGCCTGATCCAGGCCGGCCAGGATATTCATAATGGTCGACTTGCCGCAGCCCGAGTGGCCAATGATGCAGACAAACTCACCCTTGTTGATACCGAAATTGAGATTTTCGAACACGGTCAGCGTCTCGCCGCCTTTCGGAGCAGGGAATTGCTTGACCAGTCCCTGGGCATCGAGAAAATATTTTTTTCTGTTCATTGTTTTACTCCACGTATTGGACCACGCGTGTGGCTTTGGCCAGCATGAGATCCAGTAACATACCCACCACACCGATCATTAGTATGGAAAACACCACGCTGGTCAGATCCAGGTTGTTCCATTCATTCCACACGTAGTAACCGATACCGGTACCACCCACCAGCATTTCAGCAGCGACGATCACCAGCCAGGCAATGCCGATGGAAATCCGCATACCGGTCAGGATGGTCGGCGCCGCGGCGGGCAAGACCACCAGAAAAGCGGTGCGCAAGGGGTTCAGTTCATGCGTACGGGCAACATTCAGATAATCCTTCTTCACCGCGCTGACGCCAAAGGCAGTATTCACCAACATGGGCCAGATCGAGCAGATGAATATCACGAACACAGATGAAACTTCCGAATCCTTGAGAATAAACAGCGCCAACGGCATCCAGGCCAGTGGTGAGATCGGTTTTAACACTTGTATGAACGGATCCAGTGCCTTGTACATCAGGGGTGACATACCGATCAAAAAACCCACCGGAATAGCCACCATGGCCGCCAGTAAATAACCCAGCATGACCCGCTTGAGAGAATAAAGCAGCTGCAGGCCGATACCCTTGTCATTGGGCCCCTTGTCATAGAATGGATCACTCAATTCCTCGACCGCCAGGGCACCAATTTCACTCGGGTTGGGGACCCGTGCCTGGGGTTCAGAGCCCCCCATCAGCCGTTCATATTCGGTCATAGGCTTATCCACGTCGGGGACCTTATTGCCCTGTTCCCAGACAGTCAGGAACAGAACAAGAATGACCAGCGACAGGAGCGCAGCCCGAACATTGAGATTCTGAAAGACATCCATTCTTCAGGCCCTCGTGATCGCGAAGCTCTTGGCATATTCGTCGGGTTTCGTATAGTCGAACTCTTTACCCATGATGGTGTAATTTTCATAGGTCTCCTTCGGCGGCTCGTAACCCAGCTCTTTCATGAGGTTGCCACATTCAGAGGCCAGGTAGACCTCTTCGGCGATGCCCTGGTAATTCACGTCGCCCTTGATATAACCCCAGCGTTTCATCTGGGTCAGGATCCAGACTGCCATCGAGTGCCAGGGGAAGGGATCGAAATCGATGCGATCCGGTTCGTTACGTACATTACCAAGTCCATCAGCGAAACGCCCGGTCAACACCTGCTCGACAACCGGAACCGGCTGATTGAGATAGCCCTTGGCGGAAATAGCCTGGGCGATATCTTTGCGGTTCTCCTGTTTGGCCGAGAAATGAGTGGCATCCACGATGGATTTGAACAGTGCACCGTAAGTATTCGGGTTTTCCCGGGCAAATTCAGCACTGGTGGCAAAAGCGCAGCAAGGATGGCCCTGCCAGATCTCCTTGGTCAGAAGATGAATGAAGCCGACCTTTTCCCATACCGCTCGCTGATTGAAGGGATCCGGTGAGAGATAACCGTCCAGGTTGCCTGCGCGCAGATTGGCCACCATCTCCGGTGGCGGAACGACGCGAATCTGGATGTCCTTGTCCGGATCCAGGCCATGCTCGGCGACGTAATAGCGCAAAAGAAAATTGTGCATGGAATATTCAAACGGCACACCGAACTTGAACCCTTTCCACTGTTTGGGATCACGTTTGTCCTTGTGCTTGTTATGCAGGGTGATGGCCTGGCCATTGATGTTTTCCACCGCCGGCATCAAGAACGGTTTGGCCGTGGAACCGGCGCCCATGGATATCGCCAGCGGCATCGGGGTCAGCATGTGCGCGGCGTCGTACTCCATGTTCAGGGATTTATCCCGGGAGACGGCCCAGCCGGCGGTTTTGATTACGTCTACATCGAGACCGTATTTTTCATAGAATCCCATCGGATGCGCCATGATGATCGGCGTGGCACAGGTAATCGGCACGAAGCCCACCTTGAGTTTTTTCTTCTCCAGGGGGCCCAGACTGTCCTTGACTGCCGCCTTGGCCGCTTCCATGGGAAAGATACTGGCCAGCGCCGCCGCTGCGGTTCCCGCCCCGACCAGTTTCATAAACGAACGACGTGAGACCTCATTGTGACCGAATACTGCACGAACCACGGCGCTTTCCACCGCACGATCCATCAGGTCCTCTGGACTCTCAAATGTGGAGGTGTTTTGCTCGGAAATCTCCTCGGCCTGCCTGGCTTGCCGGGTTATGTCTTTGTCGTCACTGACAGTTGACTGACTACAGGCCGAACAGGTACAGGCGGCACCGTGGCTCAGGTCACTGTTGGGATCGAATGGATTGTCGAGACTCTTGTTGGTCATGGTTTCCTACCTCGTCGGTTCGGCTAAGTTAAAAATTCAATCATGCGCACTACGTTGGTGCATACGCGCCATCCTGATGCAACGCTTCGTCATGTCAGCCTCGCGTTTGTTGGGTTGTGGCGCGCGGGCTGTGTCTGGTATTACGCAGAGCAATTGCCGTACCAGTTTTTAAAGTCTTTGTTAAATGACTGAAATACCGTGCAAAATCGATTCGGGCGTCCGAGTTTGACCATCACGCAATTTCGTAAATTACGAAATCGCCGAATTAAGATTACGCAATAACGTAACCTGGAACACTTTCTGCAAAGTGGATGAAAAGTCATTTCTGGTGACAGACAACAACAAGGCTCTTTCACCTAAAGCAGGATAAAAATCATGACAGCCAGCACAAAGCTTCAGCACGCCATTGCATTACAGACCCTGCAAACTATTCAGGAAGCCCTGCTAATCATCGATCCCTATGCCGATCGATTACTGATGAGTAATACCTCCGCACAACAGCAGCTGGGTTACAGCGCCGCTAATCTGAGCAACCTTCCGGTTAGTCAATTGTTCAAACATTGCCTCGCCGATTTAATCAACTTCACCGATCAGGTCCTGACACAGAAAAGCGGCTGGAGCCTGGACCTGTGTTGTTGTCACCGTGATGGTCATCTCCTGACGATCGAGATATCCGCATGTGCGATCGACCTCAGCGAAAAGCCATTGCTTGCTATGCTGATTCGCGATAGCAAGCAGTTGCAAAGGCAGGAACAAAAAGCCCGTGCCGATGACTACATCCGACGAGGCCTGGGTGAGTGGCAACAGATCGAGGAGATATTTCAGGAGATCGAACGCGAGAACCAGTTATTGCTGCAGGCCGTGGGGGACGGTATATACGGGGTTAATGCCAGCGGTCAGACTACCTTTCTTAATCCAGCCGCCGAAAAGATGCTCGGCTGGCAGGCGGAAGAAGTCGTCGGAGAAGACATACACACCCTGATCCACCATACCCATTCCGATGGCAATCATTATCCTGTGGAAGCGTGCCCGATCTATGCCGCGTTTCATGACGGCGCGATACACCGGGTCGACAATGAAATTTTCTGGCGCAAGGACGGTACCGCCTTTCCGGTCGAGTACACCAGTACGCCGGTGACCGATCATGGCCGGCTGGTGGGGGCCGTGGTGATCTTTCGTGACATCACAGAGCGCAAGGAGACCGAACACAATCTGCACTCGGCACTGGAAGAAGTCAATCAGCTGAAGCGGCGCCTGGAACAGGAAAACGCCTACCTGCAGGAAGAAATTCGCAGCGAACATAACTACAAGGAAATCGTCGGCAAGAGTACCGCGATTCAGCGTACCATCCACCAGATTCAGCTGGTGGCGCCAACCGAAGCAAATGTTCTGATCAGCGGCGAGTCCGGCACTGGCAAGGAACTGATTGCGCGAGCCATCCATGAATCCAGTGGACGCAGTGAGCGTCCCCTGATTCGGGTCAACTGCGCGGCAATCCCGCGTGAACTGTTCGAAAGCGAGTTTTTTGGTCATGTGAAAGGGGCGTTCACCGGTGCCACCGGCGATCGCGCCGGCCGTTTCGAGCTGGCCGATGGTGGCACGCTGTTTCTTGACGAGGTCGGCGAAATCCCCATTGAACTGCAGGGCAAGTTGTTACGGGTATTGCAGGAGGGCCAGTTCGAGCGGATTGGCGACAGCCGTACCCGCAAAGTGGATGTGCGCCTGATCGCGGCAACCAACCGCGATCTGCTTCAGGAAGTGCGGAAAAAACAGTTTCGCGAGGATCTCTATTTCCGACTCAATGTTTTCCCGGTCGAATCGGCTGCCCTGCGCGAACGCCAGGATGACATTCCCCTTCTCGCGACCCACTTCCTCAAGCACGCCCGGCAGAAACTTAACAAACCGCAGGTGCGACTGACCCGGGGCGACATTCAACGTCTGTCCAGCTATCACTGGCCGGGAAATATCCGTGAACTGGAGAATGTCATCGAACGCGCTGTCATTCTCTCACGAGGCGAGCGTTTGAGCTTCGACCTGCCGGTCACAAATCGGGCAGCCGCTCCGTTGCACAATTCATCACAGGCCAGCGAAGAGATCGACTCAAGCACCCTGATGACCTGCGATGAATTGCGTGCGCTGGAGATCAGCAATATCCGCCTCGCCCTGCAAAAGAGCAACGGCCGGATTTTCGGTCACAATGGTGCTGCCGAGCGGCTCAACATGAAGCCGACCACTCTGGCCTCACGCATCAAACGACTGGGGATAGAAAAAAGACTGCAACAAGAGAACACATATGATTGATGCATGCCAAAATAAAAGCTCCAATACCCGTTCACCCACTTTCACAATTCATTTTTTCACTGAATGATCATTTGAAGCGCGAAGTCGCCGACTTGATAGAATCACGCAGATCGTCCCATGCGATTTCAATGCCGGCCTTGAGATCTTCCCAGGCATCTTCACCGGCATTCTCCAGCTCATGCAGTTTGTTGCTTGCGGCATCCTGTTTTTCCCGCAATGACTCGATCTGTTTGTAGTATTCCAGCTGCACGTCAGCTTCGGCTTTGTCAGCCTTGGCCTTGAGCTTGTCGATTTCAGTTCTCCATTCGTCCAGCTGAGCTTTCAATTTCTGTTCGTAGGCTTGCTTGAGGCTCATCGGTTTCCCCTTTTTCAGGACTGTTGTGTGTAGTAAATATATGCTGCGACTTCAAGTTTCAAGGCTCTTCGAGGCAACCTCGTAGACATCTTTGGATAACCCTTCCTTATCCAGAATACGCTCCAGTTGCTGCTTCATCAGTGTCTGGCGTTTTTCATCATAGCGCTTCCAGCGGCTGAGACTTTGTACCAGCCGGGCGGCAATCTGGGGATTAAGACTATCGAGCTCAAGCACCTGGTCGCCGAGAAACTGATAACCACTGCCATCGCCGGCATGGAAGTTGATCGGATTGCCCGCGCAGAAGCGGCCGATCAGGGCACGGACCTTGTTGGGATTTTTGATACTAAACGCCTCATGCTGCATCAGCTGCCGGACGTGTTGCAGGGTACGCGGCAGGCGCGAACCGGCCTGGATGGCGAGCCATTTTTCCACCACCTGCTGATCGTGCTGCCATTTCCGGTAAAAGTCTTCCAGCGCCTGCTGGCGTTCAGGAATAGCATAATTGGCCAGCATCGACAGGGCGGCCAGGGTGTCGGTCATATTGTTAGCCTCGCGGTATTGCTGCATGGCCCGATCGAACATGGCCTGCTCTTCGGTTTCGAGCAGATAACCCAGGCAGAGGTTGCGCAGGGAACGACGCGCCATCTCCTCGGCATTGAAGGCATAAGAGTTATCGCTGCTGTTGGCTTCATAGATCTGAAGCCATTCATCCTTGAGTTCAAACGCCAGCGTCTGGCGCATGAAGTGACGCACCTCAAAGATCGCCTCGACATCCACCACCTCGCACTGGTCGGCGATATAGCCTTCTGAGGGCAGGCTCAGGGCCTGGGCGATCAGAGCCTTGTCGAGTCGGGGATTGAGCAGGGTCTTGCGAAACGCATGGATGAAGGTGTCATCCAGCATCAACGGTTTTTTCTGCTGGAACTGTTCGATTAACCGCAGCAGGATATTCATCGCCAGTTTCTGGCCGGCATCCCAGCGATTGAATTCATCGCTGTCGTGAGCGAACAGGAAGGCCAGTTGTTCATCGTCGTAACCGGTCTGGATCTTGACCGGCGCCGAGAAACCGCGACCCAGCGAGGCGACCGGCCTGTGATTGATACCGGTGAAGGTGAAAGACTGTCTGGCTTCGGTAATCGACAGCACCCGGGTGCGGGCTTCGCCCGGAGCATTATCCCCTGCCAATTGCAGCAACAGATCGTCTCCCTGCATATCCAGCAAGCCGACCGCCAGGGGAATATGAAACGGTTGTTTCTCCGGCTGGCCCGGCGTGGGTGGACAACTTTGCTCAATGTGCAGGGTATAAGTCTGCGCCTGCTCATCGTACTCCTCGTCGACCTTGAGCACCGGTGTCCCCGCCTGGTTGTACCAGCGCATGAACTGACTCAGTTCGATATGATTGGCCTCTTCCATTGCCCTGACGAAATCCTCGATGGTCACAGCCTGACCGTCGTGCCGGGAAAAATAAAGATCGGTCCCCTTGCGGAACCCTTCGCGGCCGACCAGGTTCATGATCATGCGCACCACTTCGGCGCCCTTGTTATAAACGGTCACCGTGTAGAAGTTACTGATCTCCATGTAACGATCCGGGCGTACCGGATGGGCCATGGGGCCGGTATCCTGAGCAAACTGATGGGTACGCAGGATATTCACATCATCGATACGCTTGACTGCCCGCGAGTTGAGATCGGCGGAGAATTCCTGATCGCGAAAGACGGTAAAACCTTCCTTGAGGCTCAACTGAAACCAGTCGCGACAGGTGACGCGATTGCCCGACCAGTTATGAAAGTATTCGTGGGCGACGATGCTCTGGATATTGTAAAAGTCGTGATCGGTAGCGGTCTCGGGACTGGCCAGCACACAGGAGGAGTTGAAGATATTCAACCCCTTGTTCTCCATGGCGCCCATATTGAAATCGTTGACTGCCACGATCATGTAAATATCCAGGTCGTATTCGCGGCCGTAGGTCTCCTCATCCCAGCGCATGGCCTGTTTGAGCGAGGTCATGGCGTGATCGCATTTATGACGATTTTCCTCTTCCACATAGATACGCAATACCACTTCGCGGCCGCTCAGTGTGGTGTAAGCATCTTCCTGACAAACCAGTTGCCCGGCCACCAGGGCAAACAGGTAACTGGGTTTGAGACTGGGATCTTCCCAGCGGGCCCAGTGCCGACCGTCATCGGTTTCGCCTGCTTCCACCAGGTTACCGTTGGAAAGTAGTACCGGGTATTTGGCCTTGTCGCCGACCAGAGTGACGGTATAGCACGACATGACATCGGGGCGATCGGGAAAATAGGTAATGCGGCGAAAACCCTGCGCCTCGCACTGGGTGCAGAGCATACCGCCCGAGTCATACAAGCCTTCCAGCGCGGTGTTGGCGGCCGGATTAGTGCGGGTTTCGATAATCAATTCAAACTGTTCGGGAACATCGGGAATCGTCAAACCTTCTTCGTCGAGCCGGTACTGCGCTTCATCCAGCGGCTCGCCTTCCAGACGCAGGCTCAACAGCTCAAGCTGCTGCCCGTCCAGAAACAGGGGAGGATTGGCCTCGGGATGTTCAGCGTTACGCCGTACAGTCAGCGTGGCCCGCACCTGGGTGGCGGAGGCATCCAGGTCGAAATGCAGATTCACGTTGTCGATCAGATAGGCCGGCGGGGTGTAATCCTTGAGATAAACCACGTTGGGACCGGACGGATTGCCTGCGAGATCGGCCATGAATACTCCTTAAATATATGATGTTACTTTGCCTAATTGTAACCCAGGTAACGGGAAGGTGTGAGGGCGTATCAAGCGCAAGCGGAGAGTTCGTTACGTCAACAGATGAGTTTACGAACCAGTCCCGACTACCTCCTAACTGTCGACTGCTAACTGCCCACTGCCTACTTCTCTTTAATGAAACCCGCCACCGCGGCGCAGTTGCTGCTTGCCGAAACGGTTGTTAATGGCATCGGCCAGCTCGTCAAGCTCCCGTTGTTTGTCCGTAGTCATCTCTGAAGTGGTAAACAGGTCCCCCTGCTGCGGTACCGGCGGCACTTCTGCCAGGCCGCTGACCCCGACGCCGAGCAGGCGCACCGCCGGTGAGCGCCCCGTCCAGGCTTCCGCCAGCAGCGCGAGCGCGGTATGGCAGATATCCCGGGTCGAGCGGGTGGCCTCGTCAAGCGTATGGGCACGAGTCACGGTTTTAAAATCAGCGAAACGCAATTTGATCTGGATGGTGCGTCCGTAAAAATCCTGCTGACGTAAACGAGAGGCTACCTGTTCAGCCATATCCATCAGCCAGGCGCGTAGAATCTGCGTATCATGAACGTCCGTGGCAAACGTGTTTTCCATGGAGATCGATTTGGCGCGGTGATCGCTGATGACCGGACGAGGATCCCGGCCGTGAGCCAGCTCCCACAGATGAGAGCCAAACTTGCCGAACTCCATCGTTAGAAATTCGGCGGTGCGTCCGCGCAACTGGCCGATGGTGCGAATGCCCAGTTCTTCGAAGCGGGCGCCGGTCACCTTACCCACACCCCACAAACGGGAAACCGGTAACGGATCGAGAAACGTCTGTACCTCGTCCTGCGCCACCTCGACCAGTCCATCAGGCTTGTCGAGATCCGAGGCAATCTTGGCCAGGAATTTGTTGGGGGCAATGCCCACCGAAGCGACCAGTGACAATTCATCCCGAATGTCCTGCTTGATTCGCAGCGCAACCTCCCGGGCTGTACCAAACAGCTTTTCACTGGCGGTCACATCGAGAAAGGCTTCGTCCAGCGACAATGGTTCGATCTCGGGAGTATAACGGGCAAAGATGGCGCGGATCTGTTGCGATATCTGTTGATAAAAGTCGAGCCGCGCCGGCAGGCGCACCGCATCGGGACACAAACGCAGGGCCCGGGCCATGGGCATGGCGCTGTGCACACCAAACTTGCGCGCCTCGTAACTGGCTGCCGCCACCACACCACGCCCCTCGGCGGATCCACCGACGATCACCGGCCTGCCGGCCAGCGCCGGCTGCTCGCGCACCTCCACCGAGGCATAAAACGCATCCATATCGACGTGAAGGATAGCCATGGGAGAATCCGTTACGTTACATCACGTACGAATTATCATATAAATTGAGAAAAGAGGATATCCCTCGCTTTAGCAAGGTACCAGGTGCTGGATACCAGGTATTAGGATCTAGAAACTAGCGCCTGTTTTCAGGGCCAATTGCTGTAATACGCGCGTTTTTTCAGGACTTTTTTAACGTATTTGCGGGTTTCGGGATATGGCGGGATGCCCTGGTAGCGGTCCACGGCGTTTTCACCGGCGTTGTAGGCGGCCAACACGAGTTTGAGTTGCCGGGGATAACGCTGCATCAGATCGCGCAGGTAGCGCACGCCGCCTTCGATATTCTGGCGCGGGCTGTAGAGATCGGTGACGCCATAACGCTCGGCAGTGGCCGGCATCAACTGCATCAGGCCGGAGGCCCCCTTGTGCGAGGTGGCATTGGGGTTGAAGAAGGACTCGGTATGAATCACCGCCTTGACCAGCGCCACGTCGATCTTGTGCCGGTTAGCCACGTTATGGATGATATTCTCGAAGCGCAGATAGTTGGCGGCGGGCGCGGTATTGAAGGTGCTGTGACCGGCGGCATAGCGGCCCAGGCCGATCGGATTATGGCTTTTCCGCACCAGCTTGTGCGCGCTGTCGAATTTGGGTCGATCGGTGATCACCCGGGAACCGTCGGGCAACTGATATAAATAGTACTCGGCCTGAACCGGCGGGGCGATTCCCCACAACAGTCCCAGTGACAGCACGGTGGCGGTGACAGGCAGTTTCATGGCGCGCTCAGTTCCTGTTTTTCTTTCACGGCAAGGTTATATCGGTCATCGCCGGGGAGGAGTTTAGGTCTTTTTTTGCGGCGTGAGCCGAAAGACCGACTCCTGCAGCCAGTCCAGTCCCCGTTTGCGGAAGCGTTCGTTCTGAGTCAGCACATCTTCCGATTCCAGGCAATCGACCTGATAGTGTTGCCCGTACAGCTCCCGGACTTCCGCGTCAGTCACGGCAAAAGGAGGACCGTCCATTTTGGCGGGATCATAGTCCAGGGTGATGAGCAGATGTGGGACTGTCACTGACACCAGAGTATCGAGGATTTCGACATAACGGCGACGCAGGGCCGGCGGCAGAGCAATGAGTGAGGCCCGGTCATAGACCGCGTCGATGGCCCCCAGATCCTGCTCGGTCAGGGCAAACATATCACCACACAACAGGGTAATCGATTCGCCCCGCCAGATATCGCAGCGCTGGTTTTCGATGCGGGTCGCCCGCAGATGGTTCTCGGCAAAAAAATCCTTGACCGCAATCGGGCTGACTTCCACGCCGATTACCTCATACCCCTGCTCGGCCAGCCAGATCAGATCCAGGCTTTTGCCGCACAATGGCACCAGCACCCGGGCGCCCGGCCTGACCGCCAGGCTCTGCCAGTGGGCGCGCAGATGGGGATTGACCTCATCGAGATGAAACCCGATCAGGTTATTCTCCCAACGCTCGTGCCAGAACTCCGGTTCCATGCCCTGCTCCAAAAATCAAACGGCCCGATAGTTTACCCTTTCCCGGCCCGGATCCGAACCCCGCAAGAGCCCATGTGACACCGATTTTCATCATACCGCAGCAAGTAGAGAACGAATGATAACGGCTAAGCTCCGAAACACCGAACGTGGGTTTTATCCGGTGGGGCGATTGGCCTATGATGGGAACGACTGAATGGAACAGGAGGCAGGCCATGACGCAAATCGTGAACAACGAGCAGTACAGTATCGACGCGCTGGAACTGGGGCCGATGGAGAACTTTATTTACGTGATCACCGATCACGCCAGCGGACGCGCCGCCGTGGTGGACCCGGCCTGGGAAGTACCGGAGATTCTGGCGCTAACCGAACAGCGCGGTGTCAACATCAGTGACATCCTGTTGACCCATAGTCATCACGATCACATCAACGGAGTGGAACAGGTTCTGCAAAAATTCGATGCCCAGTTACATCTGCTCAAACCCGAAGCCGAGTTCTGGGGTCAGCATCTGGAACTGCCGACCCTGCATCATGGCGGCGATACCATCAAGGTCGGCGACACCGAGATCCAGATCCTGCACACCCCGGGCCACACGCCCGGTTCGGCCTGTTATCACCTTCACGATCAGCTGATCACCGGCGATACCATGTTTGTCTGGGGCTGCGGGCGTTGCGATCTCAGCGGCGGCGATCCGGAACAGATGTACGACACCCTGAACAAGCTGGCCAAACTGCCCGGTAACACCGTCACCCTGCCCGGCCACAACTACGCGGATAAGACCACCGCCACCATGGAAGAACAGGTCCAGGGCAACCCCTTCATGCACTTTCACGACAAACACAAATTCGTCGACTACCGCATGCACATCCACGACCGCGTCCGCGAAGAACCCTACCATGCCGAACCGGCGGACGATTGATAATTCGGTGGGAGTTAACGCGGAGGTCGCAGAGGCGCGGAGCCGCAGAAATAAAAAAGATTACTTGATTTGTTGTTCTACTTCTACAGCGAACAAAAGCTATCCTGCTAGAAGCTTTGACGAAACACGATAATCTGTTATTCGTTTTTGAAATTGCCTGACTAACAATACCAATCAGGGCAAACATCCATGTTTTTCTCCGCGCCTTTGCGCCTCCGCGTCCTCTGCGTTGTTTTCCAGTGCCCCAGGAAATAATCCAACGGCAGATAATGTCTGCCATTCAACATTTTATTTCTCGGCGACGATGTAGATCATCCAGGATTCCTGGTTTTCCACTTCGGTGACTTCTTCGTATTCACCGGTGCCTTCCAGTTCGTCCTCGTCGTCCTCGCTCTCTTCGTATTTTTCCCAGTAGACCCGTGACTTGCTGAAGCCGGCTTCTTCGAGGAGTTCGCGGACTTCGGGAATGGCCCACAGGCGCCATTCGTAGGTGAAGGCGTTTTGCATGCGCGAGCCGTCGTCGAAGTCAAAATGGATGGCACATTTCATGTGGTGATCGATGGGATTGAAGGCGACATGCTCCCAGATGTAGGTAGCCGGCTCGTCCTCGATCTCGGTCTCTTCTTCGACCACGTCTTCGCACTCGGTGCCGCCGAACAGGTCCAGAATCAACAGGCCGTCGTCCACCAGACTCTGGCGGGCCTTTTTGAAGTAATCGATCAGTTCATTGCGCTTTTCGAACAGGCAGTAGCTGAAATTGAAAGCACAGACAATATCCACCTGCGGCTCGGTGACGTTGCGCACGTCGTCGATGTGCAGAGTAATGCGATCGGCCAGATCGCCGCCTTCGGCCTCGATGTTGTGCTTGCGGCCCCACTCGACGGTCTCTTCGTCGTAATCCACGCCGATGGCGGTACGTTGCGGATCCGATTTGCACCACTCGGCGGCCAGATAGGCGGTGCCGCAGAAGTCTTCTTTCATGCTCAGGGCCTTGCGACCACGCAACTCGGGGAACACCTGGTCAAAGAAGGCGACTTCCGCTTCCGGAGCCTGCACCGACTTCTGGTATAACACATGCCGGTCCGCCTGGTCGGCCATGGTCGGTTTCTTGCCTGCCTGTTGTTTTGCCATTTCCTGTCCCCTGTTTCGATTGCGTTGCTGTTGTATTTCGGGCGCTATTATATAGGGTTTACACCGTTTTTGTATGAGCGATTGCGCGGAAATTGCCTGTTACCGGCAAAGAGGCCGGACGCGGTCAGCAGCCAATGAACCACCAAAGACCCTGACGGCACCGAACCCACCGAATCATCAGGACTTTCGGTGTCTTCGGTATTACCCAGGTGGCCACGAGGCCACGCCCCGGCCACCGGCACAAATGAAATTTTGTGCCAGGCCCCGCTAGCGTAAAACGGATATGGTATGATCCTGCCTTTGCGGTCAATGGCTTACAGATAACATGAGCAAATCCGTTCAACGCCAGCACACGGTTCCCGTTCCGGTCGGCCACGTCACAGTGGGCGGCGATGCCCCGATCGTGGTCCAGTCGATGACCAATACTGACACCGCCGATGTGGCGGCCACGGTCCAGCAGGTGCGCGAACTCAGCCAGGCCGGCTCCGAGCTGGTGCGCATTACGGTCAACAGCGCCGAGGCCGCGGCGGCGGTGCCGCAGATTCGCGCGGCGCTCGATCAGGCCGGCTGCATGACCCCGCTGGTGGGCGACTTTCATTTCAACGGTCACAAGCTGCTGGGCGACTATCCCGAGTGCGCCGCCGCGCTGGCCAAGTACCGCATCAACCCCGGCAACGTGGGCAAGGGCAAAAAACGCGACGAGCAATTCGCGCGCATGATCGAAACGGCGATTCACTACGACAAGGCAGTCCGTATCGGCGTCAACTGGGGCTCACTGGATCAGAGCCTGCTGGCGCGAATGATGGATGAGAATGCGAAACGGCCCGAACCGCACGAACCGACGGCGTTGATGCATGCGGCGGTGGTCACCTCGGCCCTGGAAAGTGCCCAGCAGGCCGAAGAGCTGGGCCTGGCCCATGACAAGATCATCCTCTCCTGCAAGATGAGCGGCGTGCAGGATCTGATCAGCGTCTACCAGGATCTCTCGTCCCGGTGTGATTATCCCCTGCACCTGGGCCTGACCGAAGCCGGCATGGGCTCCAAAGGCATCGTCGCCTCGACCGCCGCGCTGGCGGTGCTGTTGCAACAGGGCATCGGCGATACCATTCGCATCTCCCTGACCCCGGAACCGGGCGGCGATCGCTGCCAGGAAGTGGTGGTCGCGCAGGAGATCCTGCAATCGATGGGCCTGCGCGCCTTCACCCCGATGGTGGTGGCCTGCCCCGGCTGCGGTCGCACCTCCAGCACCTACTTCCAGCAACTGGCGATGGATATACAAAGTTACCTGCGCCAGCAGATGCCGCAGTGGCGTGAACAATATCAGGGCGTGGAAGAATTATCCGTGGCGGTCATGGGTTGCGTGGTCAACGGACCGGGTGAAAGCAAACATGCCAACATCGGCATCAGCCTGCCCGGTACCGGCGAAAAACCGGTCGCCCCGGTCTATGTGGACGGCGAGAAGACCGTCACCCTCAAGGGCGACAACATCGC
>NZ_JAVLAZ010000031.1:26394-28821 GCF_031581315.1 Thiohalophilus sp.
CCTTGAGGGCCTGCAGCAGCATGTCGTGATAGTTGCGGATGCGCCGCACATAGCGCACCGGTTCCGAGCCACGCGCGTAACCGTAGCGTAAATCCTTGTAGTATTTTTTCTGCGACAACAGTGGCAGGACTTCACGGAATTCGTGCCATAAATTCGGATCCACCCCCTGTTCACGCGCCAGTTTGCGGGCATCGTAAACATGACCCATGCCGACGTTATACGCCGCCAGGGCGATCCAGGTGCGATCCGGTTCGGTGATCTCATCCGGTAACCGGCCAATCAGGTTCGTTATGTACCTGGCCCCGCCCATGATACTCTGCTCGGGGTCCAGCCGGCTTGATACCCCGACCTCCCTTGCCGTGGTACGGGTCAGCATCATAATGCCACGCACCCCGGTGGGGCTGCGGGCCAGGCGATCCCAGTGAGATTCCTGATAGGCCTGGGCCGCCAGCAGAGTCCAGTCGATACCGTATTTCCTGCCGGCTGTCTGGAACATTGCCTTGTATGCAGGCAGGACACGCTTAACCTTGCGCTTGAAGGCGCGGGTGTCGACATAGTCGAACACCTCGATAAAACCGTAATACTTGTTGATCAGGTGTTCCAGAGCACCATCATCACGAAACCCGGATAGCCAGTTATTGACCGCACGTTGCAAACCATGGGCTTCGGCAGGCATGGCCCAGGCCAGCGGCTGGGGTTTGCTGATATCAAAGCGCACCATCAATTCGGGCATGTATCGCTGGTTGACCTTGACGATATTCGAATCACCGACGGTACAGTCGAGCTTGCGACGCCAGACCCGTTCGAGTAGATACTCAGTATCGTGTTCGGGATCCGCTTCCCAGGTCAGCTCCGGAACCTCTTCTTGCAAACGCTGTAACTGATCGACATAACTGGTTTCGGACGGCACCGTGAGCGATAGACCAACCAGGTCTTCTGGCTCTTCGGGATAGGCACCGCCACGGCGACAGACCACCTGCTGGGTGACCTGCTGGTAACTGTCGGAAAAGCGATAACGATCCTCACGCTGTTCGGTGCGGGTCAGGCCGGCGGCGGCCAGATCCACCTTGCCCTCCTCGAGCAAACTGAGGATTTCAGCCGGATTGTTACGCACCACCAGTTCCAGCTCCACGCCGAGATCATCAGCAAAAGCGGAAACCAGGTCGTATTCGAAGCCCGTCTTCCCGTCACGATCGACATAATAGGTCGTCGGGGCGTTGCGGGTGCCCACCACCAGCTTACCCTCCTCCTGCACACGATTGAGATACGTTTCTTCGCCGCAACCGGCAAGCAGGATGGCCAACAGCAGCAAGCTGCCATAACGCATCAGTTTTACTCCGGCTCGCTCACCGCCCGATTGCGCAACGTACGAATAACCAGTCCGCCCCATTGATAGAGTCCCATTCCCAGCAGGATCAACATCGCTCCCAGATAAAGTTCGAGACCGATCTGCTCCTGGTTGAATAACCGCCCGAACAACAGGGCAAGTACAGGTGTTAACAAGGTTACCAGCGCCACACGACTGGCATCAATCTGTTTCAACACATAAAAGAACATGATAAAGCCCAGTACCGAACCGAATACGGCCAGATACAGGATGGCGGCGGCCGCCCGTGGTCCGATGTCCGTCGGCCACTGGCCATCGAACAGTAACCAGACCAGCAAATAACAGGGTGCTGCCACCAGCAACGCACCGCTGGTCGATTCCAGCCCTGACAAGTGCGCGTCGATCTTTTTCACCAGCACCATGCTCAGCGAATGCAAACAGACCGCCAGAACGATCGCCGCAATCCCGTAGCCGGCCTGCTCCCCCAGGTTCAGACCACGGGCAAAGACCACGCTCAATCCGGATAATGCCAGAATAATGCCGCCGAGTTTGTGCCAGGTCAGGGCGCGCTCCTGCAACCACAGGGCCGCCATGATGCCGGTGACGATCGGTGTCAGACCAAACAGCACGGAGATCAGCCCCGAGGGAATATGCTGCGCGCCCCAGTAAACACTGGTCATGGCACCGAACACGCCGATTCCGCCGGCCAGATAACTTTTCAGGGCGGCACGATCCCGAGGCAGCCCACGAGAGAGCACTCTCAGCAAAACCACACAGACCAGCGCCCCGAGCCACATACGCGCGGCCACGCCGAACAAAAAGCCGGGCCCTTCCCCGCTCCACTTGATCGCCAGTGGCGTGGTCGACCAGATCAACACCACCCCAATATAGGCTGTCGGTACCGACATGTTTGCTCTCCCTGTTATCTCCAACACATACCCCGAAACGAAAAAAGCCACAGTTTTCAGGCTGTGGCTTTTGGAAAATCCGGTATTGCTTGTATTTAACGACTGCTACAACACCCTCTCCGTCCACCACGCACGGCCCATCGCCCAGACGCGCAGGCGTACCGGGCAGGCAAGAGATTTGGCTGAATGAAT
>NZ_JAVLAZ010000122.1:0-5613 GCF_031581315.1 Thiohalophilus sp.
GAAGAGGCCTCGTCGACCCGGCGGATGTTATCCACCACGGACAGATAGAGCCCGGCAAAGACATAGAAGACGATTAACAGCACCACCACCACGGTGGCAATGGCCATAAATTCAATCTCTTTGTCTTTCTGGATACGATCGACGAACAGTCCATCCAGTACCGGCACGATGGCGTCGTAGAGTGCGTAGGATTTATCGATGGCCTCGGTGGCGCGATCGAACACGGTCTTGCTGTCGACATTGATGGTGTCTGCATTGAGCAATTCGTCATTGAGCAGGTGTTCGATGCTGTCGACCGCCTGATTGTTTTCTTCGACGGCTGTTTTGAGCTGGGCAGCAACTGCCGGGTTGGTTTCAAAGGCGGCATTCAGACCGTTACGCAGGCTCTGGTTGTTGTTTTCAATTTCATTGACCAGAATCGACAACTGAATAAACTTGTCCGGCGTGAACTCCCCGGCGGCGGCCACACCACTGCCCACGGCACGGGATTTGCCCATCGCCTCGGTGAGAGAGAGCAACTTGGTGACCAGGGCGTCCCCGAGATAATAACTGTCCAGCACCGGGTCCAGGGTGATTTCGGAACTGTCGGCCACCCGGCTGATCAGCCCCATGATATCGGCGACCAGTTTGGAGTGGGTCTTCAGACTCTCGGCCGATTGCATGTCAAAGGCATTAGCCTTAATGTTCTGCCATTGACGCTGGAGACCGGAGAGCGTGTTACCGGTCTGCAGTTTATCACCGAGCCGGGTATCCACCTGTTCGAGCTGGTTCAGGGCACTGTCGACCTGATCGCGTTTTTGCATTATCGCGTTGCGCAGTGTTTCATCGCCGTTGAGATAGGCGGCGGTGAGCCCACGGTGCTGCTGGATAAACTGGACCGGCTCGCGGGCCGTCTTGATATAGGCCAGGCCGTTACGCTCGTTCTTCAAAAAAGCGATTTCATTATCCAGATTGGAGAACAGGATGCTGGTGAGGACGATCAGAGGAATCATTACAACAACGAAGATCAGTCCAAACTTGATCGGATAACGAAACCGGTTCATAAGATACACAGCGGGGTTAAACAGTGCTTTCATGACAACTCCTTCATACATATTGTGTCGTTGCGGCTCTCCCGCTTGATATCGGCGGAAAGCTATGTCCGGGTTTGTCAATCACCCGATAGAACTCGGTTGACGTTTTAATCTGAAGTTATTAGCGGATGGAATCCGACAAGCTTTAGGGGTTTTCGCCCCGTGAGGTGATGGGAATTCAACCCCGCTTGAGCAGCAGGTAGATGGCGCCGGTGCCGCCGTCGACCGGGCGGGCGGAGCAGAAGGCCAGCACCTCGTCACGCTGTTGCAGCCAGTGGTTGACGTACTGTTTGAGCACGGGGCGCTTCTGCTGGGAGCCATGGCCCTTGCCGTGGATAATGCGTACGCAGCGCACCCGGTTTTGTCGGCACTCGGCCAGAAAACCGACCACGGCCTCACGGGCCTGCTCGCGAAACAGGCCGTGCAGGTCCAGCTCGGCCTCGATCGCCAGCTCGCCGCGGCGCAGTTTCTTGACCAGTTTGTGCTGCAGACCGCCGCGGATGAACAGCAGCTCCTCGCCGGTTTCCAGTTCCTCGGGATGCACCGGATCGGAGAGCATTTCCTTCAGTACGGCGGCCTCGTCCAGTTCGCGCTGACGGGGGCGGGGCGCCGGTTTGTGTCGCGGTGGTTCATGGCGCGGTTCGACCTGCAAGGGACGGACATCCTGCACGGCCTCGCGGAACAGATCCTGTTCCTCTTTGCTGGGTGTTTTCTTGCTCATGACTAATCGCTTGCGAGGTCGCGTTCAGGAAAATGTAGGCGGGATCGCGCTTATCCGGTATAGTAGGGCCAAATTTACCGCCTATTCAACCACTTCCAACCAAGATATGAGTCTCTGCAACAACATGCGGATACTGTTGAGTAATGATGACGGCTATGAAGCCCCGGGGATCAACGCCCTGGCCGAGGCCCTGCAGGATGTCGCCGAGATTACCATCGTGGCGCCGGAGCGGGATCGAAGTGGTGCCAGCAATTCCCTGACCCTGGAAATGCCGATCCGCGCCCGGCGCCTGGGCGAGAACCTGATCCGTGTCGACGGCACACCCACCGATTGCGTCCACCTGGCCATCACCGGCCTGCTGGATCACGAACCCGACATGGTCATCTCCGGCATCAATGCCGGCGCCAACATGGGCGATGATGTGCTCTATTCGGGTACCGTGGCGGCGGCCATGGAAGGGCGCTTTCTGGGCCTGCCGGCGGTGGCGGTCTCGCTGGCGGGCAGCGGTCACCGCTTTACCCATTACGAGGCCGCCGCCCGGGTGGCGCGCCAGTTCATCGATCGTCTGGCCAGCGATCCGCTGCCGCAGGACACCATATTGAATATCAACGTACCGGATATGCCCTATGAAGAATTGTCGGGTTATCAGGCCACCCGTCTGGGCCATCGGCACAGGGCCGAGCCGGTGATCAAGGCCGAGGATCCGCGCGGCCGCGACATCTACTGGGTGGGGCCGCCGGGGGCCGAGCAGGACGCCGGGCCGGGCACCGATTTTTTCGCGGTGCGCAACGGTTATGTTTCCGTCACGCCGATCCAGATCGATCTGACCCGTCATCAGAGCCTGCAGTCGGTCGCCGACTGGCTGGCGAAGTGGGGCACATGAACACACGTCAGGGGATCGGCATGACCTCGCAACGCACCCGCGATCGGCTTATCGATCGCTTGCGGGAAAAGGGCATCGCCAACGAGGCGATCCTGGAGGTCATGCGCTCCACACCGCGCCATCTGTTCGTTGACGAAGCGCTTGCCTCGCGCGCCTATGAAGATACCGCCTTGCCCATCGGCAACGGCCAGACCATCTCTCAGCCCTATATTGTCGCGCGCATGACCGAAGTTCTGCTTGGCTCTCACCCGCCGCGACGGGTTCTGGAAGTGGGCACCGGTTGTGGCTATCAGACCGCCATTCTGGCGCAACTGGTGGAGGAGGTTTTTACCGTGGAGCGTGTCGCGCCGCTGCAGCAACGCGCGCGCAACCTGCTGTACGAACTGGGTCTCAACAATGTGCGCTATCAGCACAGTGACGGCAACTGGGGCTGGAAAAAACATGCGCCCTATGATGGGATTATCGTCACCGCCGCGCCTGAATCGGTACCCGAAGAACTGTTGCAGCAGCTGGCCGACGGCGGGCGGCTGGTGATTCCCACCGGCGGGCAGGGACAGGCCCAGCGCTTGCGCCTGATCACGCGCCAGGGCGATGAATTCAGCGAGACCCGGCTGGAGGCAGTCAGTTTCGTGCCGTTGGTTCAAGGAGATTTATCGTGAAACTGTTTACTGTCCTGTTCGATCGGGTAATGCTGTGGTCCGCCCATCGTCGGGCACCCGCCTATCTGGCCGGCCTCAGCTTTGCCGAATCCTCTTTTTTTCCCATTCCGCCCGATGTCATGCTGGCGCCGATGTCGCTGGCGAAACCCGAGCGCGCCTGGCACTTTGCGTTACTCACCACCATCGCCTCGGTGCTCGGCGGTATGCTCGGTTATCTAATTGGTATGTTTGCCTTTGAAATGATCGAACCGTTGCTGCACAGTGGCGGTTACTGGGCAAAATATCTGCAGACGCGCGCCTGGTTTGATGAGTGGGGGATCTGGGTAATTTTCATAGCCGGGTTTTCCCCAATACCCTACAAGGTTTTCACTATCACGGCCGGGGTTGTCAGCATGGTGTTTATCCCCTTTGTGATCGCATCCGCCATCGGGCGCGGGGCGCGCTTTTTCATGGTGGCGGGTCTGATGAAGTGGGGCGGGCCGGTCATGCAACAAACCCTGCGTCAGTATATCGACCGGCTTGGCTGGCTGGTGATTCTTGCCGTGATTGCGGCGTACTTTGTTTTGAATAACGGATGAAACCCGGGGTTATTGGCATCATTATGGTGGTTGTGGCACTGGCCGGGTGCCGGCCTTTCGTGCACTACGACCCGGATCGCGAGCGCGGCGGTAAAGGCGCCGAGTATACTGTCAGCAAGGGCGACACCCTTTATTCTATCGCCTGGCAACACGGCCACGATTATCGCACGGTGGCGCGCTGGAACGGGATCAGCGCGCCCTATACCATCTATCCCGGCCAGAAAATCCATATGTATCCGGGGCGTACCGCCGCCGTGCAAAGTGCGGAGAATACTGATGAAGCACCCGCCAGTCCGCGTCGAACAGCTCGTAGCACACCGTCACCCGAACCTCCCGACGATAACCGCACACTGGCCTGGGAATGGCCGGTCGACGGGGAGATCGTCAATACGTTTTCGGGCAGCGATCCGGGTAAAAAAGGGCTGGATATTGCTGGCAGAATGGGGCAGTCTGTAAAGGCTGCTGCGGATGGCAAGGTGGTCTACAGCGGCAACGGTTTACGCGGTTACGGGAACCTGATAATAATAAAACACAATACCACCTATTTCAGCGCTTACGCCTACAACAGTAAGTTACACGTCCAGGAGAATGACACCGTCACATCCGGACAGCACATTGCTGATATGGGAAATAACGGATCGGGGCCGGCGATGTTGCATTTCGAGATTCGTCGCAACGGCACACCGCAGGACCCGGTCAAGTACTTGCCAAAGAAGGGGTCGTAGTCACGGTAGTCGCCTATGGCTGAGCATGGAAATGATGGCAACAAGATCAAGCACGACAAGGAAGTCGAGGAAGACCTGGATGCACTTCCCGAAGAGGACGCCGATGCGGAAGAACTGGTCATGGGAGACGATGTGGATGACGATTCGGCTGATGCCGCGCCGATCGAGGAACCGCATCGGTATGAGCCCGGCGTGATTCCCGAAGGTCAGCTCGACGCCACCCGTTTATACCTCAGTGAAATCGGCTACTCGCCATTGCTGACGGCCGAGGAAGAAAAATTCTATTCGCGCAAGGCCCTCAAGGGCGACGAAGCCGCGCGTAAAAAAATGATCGAATCTAACCTGCGGCTGGTCGTCAAGATCGCCCGGCGCTATCTCAATCGTGGTCTGGCGTTGCTGGATCTGATCGAAGAGGGCAATCTCGGTCTGATCCGTGCGGTCGAAAAGTTTGACCCCGAACGTGGTTTTCGCTTCTCCACCTACGCCACCTGGTGGATCCGCCAGACCATCGAGCGGGCCATCATGAACCAGACCCGTACCATCCGTCTGCCGATCCACGTGGTCAAGGAAATCAACATCTACCTGCGCGCCGCGCGGCATCTGTCGCAGAGCCTGGATCACGAGCCCTCCACCGAAGAAATCGCCGAGATGCTCGACAAGCCGATCGACGAGGTGAAAAAAATGCTCGGCCTCAACGAACGCATCGCCTCGGTCGACTCGCCCATGGGCCACGACGCCGATAACTCTCTGCTCGACGCGATTCCCGACGAGAACAACAGCGATCCCGTCACCATGCTGCAGGACGATGACGTCAAGGCCAACATCGAACAGTGGCTGGCGCAGCTCAGCGAAAAACAGCGCGAAGTGGTCGAACGCCGCTTCGGCCTGCACGGCTATGACGTCGCCACCCTGGAAGAGGTGGGCAACACCATTGGCGTGACCCGCGAGCGGGTGCGGCAGATCCAGCTCGAAGC
>NZ_JAVLAZ010000001.1:0-34015 GCF_031581315.1 Thiohalophilus sp.
GAGCGGGAGATCGACGAAGGGGCGGTCGAAGTCCACGGTATTACCACCGAGTTTCTGGCCGACAAGCCCCGCTTTGCCGAGGTGGCCGAGGATTTTGTCAATTTTATCCAGGGCGCCGAGCTGATTATCCATAACGCGCCGTTCGATGTCGGTTTTATCAACCACGAACTCAAACGCCTGGCGGAGGGGAGTCAGCCGGTCGACCATTTCTGCCGGATTATCGATACGCTGGTGATGGCGCGTCAGCTGCACCCCGGGCAGAAAAATAATCTCGACGCCCTGTGCAAGCGTTATTTTATCGATAATTCCTCGCGCGAACTGCACGGCGCGCTGCTCGATGCCGAGATCCTGGCGGAAGTCTATCTGGCCATGACTGGCGGGCAGGTGACGCTTTCCCTGGAGGGACGGGGCAGCAGCGAGACCGCAGGCCGGCCCGAAACACGTCGGCCCCTGCCGGCGGATCGCCCGCCGCTGAAAATCCTGTACGCCAGTGAGGACGAGCTGCGCGCTCACCAGGCCCGCCTCGAGGCCATCGACGGGGCCAGTGATGGCCAGTGTCTGTGGCACCGTCTCGAGCCGTAAACCATGCCCGCTTACCAGCCGAATCTGCGGCACGCCGGTTTTTATCAACAAAAACGGTGGGTTACGACGATCCAAAAAAGATTAAAGTTGTTCCTTTCGGGTGCCGAAAAACCCACCAGGCCCGGAGAAAATGGTTGTTCCGGAGAAAGTGAGAGAGTGATGTTTTGTTGTATTGACTGTTGTGTTTCCTCCCCCTGCGCAAGAATTGCGCAAATTTAGATTCCCCGCCACAGAGCGGGGATTTTTTTGTCTGCCGATTGCAAACCGGACGCGCCGGAGCCACTATTCCCTGCAAGCAGTCCACCGGCACAGGAGTCACTATGGCAGTCACCTCCCGACTGACCGATGACGGCGCAACCCGGATTATTGCGGTCGAGGGCGATTTCGGTCCGCAGCAATACAAGGCGTTTCGCGACAGCCTGATGGCAGATAGCGGCCCACGGCGTTATGTCGTGGATCTGAGCCAGACCTGCTCGCTCGACAGTTCGGCGCTGGCATTACTGCTATGGCTGCGCGAGCAGGCCGTTGTCCAGGGCGCGGCAGTGATTCTGCGCGGGGCTTCCTCTGAGATCCGGCATATCCTGGAACTGTCGCAGTTCGAACGATTGTTCACACTGGAATGAAACATTCTGCATGGTGTGGCGGAATTGCCAGGCACTTGTGACAGAGCCGGATGAGTTCTTCTGCTGAATCAATCAGCGCTTACATTTTATGCAAATAAATCGACCCAGTTCACACTTTTGGGCCTTCGCGGCCGTGAGCGCGTAATCGCAACAGTTAAAATGATGCAAGTTCTTCAGATTTGAAGACAGCACAGGCTCTCTGTCAGCCTGCCGAAACAGGCCTGGATGAACAGAGAGCTGCGGATACCGACAGGAAATCCGACGGGTTGCCAGTTGACTGTACGCATCCCGGAAAAAACCGGTTCATCACAAGAGGGGCATTCATGGAAGCCCGATCGCCCTCCTCATCGCAATGCGCCATGGATATGCTGCTTCTTACCATACCGGATCAGCATGAAGATAATAATCCGGCCGTATTGCTGGACGAAAAACTTCTGCGTAAATGGTTGTCCGAATTGCCGATGATGAATGTGGTTCAGACGGTCGAAATGCTGCAACGCGCCATCCTGCCCTTCAATGAGTTAAAGATAGAAACACAGCTGCGTTTGAGATTACTCGAATGTTATCGTGAAAAGATCGATGAAATATTCTACAGCTATGATGAGATGCGGCTAAAGCAGCTACCTGTTAGCCACGAAGAACGTCAGACTATAAAAACAGATATTATGTGGCTGTATCTCGAACTGGCAAATGGCTACAAGATTGAGGTCAAGTCGGCACTTGACAGGGGCGCCAATCCGAAAAAAGAATCGGGATTGTTGCTGGCGATCTATCGCGCCATGGAGCAGATTATCCATGCCATGGTCAATGCATATCGTAATGCACAGATACCGCCGCCGCTGACTTACCTGGAAACTCACCAGTTATATCAGGCTGCTTATTTTTATGATGCTGTTGATAAGAAAGTCAGTGGTGCAAAACAGGAAACCACGACGCCAAGTATCAATCATTTGTACAAGCAGTGCATGCTTCTGGCCGTGGCTGAACCGGATAGCATGCCGGAAGACTCTGCCTTTGAATTGTACTTTTTGCTAGAGCAATTCGCCGATGACAGCTTGATTAGTGGAAAAATACCTGCTGACAGGGATGCCTATATCTATACCCTTGACTTTAATGATGACGCCAGGCCGGTCCCGCTGGTTCGAGCCGGGACTGATCGACAATATGGTGAAGAAAACTATCTGGATGTCGCGCCCGTTATAGGAAAGATTAAAAACCGGCTGGGAGAGCTTGAAAAAGAGAACCAGGGATTAATGGAAAAGCAGGAAATTCGCCTTCTTGATCTTTATAGAGGGCGGATTATGAATCTGCATGGGCAGAGGGCGTCTGAAAATGAGTTGTCAGAGGTGTATTTGTCATTTGGGCTTATGGCAGCACATTATTTTATGTGCGGAGATAATTTTTCCCGTTATATTGCTGGCAGCCAGGAGAGTTTCGGCATTGAAGTTCATGATGTGGATGAGATGGGGAAGATGCATGAGCTTGAAACATGGAAAATAATTGAAATTAGCAATAGCGGAAAGATGCTGCTGGCCTCTGAGAGTGGCAGCAGACAAGATCTGAATATTGGAATGGCTGTAGGTATTTTTGAGCACTTTGGAAATGATAAACCGCCTGTTTTCACATTTGGTATCATCGGCTGGTTACCGCCAGAAGAGAGTGACGATAGAAAAATCGGTATACAGATTATACCGGGCAGACCGGAACCGGTGTTTTTAACTGAAACAGGTAACGAAACCTTGTTTTCTGGTTTGCAAATCCCTGAGGTCAGTATTTTAAACCTGTCAGCATCACTGGTTGTGCCGACAGGAAATTATGCAAAAGACAAGGTTATGACAGTTAAGCAGAGTAGCACTAAGACGCGGGTCAGACTTGGTCAGGCAATCAACAGCGCCGATGATATCGTGCATTGTTATTACTCCATAGAGGGTTGACCGGAATTTCAGGGGCAGGCGCCGGCAATCTCTTCCAGCCGGTTTTGAAGGCTGGTCCAGCCAAACCCGAGTCGCACCTTGTTTCTTGTTACGAGTACAGCCAGAGCTGATGGTTTGCCCGGGACGACTGTCATAAAGTGATGAGTCTGGCCGGTAGAGAAGTGCAGATCCTGGATGGAATTTCCGGGCTCGGTACCGCGTAGATCAGCCAGCATATTCTCGACAGTTTGCGTGCTACGGCCGCGAAACATTTCAACCGAAGCCGCCGCAACCGTGTCGAGAATCTCCTGGTTAAAATAATTTACGCTGTGAGATACGCCCAGCAGTAGCCCGCTCTCCAGATCGACAACACCGGCTGCGAGGGCGTGTTCGGTATTCTCAACGATGCTAAGGCAGATATCATTCAAGTTGGCCATGCCACATTCCCTGTTAGTACAAAATCAGGGAAAATTATGCCGTAAAAAAGCTGACAAGAAAAGAACTGTAATAGCCCTGCTGTACAAAGGGCAGTGGTAAGCGAACAGAAGTTCGCCAGGAACGGCTGTCAGAATTCAGAGGCTCAGATTGTCATCGAAGCGATAGCCGAAGTTGCCTGCTTGGCATATGCGAGTGTGATGCCAAGATTGGCGCCGTCACGAACAAATACAGTCAGAACGAGATTGCTGCCAGCATGCATGACATATATTCTGCCGTTACTACCCTCAAGAAGTACATTTTGTGTTTCGCCTGTTGTTGCTTCCTTGCACAAATTGTCGCTCAATGCCAGCAGCGCGCTGCTCATAGCAGCAAATCGGTGCTGGTCAAAGCCTTTCTCCAGTCGCTCAGCCCAGGCGATACCGTCCAGGCTACTGATAATTGCCGAGGTAATATCCTCGTTTTTGAGCATCATCTGATCGAGTATTTCAGTCAGTTCGCGATTTATCAGGCCTGAGACCTCCTCAGCCGAGGTTTCGCTCTGAGTGCTGAGTTGTGTAATAACTTCGCTTAGTAATTGCATGATAGCCTCCTTGGCTAATTCTGTAGAATGGCAAGCAGAGCATGTACCAGAATTTTTACGTCATCAGAATTCCTGGCATCTATTTCGAAAACCGGAAATATTTGATCTCTTTCAGAAAGTCTCTTCTGATAATCTTCAATATAGGCCTGATCGGAAATTCCCGAGCGTGTGACTCCGATAACGACACCCGTTTCCTGTATAAAGTCTGAAAAAGCATCCAGGTAGTGATCCAGTTGTATGACAGGTTCAGGGTGGTCATTGTTGACGAGCAAAACCAGGCCAATGCCGTTCTTGCTGAGAATGTTCCACATGAAATCAAAACGATCCTGGCCCGGCGTCCCATAAAGATGGATGCGTGTACCGTCCTCAAGACTGATATAGCTGTAATCCATAGCTACGGTGGTTGTATCTTTAATTTGCGCGGATTCGTCACTGCATGAAACGTCTGTCCCGACCGGTGGCGTGTCACTGATTGCACCAATAGCGGTTGTTTTTCCTGAGCCAACGGGGCCGGTAAAAATAATCTTGTTTGTATCCAGCATCATTTCAGGTACCCAGTTTCAGTCTGGAGGCTAATTTTGAGAGAAGTCCCTGCCGTGCCTGGGATAAGGCCGGGGTGTGCAGGTGTTCAGTATTATCATCAATTTTTCTTGTTTCGGAGACTTCGATCAGATCAACAGCATAGGCGGCGTTATAAAAATTGATAATATCACTTCGTGCTATACCGGTTTGCTTGACAAGTTGTTCAAGTGTTGTTGGCCTGCGAGCAATTATGGCAGCCATTTTCAGGTGTTGTGGTAAAAAATCATTGCGCGTGAAATTTGGCCAGGCACGCAGCTTCACGGGACGATCCATTGTATGCCCGGAAAGAAGTCTGCCTTCTGATCCATAAATTCCTGACGTCCAGAGAAGACGATGCAACGCATAAATTGGTTTTTTTCGGGTTTCAGCTGAAAAATGGGCTTCGTCAATATTCGATAATTTTATTTCTGACAGAGCTGTAGGTGCGAATTTCTTTAGATGATTAATATCATTTTCAGATATAAAAGTATTGCTCTGGCCATTTATATACAGTTTGGTTAAATCAGGGAGTGTAAGGCACAGAAGTTTTTGTTTCTCCTTGGCGTATATTAATGTGGTGAATAATGTTTCGTCCTGTGATGCAGGTTCTGCTCTGGGATCTGCGTCAGCTTTTACTCTGGGTTCGTAGAGGCTGTGTTGTAACTGGTCCTGCATTTTTCCGAATACACGGATCAAAACATTCTGTAATAGTGTGATATTCACCGGGCGATGTACCAGGATCATGTTTTTACCGGAACGTGGGGTTGATGAGAAGACAAGTTTCACCTGTCCGGCTCTTGCCCTTAGCAGGGCGGATTTTCCGCTGTCAGTTTCATCATTAAGAACGACAAGGTGTGCTTTCTGGACATTCCCGGAGTGGAGCTGATAATTCAGTCCGCTTGTCCCGAGAAATTCCAATGCTTTTCCCAGAGCCTCCTGCTCGTCTTCCAGCAGTCCGTGGGATGATATGACTAATTCTGTTGTCGGGGTCATCTGGGCACCTGTTTCAGTCCATGTAAGTTATTCAATCCTGTTATGCCGTTGCCGACGTAACATCTGCAGATTTTTACCAGTTTTGTAAGCAACTTTAAGTATCGTTCACGAGGGCAGGATTATTGACTTTAATATTGTGAAAATAATCACAATTAATGCTCTGTCATGTAAATTTTTCCGTCCCGGGGAAGTCCTTGTCTGTACTGTTCCGGAGCAGACTGATTTATTACTGGTTGAGGTCCCGCTGAAGTCCGGGCCGAGGAGGAGGTCGTGTAGGAATTTTCCTACAAAGCGTCGGAAAAGTCCTACAAATGGCGGCGTGCGCGCAGCTTGATGTAATCGGCATTCCCGGCTATTGTCAACTTCATCACATATTCCCCCGCAAGTGTTTGAGCAGCCCTGCAAATTGTCGATAGTAATAGTCGTAGTGAAAGCATCACATATTCGGATACTCTGGCGAGGATTGCCAGGTTACACATAGAAGTGATTATGAGTGAAAAAAACCAGATCCCTGTCAGTTTTGAGAATGTCGCCGGCAATGAGCAGACGATATTAAAATTGATATTTTCGGTGTCCGAAAGAGCGGGTAACCGTAATAGTGCATATTCGTTAGCAGAGGATAGTGCAGCTCGTATCGTCATACGAGGCGAGTGTCATGCAGCCGGTTTGAACGATGACAACAAGCTGGTTATCTGTATTTGCAATAAAGACGAAACGCCGGATGGGCCCTCCATTACACGCCCATTAATCGCGACACGGGTTTTATCGTCTCTGGATCGCCTGGTGGAAACTTTTAAAATTCTTGAGTCCGGTCCGGAAGTCTCTTTTTCCGAAAATGATCCTGTTTGTGACAAGGAATCCGCTCATAATTTACATGAAACAGAAAGTGTGTCTGATTCTTCTTCACTTGTCGAATTTTCTATCAGCGAAGAAGAGGCTTCTCAGCTGGCGATTGTCGAGGATGACAGCCTTTCTAACCCGGCTAATATGGATAATCTCAAGCGAAACAGCTCTGATCTTTATTCAAATGAAGAAAATGCCGTTGAGCCAATTTCAATCAAGGAAGAAACGGGGGAGTATGAGAAGGTAAATGCTTCGAAAACATCCGGTTCTTATCAGTCTGCCCTCGTGGTTGATGATAGTGCTTCAGTCAGAAAACAGCTCGAAATAGAACTCGAGCTTTTCGAAGTCGATGTCGACTATGCAGAGGATAGTGACAGGGCAATGGATATTTTGTCTAAAAGGAATTATGACGTGGTATTTCTTGATGTAGTGCTCCCTGATGGAGACGGATTTGAAATATGTAAGAGTATAAAGGCGCAACAGTCTACAAGGAAAACCAAGGTCATTATGCTCACCGGTAAAGCTTCGCATGCCGATAAGGTTCGCGGCTCTCTGGCGGGTTGTGATGCGTACCTGATAAAACCTGTCGGTCGCGCCACATTTCAATCAACGGCCAAGAAATATCTCAAGCCGGTTGATAACGTAGAAGTAATGGAAGCCTGATAATAAGGAGGTAATTGAAATGTCGATCAATAAAGTTCTGGTAGTTGATGATTCCCCGTCCGAGCTGTCTTCAATCAAGCAGATCATTTCCGATGCCGGGTGCATGGTTATCAGTGCTTCTAATGGAAAAGAGGCACTTGACAAAGCTAAATCCGAACATCCTGATATGATTTTTATGGATATCATCATGCCCGAAATGGATGGTTACGAAGCAACACGTCATTTGAGTAATGATAAGGACACGCGAAATATTCCTATCGTTTTTGTCAGCAGCAAAAGCCAAAAAGCCGATAAATTGTGGGGTCAAATGCAGGGTGGTAAAGCTTATATCACCAAGCCTTACTCATCTGACCAGATCATCGATCAACTCAAAGCTTTTAGTTAATCCGTGACAATAAGGGAGTATGGCAATGTCATCAGGAGCATGGTTATCACCGGTAGAGGCCCTTACCCGGCTCAAGTCTGCGCAACATCATGACTTGATTCAGTCAAAGGATAGCGATGCATCGCTGGTGCGTTATGGCTACAGGATTGCTGATTATCGATTTCTTGTCGGCAACAATATTCGAAGTGAAGTTCTGTTCGAGCAGACTATTTACCCGCTCCCACTCTCAGACCACTTTGTCAGCGGAGTAGTAAATCTACGTGGGAATATTGTAGTTGTTTTCGACCTGAACCTTCTTTTAACGAACAAGAGTAGTTCATCATGCAATGTGCTGATTCTCGGCGAATCCGCCGGTGAAATCGGTGTTCTTGTTGATGAAATTCCCAGAGCCGTATATATCAGTGACACTGAGGCACATCTTCCAGCTATTCCGGATTTTCTTGATGGTTATGTCAAAGAAGGTATCTCTCAGGATGAATTAGACTGGTTAGAGTTTGACTGTCATTCATTTTTCAGGGCTTATGCATCCAGGCAGCTGGACCTGAAAAATCAGGCAAGTTAAATGGAATTAGACCGACGATGAAGCGTTTAACATCCAGTTTGGGTTGTATTATCACATACAGGGCACAGGGGTAAGGTTATGTTAAAAAGGATGAAAATCGGCTCCAGACTGGTAACGCTGATAACGGTTCAGGCTGTTGTACTGTTGATTATTGGTTTGACTGCAATTGCAGGTCTGAATTATGCCACGAATACAACGGCAAGATTGAATCAGAATGTTATTGAACAGGTGAAACTTAACCTTTTGCAGCAAAGTATCAGTGGCGACATGATGGGTGTTGTCAACCGCGTATCGAGGGGTAGTCAGGGCTGGGGAGAAGCCGGGATTGACCTGATGGCTGCGAGAGCAGTATTTGAGAATAACTGGCGTGAGTATCTTTCCGATCGCACTGCCGAAGAAAAAGCCGAAATAAAGTCAAGCATGGGTGGGTACATCACGAACGTCAGAGAAGCTTTTGACCAGCTTGAGACCTTGTTTGCACTGCAGGACAGGCAGCTGCTACATGAGTTTATGCGCGATAGTCTCGATCCACTCGTCAACCCGATGCTGAGTGACCTTCGTGGGCGTATTGGTGAGCAACAAATTGCGTCTGAGAAATCATTTTCCGAATCGGCTGAGGCGAATAGAGAGTTCTTTAACGAGAGCGTTATCGTAATGATTGCCGGACTTTCTGTTGCAATCCTTCTTGGTTTCTTAATATACCGGTCAATCAAGCAGCCTGTAAATGTGATTTCCAAAACAGTGGCCAAAGTGTCAGATGGTGACTTTTACGCGAGAACGAATCTTGCCGGTAATGATGAGCTGGGTGAACTCGGCAAGGCGTTCGATAACCTGCTTGAAGACAAGGTTGCGACACTGGTTAAAACCGAGCAGGAAAATACCATGCTAAATGAATCGGTTATAGCCCTATTGCAAGCTGTATCTAAGCTTAGTAAACGTGACCTTACTGTTCGGATTCCGGTTACTGAAGATATTACCGGCCCAGTTGCTGACGCGTTGAATGTTCTGACCAGCGAAACATCCAAGGTATTGCAGGGTGTAAGAAGTATCTCGGAAGAGGTGGCTCGTGCCTCGGCAAAAGTAAAAGCCCAGTCGGATCAGGTTATCCTGGTGGCTTCCCAGGAACGTGAGGAAGTTATTGAAACAGCTGAAAGACTTGCTGAAGCGGCCAGAGCAATGAACGACATTGCTGAGCTCGCTGACTCCAGTAACAAGGCTGCAGAAGAAGCGATAGAGACAACAAGTATCGCGCGTGAGACAGTAACAAGTACCGTGGTCGGGATTAATAATATACGCGAAATTATTCATGAAACTGAAAAACGCATAAAACGTCTTGGTGAGCGCTCTCAGGAGATCAGTCGTGCGGTTAACCTTATTAACAGTATTTCTGAGCGTACTCATATTCTTGCGTTGAATGCCAGTATGCATGCTGCTTCAGCCGGTGAGGCTGGTAAAGGCTTTGCTGTGGTGGCGGACGAAGTTCAGCGACTTGCTGAAAACGCTCGAGATGCAACCGCGCAGATTTCAACGCTGGTTAATAACATACAGGTAGAAACCTCCGACACTGTCGCCACGATGAATAATGTGATCACGCAGGTTGTTGAGGGCAGTGAATTGGCAGAAAAAGCCGGCCAGCAAATGCAAAAAACGCAGGAGAGTACATCTCACCTCGTGGCCTCAGTAAAACAGATTGCTTCAAGCTCGGTTGAGCAGGCCCGAGTTGCAAATCAACTTCAATTGCGTGCTGACCAGATCAAGGAAAGTACTATTCAGACGAGCGAACAGTTGCAGCAACAGACTCTGCAAACCAACCGACTCGTGCAATACGCCAAAAGCCTCCTGAATGCTGTTCAGGTTTTCAAGCTTCCCGGTACCAGCAAGCAAAAACAGGCCGAAGTAGTCGACGCATCGGCAGCTACCGATGCTGAAGTGGCGCATAAAAAGGCTTCCTGATAACATGGCTATACCGAAAGAAAGATTTACATCCATCAAAACGGAAGTTATTGATGTACTTTCAGTTCTGGCTGAATCGTTCGACCCCGATAAAGATGCGAATCTGCAGCTTGAGAATCATCGTCAGGCGCTTGGGAAATACATAAACTGTATTGCACGAATTGGAATGGCGGCGGGGGCGATTGGTTTCTCTGGTTTACGGGATGCCTGTGTTATTTTCCAAAATTATCTCCGTGGCCTGTATGGGCAGAATCGGATCTTGACGGCTCAGGAACGTGATGCAATAGAAGAATGGCCTATTCTTGTGATGTCTTACCTTTCCGGTGATGGGGATTCATCTTCCGGGGAAGAGATAGTACGATATTTAAATAATGTTATAGAAGAAGCAACGCCTGATGAAGCTGAATTTAATGATATCTCTCAACAGTTGATTTCCGAACAAAAACCGACTCTGGCTGACAAGGCTTCCGATCCGGGCTCACCGATTGAAACGCAAGTATTTGTCGCTGACGACATCCCTTCGTCCAATGCCAGTAAAGTGGATAACACAGCCCATTGTGACGAATTATCCAGACATGTCGTATCTCCGTCTGATGAGGGTGCTGATTCGCCAATTTTTCTGGATGTGTCTGAAGAAATTCGATGCGCTATACAAGAGCTGACTGAGGAGCTGGATGAGCGTGGCCATACAGTAATTTCACGCAATGACAGAACAATAGCTTTACAGCTCTATTCCGATCGGCTTGAAATTATCGGAATGTCTTTGTCAGAAACAGGTTGGCTGGGGATAACTGACTGTATTTTTATTTACAATGAAGGCGTGAAACAGCTTACTGATGACGCTGACCAATTTCAATATGGTTTGGATGATATTACGCCTTGTGCGATGTTAATAACTCGTTATCTTGAAAATCCAGGTAGTCCGGATGTCAGTATCGAATTGATTTCAGCGTTGCAATCCGATCCATGGATACCCGATATCAGTGATGGTGAGGCGCAGACATTACTCGATATGCTCATTCCCGAGAAAATCGAAATTAATATTACTGAAACGGATAATGATAACAACGACAGTATTGACTGCCCGGAAAATAGAATAATATCCCAACAACAGGATAAGACTTCTGCATCAGCAGTACCCCCCTCTGCTGATGAGAGAAATGATTCTGAATTTCTGGCGATCCCCGAGTCTTTAGACAAACTAGCAGTAGAACTCGATGACAATGTTGTTGAACTTCTTGCCCTTGTTAAAATCGAGATCGATTCGATTCGTCCTCATCTTGAAGACCTCCTTCGTCAAGCCTTCGAATCAGATTCAGAGGATGTATTGCATGATTCTTTGACTGACTATATAGAGCAACTGGATCGTTTCGTGCTAGCTGCCGATTCAGTCGGTTTACATGGTCTGTCCTCTGCCATGGAGTTTCTGTCCCAAAACGTTCAGTCTATTTGCGACAGTAAAATAATCGATGTTGATATATATGTTTCTTTGCATGAATGGCATGAGCATGTTATCAATTATCTGGCTGATGTTAACAGTATAACAAATGTTAATTCTCTTCTTGAGTACCTGGCGACTTCTGTCTGGCCAACACCTATGTCACAGGCAATGTTAGAAGAGTTGCAAATACAGCTTCTCTCACCGGTCATTGAGTTTGAAGAGGAAGATAGTGCCCCACAAAGGCCGGAAACGGTCAGTGACGAAGACGTAAGCCTTAAACTCCCTGAGGATGTGAATCCTGACTTGCTGGATAGCCTGCTTCGTGAACTGCCAGGGCATACATCTTCTTTTTCTGATGTTATTGCTCATCTGTCTGAAGGAAAAGGACAAATTGAGGATGTTGCACGAGCACAACGAATCGCTCATACCCTGAAGGGGGCTGCCAATACAGTTGGTGTACCAGGTATTTCCAACCTTACGCATAATATTGAAGACATTCTCTCGGTGTTTACTAAACATGAACGTCTTCCCGGAGCTGCTTTGTCTGATTCACTTATGACGGCCGCAGATACACTGGAATCAATGAGTGAGTCGCTTCTGGGTATTGGCCCTGCACCTTCTGACACAAAGCCGGTACTCCAGGATATTCTTAACTGGGCTAACCATGTTGATGTAAACGGCATACCCTCTGACGATTCGCAGATACCTCCTGTCAGTGACTATCGTGAGCCGCAATCTTCTTTCGAACAGACACCTGAGTCAGGTGCAGAGACTGACACCGATGACAAGAACTCCATTGCAACGGATACATTCTTACGCGTATCTACCGAACTTGTTGATGAATTGCTACGTATTGTTGGTGAAAAAATAATCAATAATGGTCGTTTGCTCGAAAACCTGAGAAGAGCTGACGATTACAATAGGGCTGCTCAAGAGCATAACAAATCATTGCAACAACTTGTTTTCGAACTGGAAAAACAGGTTGATCTGCAAGGTAAGGGCAACAATAACCAGGTTGGGAACTTTCAGTCAGACAAGTTCGATTCGCTTGAGATGGATCAGTATAACGAATTACATACAATTACACGCCAACTTGTTGAGGCCGCAAGTGACTCACAGGAGTTCGCTTTTAATATTGACGGCTGCCTTGTAGAAATAGAGGATCTTTTGATCGAGCAAGGACGCTTGAGCAAACAGAACCGTGATAGTGTCATGAAGACAAGAATGGTTCCTGTGAGTAACATTGTGCCTCGTCTGCAGCGCGGTGTCAGACAAATAGCCCGTTTGACCGACAAAAAAGTATTCCTCGATATTAGCGGTCAGGATACTCTTGTTGATGGTCAGGTAATCAATAATCTTGTTGATCCTTTGATGCATATATTGCGGAATTCTATCGATCATGGGATCGAAAGTTATGATGAGCGTGTTTCTATCGGCAAGGATCAAACAGGAACTATTTCCTTGTCTTTCTTCAAGGATGGAGACGAGATAATTGTGTTATGCCAGGATGATGGGGCGGGCTTTGATTATGATGCTATCAAGGATACTGCAATTAAACGAAATCTTATTCAGTCAGCAGATGAGGTCAGTGAATCGGATCTTCATAAATTCATTTTGCATCATGGGTTTTCAACGCGCGACGAAGTGACCCAGGTGTCCGGGCGAGGTGTTGGGCTGGATGCAGTGTTCAACCAAATAATTGATCTCAAGGGAACAATGAATGTTGGTTCTGTCGTCGGTCATGGCGTAAGTATAGAATTACGTCTTCCTGTTTCGTTCGTCTCCGTGCACGGAATCGTCGTCCGTCAACAAAATCAGTTCGTTGCCTTTTCCTCTCGCGGAATAGAACAAATTCTGTACCCTGAAGCAGGTGTTTTGAGTTACGAAAATGATCAGGCATATTATACGCTCAATGACGAACACTATGAGGTACTGTTGCTAGGAGATATCCTGGGATCAGGGGGCATTAAAGACCCCGATGTAGCACAGAATAAGCCGGCTCTTCTGGTCAGACTCGATGACGGGAAAAATACAGTCGTGATGATCGATGATGTCGTTGCCAGCCAGGAGCTGGTCATCAAGCCACTGGGTGATTATATACCGCCAATAGCTGGTATCGAAGGGGGTACCATACTCGGTGATGGTAGTGTCGCAGCTGTTATTGATCTGCCTGACCTTGTCGGTTCTGGTTTGTATCAAAATGCTAATAATGACGGTATTGATAAATCCCGCTCACACACCTCTGAGTTAACAACCGCGTTGATCGTCGATGATTCCCTCAGTGCCAGGCGCAGTCTTTCTGAATTTTTACAAGATATGGGGTATGCAATTTTGACCGCCAGGGACGGCCTCGAAGCGATTGAATCGATCGAGGCGCATACTCCGGATATTGTTCTTGTCGATATGGAGATGCCTCGTATGAACGGTCTCGAGCTGACTTCGCATCTTCGTGCAAAACTGGAGTACAAACATATTCCGATCGTAATGGTTACTTCACGTTCAACTGAAAAGCACCGTCGTCAGGCGAGTTCTGCAGGGGTTGATTACTACATGGTCAAACCTTTTTCAGAAGAAGAACTCTTGCTCCAGGTCGAGCGTCTTCTGAAAGAGAACAATGCATACGCACAACCTGCATAATTATTATGACTGATATGAGTATGCAACAAGAAACGACAGCCTGGCTGCTGAATCTGGGGCAAAGTTTGTATGCCGCAATTGGTGAAAACGATCTGGTGCATGTTATTGATTACTCGGAGATTTCTGATTTGCCCGCACTGCTCGCAAACACTGAGAATTCCGTTCATTGGCAGGGAAAAGAACTGAATGTTATCAACCTTGCAAAATATCTCTCTGACAGAACTTTAACTATGCTGAGTTCAGAACCGATTATTGGTGTTGTTGCCTATCAGTCTGATAATTATGACAGGCCGCAATATGGAGGGGTGCTTATGGCAGGTATACCCGCTAAAAAAATTGTCAATAACTCTCAGGCCTGTGAATTACCGGAACCGGTGCAAAAATGGCGGGATGTCGCCATTTCCTGTTATTCGGATGAGGGTCGGCCGGTGCCGGTACTCGATTTGCCCACAGTCTTTTCAACAGGGCTATCGTGATCAGCGTTTATGATAAACTACAATATCCATTCCCTGAACCTCGATCATTTTCTGCTCTGCCATGTTTTTCAACACACGGCCTGCCATTTCTCTAGAACAGCCGACAATACGCCCAAGTTCCTGGCGCGATATATGAATCTGTGTCCCGTCAGGGTGAGACAACGCTTCCGGCTGATTACACATGTCGAGCAGTGTTCTGGCGATGCGTCCGGCAACATCGGTAAATGCAAGCTGACTGACTTTGCGGCTGGTTGTTATAAGTCGTTGTGAAAGTTGCAGACCAATGGCTTTCAGAATTTCAGGTTGTTCTTCCCTGAGTTCTGTTTTAAATAATTGCTCAAGCTGTTTGTAGCCAATTTTTGCCAGAGTGCAGGGTGTCTTGCTACGAACATAGGCGGTACGATACTTGGTGCGATAAAATACGCCCATCTCGCCTATAAAGTCTCCACTATTAAGATACGTGAGAATGATCTCATGCCCTTCATCATCCTCGTCTTCCATGAGTACCGTAACTGTACCTTCTATGATGTAATAGAGATATTCGGCCGGTTCGCCAGAGCGTACCACGATACTTTTTTTGGGCAATGTGTAATGATTGCAAAAGGACAGGAATCGTTCGAGAGCGTCCTTGTCAATTTCGCATGCAACCGCCTGAGGTTCATCATCCAGATTTATAGGCATCATCTTACGTTTTCTGTTCCAATGTTGTAATGCTGTAAATTATCATAGTCGCCGATGTATCGGAAAATATGCATGTCCTTATGCGTTGTTTCATATTTCAATTGTCCAAAACTTCGCCAAGGTTTAGTTCTCGTATATCATTCCACTCGCTATCCCCGGCAGCTTCAATTGCCGGTATTCTGATTCTTTTCAGCCATCTTTTTCCCACTTCGTCGTTAGCCATTTCTACCATGGCTTGTTGAACCTTCTCCACAACCTCTGATGGGACTCCTGGATGTGCCATGAATGCGTGTGCTGAATAATCATCGGAAGTCCAGAACACCTTGAGTTTATTTCGTTCTTTTTCTGGAAGATTGTTAAATGTGCGCATTACACCGCCACCTGCCGGGAAGCGGCCATTTATCACACCACGGTATACAGCGTTATGCGAATTGACATACTGAGGGACAACAGGAATGTTGTTCTTGTTAAAATGAGCCCGGGTGATAAGTGTCGCGGCAAAGGCGGTTTCACTGGGAAAACCTATATCCTGACCGTCGAGCTCGCTAACATCTGCAATGCTACTGTCTGCTCGCACTACCAGAATTCCGCGCAGGCTGACATTTTTGCGTTTGGCTATAGCCTCATAACCTGACCGATCATGGGCAACGGTATAATGATACGGGTTGGCGTAACTGAAATCATAATTTCCGTCATACAACCTTTCTGAGAAGGGGCCAATACCGCGGCTGGTGGCAAAAACCAGTTGGTATCCGGTTTTTTCGCTCAGATAGCTCAGAAAAGGTGTCCAGAGCTTGGCCAGCTCGCTGGGCGGTTGTTGGGGTACAATTCCGAATGTATAGCTCCGGTCTTCCTGAGCCAGTGCCGGGATGGCTAACAATATGCCTGCAAGCAGGCCGAGGTAGCGTTTGGGTTCCATGTTTCCTTCTCCACTGTTTATGTCCTGTGTCCTGTGTCCTGATGGGAGTCAAAGACGCGCTGTTCTTTTTATTGTTTCGGTTAACTGGCTGAATTCTTGAGTAAAAACTGTAGCATATAAGGGTTTACCCGCATATGGTTAAATTTTGACCATTTTGCCGTTTTCTGGGCTCCTGGCCCGGCATGTCCCCTGTTTTTTTATTTCCCGCCGAGTACAATACACGCCCCAATAATACTGATTTCTCAAGGATTTTTGCTAAATGGCCATTCGTACCCGCTTTGCCCCCAGCCCCACCGGCTATCTGCACATTGGTGGTGCGCGGACAGCCTTGTTTTCCTGGCTGTATGCCCGCAAGCACGGGGGCCGCTTTGTGCTGCGTATCGAGGACACCGACCTGGAGCGTTCCACCGCCGAGTCGGTCAACGCCATACTCGAGGGGATGACCTGGCTGGGCCTGGAATATGACGAGGGGCCGTTTTATCAGACCGAGCGCTTCGAGCGGTATAACGAAATCATCGAACGTTTGCTGGCCGAAGGGCATGCCTATCGCTGCAACTGTAGTCGCGAACGGCTGGATGAATTGCGCGAGGCGCAGATGGCCCGCAAGGAGAAACCCCGCTACGACGGTCACTGCCGTCATCGCGAAGTCAGTGCGGATGAACCGCATGTCATTCGGTTTAAAAATCCGCTGGAAGGACAGATCGTGATCGACGATCTGATCCGGGGGCGCGTGATGATGCAAAATTCCGAACTGGATGATTTGATTATTCGTCGTTCCGATGGTGCGCCGACTTATAATCTGACCGTGGTGGTGGATGATCATGATATGCAAATCAGTCATGTTATTCGTGGCGATGACCATCTTAATAACACGCCGCGCCAGGCGAATATTCTCAAGGCCCTTGGAGCCAACGTGCCGGTCTATGCCCACCTGCCAATGATTCTGGCCGAGGATGGCGCCAAACTCTCCAAGCGGGTGCATGGCGAGTCGGTCAGCGTAATCCAGTATCGCGAGGAAGGTTACCTGCCCGAGGCACTGCTCAATTATCTGGTACGTCTGGGCTGGTCACACGGCGACCAGGAAATCTTTACCCTGGATGAGATGGTGCAGCTGTTCGATCTTTCCGAGGTCAACAACTCCGCTTCCAGCATCAATATAAGCAAGCTGTTGTGGCTCAACCAGCAATACCTGAAAAGCAGCGATCCGAACTATATTGCCCATCAACTCGGTTATCACCTGGGTAAACTGGATATCGACCCCAGTGAAGGACCGGATATCGTTGCTGTCGTTGAAGCTCAGCGCGAGCGGGCACAGACGCTGAAGGAACTGGCGGATATCTGCCAGTTTTTCTACCGCGACTTTGAGGGGTATGACGAAAAAGTTGCCAGCAAACAACTCAAGGCCGTCGTGGCTGAGCCACTGCAACTGATTCGTGACAAGCTGGCAGCGCTGGAAACCTGGGAACAGGCCGCGATCCATACGGTCATTCACAGCACGGCCGAAGAACTGGATCTGAAAATGGGCAAGGTTGGCATGCCGTTACGCGTGGCTGTGACCGGTGGCGCACCTTCGCCTTCGCTGGATCTGACTGTCTACCTGATCGGACGGGAACCTTGCCTCCGTCGCATCGAGATGGCGCTGGACTATATTCGCCAGCGCGCCGCACAATAAGCCCGCCACACGGACTGAACTTTTTATGAGCAGCAATACAACCAAACCCGGTAATTTTATTCGTCAGATCATCGATGCCGATCGGGCCGCTGATAAACACGGGGGGCGGGTCGCGACCCGCTTTCCACCCGAACCCAATGGCTATTTGCATATCGGCCATGCCAAATCAATCGTGCTGAATTTTGGTATCGCCGAGGACTATAACGGTACCTGTAACCTGCGTTTCGATGACACCAATCCGCACAAGGAAAATGTCGAGTTTGTCGAATCGATCAAGCAGGATGTGCAATGGCTCGGCTATGAATGGAACGAGTTGCTGTATGCCTCAAATTATTTTGAGCAGCTACACGATTATGCCGTGCAGCTGATCAAGCTGGGCAAGGCGTATGTCTGCGATCTCAATGCCGAACAGATCCGCGAATATCGCGGCACCCTGACCGAGCCGGGCAGGGAGAGTCCCTATCGCGAGCGCAGCGTCGAGGAGAATCTCGATTTATTTGCGCGCATGCGAGCCGGGGAGTTTCAGGATGGTGAAAAAGTCCTGCGCGCGAAAATCGATATGGCCGCGCCCAATATCAATCTGCGCGATCCGACCATTTACCGCATTCGCCACGGTGTGATTCATCATCAGACCGGTGAAGAATGGTGCATCTATCCGATGTACGATTTTACCCACTGCCTGTCGGATGCCATCGAGGGGATTACCCACTCGCTTTGCACCCTGGAGTTCGAGGATCATCGCCCGTTGTATGACTGGTTTCTGGATACCTTGCAAACACCGTCCCACCCGCAACAGATCGAGTTCTCCCGCCTGACGCTGGAACATACTGTGACCAGCAAGCGCAAGCTGACCGAACTGGTAGAACAGGGGTTTGTGGAAGGCTGGGACGATCCGCGCATGCCGACCATTGCCGGATTGCGTCGCCGCGGTTACACCCCGGCCGCGCTGCGAGATTTCTGCGAGCGAATCGGCGTGACCAAGTCGGATAACTTTGTCGAGATGGGGGTGCTGGAGAACAGTATCCGCGAGGATCTCAATCGTACCGCACCGCGTCGCATGGCCGTTCTGCATCCGCTCAAGGTGATTATTGCCAATTATCCCGAAGGGCAGAGCGAGCAGCTGGAAGCACCCAACCATCCCCAGCATGAGGACATGGGTAGCCGTCAGATCAGCTTCAGCCGCGAGGTCTGGATCGACCGTGAGGATTTTATGGAAGTGGCTCCTAACAAAAAATTCAAGCGCCTGGTCAGTGGCGGGGAAGTGCGGCTGCGCAACGCCTATGTGATCCGGTGTGATGAAGTGATCAAGGACGCGCATGGGGAAATTATCGAGCTGCATTGCAGTTATGATCCCGACACCCTGGGCGCCAATCCTGAAGGGCGCAAGGTCAAGGGGGTGATCCACTGGGTCAATGCCGCTGATGCGATTCCGGCCGAAATCCGGCTCTACGATCGCCTGTTCAGCCACCCCAATCCGGATAGCGCCAAAGATGGTCAGCACTGGACCGCGCACCTCAATCCCGATTCCCTGCGCACGCTGACCGCCAGCCTGGTGGAAGCGAGTCTGGGCGAGGCGCAAGCCGGTGCGGTGTTCCAGTTCGAACGCGAGGGCTATTTCTGCCGTGATCCACAAAACCGCGATGGTGGCCTGCCGGTGTTCAACCGCACGGTTACCCTGCGTGACTCCTGGGCGAAAATCGAGCAGAAATCGGCGGGTAGTTGAAGCGCCCGGTAAGACTGGCGAAAGATTCCGCAAATACCTGAAATCTGACGGAATCACGGAAAAATCACAGGCAAATGATTGACATGCCCGGGCCGCTATCGTAAATTGCGCGCTCTCGATTTTCGGGGCTATAGCTCAGCTGGGAGAGCGCTTGCATGGCATGCAAGAGGTCGGCGGTTCGATCCCGCCTAGCTCCACCAGAGACCACAGCGAGGTGACGCGTGAAACTGGCCGGACGCTTTGCTGTGTACCTCGGGATCATACTGATAGTAGTGGGTGTGATCGCGGGATTCGGTGCGATGTTTGTCAATCAGGACAGCGCGGGCATTCAGTGGCTCGGCGTCGTGCCAGTAGGGTTTGTGGTACTATTGGCGGGCACTGTCATGTCGCAGCTGTCGCGCCCTGATGACGAATAACACAACGTTTTTCGTCCCCATCGTCTAGTTGGCCTAGGACACCGCCCTTTCACGGCGGCAACAGGGGTTCGAATCCCCTTGGGGACGCCATATCAATAAAAAAGGGCCCTTTACGGGCCCTTTTTTATTTTGTAGTTAAACAAAGCAAAAGTGATAAGAACCCGAAGGTTCATCATATTCGCAGGGATGATGTGCAGGGAAGCACTAATGTCGCTGTAGGCAGGGGATGCCGTGAGCGACTCGATTTAGAACCGTAGCGCGTCATAGGCATGGCTCAAAAAGGTTGTGTACAGGGAGGTATGCCGTAGTCCTTTTGAGGAATGACATATCGAATAAGAATAAGAATGGGCCCTTCATGGGCCTTTTTTATTGGAGTGTCCTGTTGTGAGCAGGAAGGCCGTTTGTCTTGACGAAAATAAGCGAGGGCAGTGATAAATTAGAGCTCGCTCTGGCGATGCGCTTGCATTTGGTCAGAAGCGAATTATACTAACTGACCGGTCAGTCAGTATTGTGATGAACATGGCAAAAACCTCATTAAAACAGGCAGATAGTAGCCGGCACCAACGGCGCAAGGCCGCCCGCCCGGGCGAGATTGTGGCATCGGCCCTGGATTTGTTTGTGGAACATGGTTTTGCCGCCACCCGGCTGGAGGATGTGGCGCGCCGGGCCGGTGTCTCCAAGGGGACGGTCTATCTCTATTTTGACAGCAAGGAAGCCCTGTTCGAGGCGGTGGTCCGCGAGGTGGTGATTCCCCAGGTGGAGCGCAGCGAATTGCTGGCGCAGCAGCATCAGGGCAGCCAGGGCGAGTTGCTCGAACAGCTGGTGATGAACTGGTGGCAGTCGGTCAGCGCCGGGCCGATTTGCGGGATTCCCAAACTGATCATTGCCGAATCGGCCAATTTCCCGCAGACGGCCCAGTTTTTTGTGGATAATGTCATCAACCGGGTGCGCGGGATTTTCAAAAAGGTTATCAAAAAGGGCATCGAGCAGGGCGAATTTCGCCAGGTCGATCCCGAGTATGTGACGCGCCTGTTGATGTCACCGATGGTCTTGCTGGCCATCTGGCGTCACTCCCTGCAGCCCTACGATCAGACCTTCCCGATGGATGAGCAAATCTATTTGCAACAGCATCTGGATCTGTTTCTCAACGGCCTGCGAAAGGAGGCGCCATGAGTTCGCGCGGGGTGATCGGCGCGTTGCTGCTGGTACTGGGCCTGCCACTGGGGGAGGCCGCGGAATCGACGCTCGGTTTTGAGCAGGTAGTAGACAACATCCTGCAGCAGTATCCGAGCCTGGAAGTGGCGCGCCTGCAGGTGCAGCGTTCGCGCCAGGAGATCGCCCGGGTGGAAAGCGGGCTGGGCTGGGAGCTGGCCGCTGATGGCGGTGTGTCCCATGATGTCTCCGTGTTCGGGACACCGACCGATCGCGCCGATGTGAACCTCTCCCTGCAGCGGCAACTGGAATCCGGTCACCAGGTCGGGATCAGCGGCAATTATACCTATGAAGACAGCTCCTTTACGGTCAGTCCGCTATTTCCCAATCCCTCGCACGCCACCCAGCTGGATCTCAATTATCGTATTCCGCTGGGCCAGGGCGAGGATAATCCGGCCTATAGCGAGGGCCTGGCCGGGGCGCAGGCCGGGGTCAAAGCCGAGCGCGCCGCTGCCGCGGCCCTGCGTAACGAGATAGCCAATCAGGCGCTGGATCTGTTTTACGCCAAGGCGCTGACCGAGGCGCGTCTGAGCAGCGCCGGCGAGGGCGTGGAGAATGCCCGGCGCCTGCAGGGTTACATCGCCGAACGGCGTGAGCTGGGACTGGCCGAGGAGAAGGACACGCTGCAGGCGCAAGCCCAGCTGCGGGCCCAGCAGACCGCCTTGCAACGGCTTGAAATGGCCCTGGAGCAACAGCGCATCGCGCTTAACCGGCTGATGGGCGAGCCCTGGCAGCGGAGCTATCGCAGTGCCGTCCGGTTAGAGACACAACTGACCGATTATGGCGTGGCTGAATTAACCGAGCAGGCGGCTGCCCGCTATCCTCCCTTGCAGCAAAACCGTGCCCGCCTGGAAGTGACTGAAACAGTTCTGCGCCGCAGCCGCGATCAACGCAAGGATCAGCTGGATCTGGTCTTCTCGGTCGGTACCCGCACCCGCAGCGGCGATGCCACGACCGGCAGTGTCAGCGAAGAAGACATGGCCGGCCAGATTCGCTTTGAATATCGCGAGTCGCTGAACAAACAGGGACTGGATGCCGAGGTGCGCCAGGCCCAGCTGGATCGCACCATCGCCATCGAGGAGATACGCCGGGCCCGCGATGAACTGAGCTACGGCGTCGCCAGTCTGGTCCAGGAGATCCGCGCCACCCGGCGGGCGCTTGACAGCGCGCGCCGGCGCCTGCAAAGCGAACAGGAAAAATACCGTGAAGCCATGCAGCGTTATCGTCAGGGGCGGGAGCAGACCGATCGGCTGATCCAGTTTGATAATGAACGCAATGAGGCCCGCCTGACGGTGGCCGAACTGGAGGTCGAACTGGCGCGCCGGATCAGTGCGCTGCGGATCCTGCATGGCAGCTTCTGGGCCACCCTGGACGTCGAGGCATTGCCATGATCCGCTTTCTGGTCGAACGCAGTCTGGTGGTCCACCTGGTCTCGGTCTTCTTGATCGTGCTGGGCATCATCGCGATTGCCAACATCAACCGCGAAGCCTTTCCCAACGTCAATCTCGACAAGGTGCAGATCGAGATCGCCTATCCCGGAGCGTCCCCCGAGGAGATCGAACGTATCATTATCACGCCGATCGAGCAGGAGCTGCGCTCGCTCGATGGCATCGACACCATGACCTCTATCGCCTTTCCCGGTTCGGGGCGCATCAACCTGGAACTGGATCCCGATGCGAGCAACCGGGAGCGGATCGTCAGCGATGTGCAGCTGGCGGTGGATCGCGCCACCTTGCCCGGCGACATGCCCGAGGAGCCCGTGGTGCTGGAAGTGGACGGCAAGATGATTCCGATCATTCAGCTGGCGATCTCCGCGCCGCGCGACGAGGTGGCGCTGAAACGCCTGGTGGATGACATGGAAGACGATCTGCTGAATATCGAAGGCATTGCGCGGGTGCAGATCCAGGGCGATCGGCGCGCCGAGTTGCGGGTGGTGGCCGACCCGGACAAGTTACGCGAGCATCGTATCTCCATCGGCGAGCTGGCCGAGGTACTGGAGAACTGGAATGTCAACGCACCCGGCGGCGATCTGGAAACCCCGCAGGGTCAGCGAGCGATTCGGATTGTCGGCGAATATCAGCGCACGCAGGATATCAGCGAACTGGTGTTGCGGGCCAACGAGCGGGGCGAGGGCATTCGACTGGGTGACATCGCCGAGGTGACCGAATCACTGGAGGAGGCCAATGTCTATTACGATGTCAGCGGTACCCCGGCGCTGAATGTGATCGTGATGAAAAAGGCCGAGGCCGACATCATCGAAGCGGTGGATCGGATCAATACTTATCTGGAGACCGTCCCGCAGCGCTACGGTAACGACATCCAGATCGAAAGCTTCCAGGATTTTTCCTATTTCGCCAAGGTGCGCCTGGGGGTGCTGACCAACAACGCCCAGGTCGGGCTGATACTGGTCTTTCTGTCGCTGATTATGTTTTTACGTCCCTCGGTGGCGTTGACCACTACCTGGGGTATCCCGATTGTCTTTTTGACCGGCCTGTACGTGCTGTATCTGTCCGGGATCACGCTGAACCTGGTTTCCATGCTCGGCTTTATCATGGTCCTGGGGATGTTGGTGGATGATGCCATCATCATTGGCGAGAACATCACCTATCACATGGAGCGGGGACTGTCGCCCAACGAGGCGGCGGTTACGGGCGCCAAAGAGCTGATCGGGCCGGTAACGGCCACCATTTTGACCACGGTTACGGCGTTCATGCCCATGCTGTTTATGAGCGGTATCATTGGCAAATTCATCGTTGCTATCCCGACCGTGGTGATCGCCCTGCTGGTTTTCTCCTGGCTGGAGTCGTTTTTGATCCTGCCCAGCCACGTGGCCCATGTGACCAACAGTAAAAACCACCCCGCCGAAAGGCGCTGGCTGGTCAGACTGGAAAATGGCTATGCCTGGATCCTGGACAAGGCGATCCGACGTCACTGGATCACTTTGCTGATTTCCGTTGCGGCACTGGCCTTGAGTCTCTTTGCAGCTATCAATGTGCTCAAGTTCCAGCTGTTTCCGCCGGTGGATGTGGATGAATATATCGTGCGGGTGACAGCCCCGGCCGGTACCAGCCTCGATAAAATGCGCAAGCAGATGCGCACCATCGATGAAATCGTGCGCGAGGGAACCAATCCCGACTATCTGGAGACCACGATCATCTCCACCGGCCAGATCGCGATGGATGCCAACGATCCCCTGATGCAGCGTGGCAGTCGTTTCGGGCAGATCCGGGTCAATTATATTCCCGCGGTACTGCGCGAAGATCATGATGTGCTGGATGACATGCGTCGTTTTGAGTCGCTGTTGACGGAAAAATTCCCGAATCTGCAAATCTCCCTGGGCGAGATCAAGCACGGCCCGCCCACCGGCCGGGCGCTGGAGGTGGAGATCTCCAGTAATAACAACGACGTGAATGAAGAAGTGGCCTACCGGCTGATGGATTATGTGAAATCCCTGCCGGGAATCACCACCATCGAAAGCGGTCTGCAACCGGGCGATCCTGAGCTGCACGTGGTGGTGGACCGCGTCAAGGCGGCCTATGCGGGGATCGACCTGGCAACCATCGCCAGTCATGTGCGCGCGGCGGTCGATGGCTTGCGGGTCACCACTACGCGTAAAGGCACCGAGGAGGTGGATATTACTATCCGCCTGCCGAATGATAGCGACGACCCCGTGGGCACATTGATGCAACTGGATATTCCCAATCGCACCGGCGGTATGGTGCCCATGAACCGGCTCGCCAAACTTGAGGAGCATGAAGGCTATACCACGATCCGTCACAAGCAGGGTGTACGTGCCGTCACCGTGGTCGCCAATATCGATAGTAAACAGACCACCAGTCTGGAGGTCAACCGGGCCGTGGAAGAGGGCGAATCACAGTGGCTGGGCGAGGATGCCGACAGAGTTCGGGTGGTCTACGGTGGTGAGAACGAGAAGAATCAGGAATCTTTTGCGGATCTTAAATGGGCATTTGGTATCGCGTTGATCGGGATATTCTTTATCCTCGCCATTCAGTTTAACAACCTGGGCTATCCGCTGCTGGTGATGATGGCGATCCCGTTCGGCGTTGTGGGGATCGTGATCAGTTTCCTGCTGCACGACCTGTTCTGGAAAGACATGCCGCTGTCGTTTTTCTCGACCCTGGGCATGGTTGCCCTGACCGGGGTGGTGGTTAACAGCTCGCTGATCATGGTGGTGTTTATCCAGCGTGCTCTGGAAGAGGGCAACAATGTCTACGAGGCCGTAATGCAGGCCGGGCGTCGGCGTCTGCGAGCGGTGATCCTGACCGCCGCCACCACGGTACTGGGCTTGTTGCCGACCGCCTATGGCTGGGGCGGGTCCGATCCCTTTGTCGCCCCCATGGCCCTGGCACTCTCCTGGGGCCTGGCGTTTGCCACGCTGGTCACCCTGCTGACCATACCGGCCGCGTTTGTCGCCGCCACGCGGGTCAAGGAGGGTCTGATAGGGATATTCAGAAAGTCCGCGACTGCACGCAAATAAACGCAAACTCATTCAGGTCATGGTTTATTTGCGTTTTTCGCGTTAATTCGCGGATTGTTCTTACTCAATATAGAAGAATTTCATCTGGGTTCCGGCCAGTTCGATGACATCCTGATCCTTGAGTGTGATGGCTTCGGTGGTCAGCGGTTTGCCGTTGATCATGGGGGTGTCGGAGCTGCGGCGCAGTTTGCTGCTGCGTAATGAGGATATGGTGTAATTGTTGGTGTTACGCGCGATCATGGCCATTTTGATACCGTTAAAACCGATGGTATTAAATGGTTTGCGCAGTTCCAGCACTTTTTTGGCCAGCGGTCCGTTGAGGATTTTGACGCCGGCCAGTTTTTCGCCTTTCAGGCTGGCTTGCGCGGGCGATCTTGTATCCATGACCTGGGTGTCCTCGACTTCGGCCTGGATAAACATGGTTGGCTCGTATTCCTGCTCTTCATCGTCGAAGTAGGTCAACTGGTAATTGCCGACCTGGATAACGTCATTTTGCTTGAGCAGGGTCTTGGTGATACGCGAGCCATTGAGCAGGGTGCCGTTAGTGCTGCCCAGATCGTCGACGTAAACATGTTCTCCCATAGTCACGATCAGCGCATGGCGACCGCTGACAGTCAAATCATTCAGCTGAATATCATTGCCGTGCTTGCGGCCGATACTGATGCTGTCCTTGTCAATTGGAAATTCCCGAACGACTGCCCCGTCCAGGGTCATAATTAACTTGCTTCCCATGAATTATAGGTCCTTGTATCAGGTGTCTATTTCAAATCGGGTTCCGATGAGAGGACTATCTCTTCCATTTCATCGCTGGAATTTTCATTGCGCGTCTCGTCGATCAAGTCCTCGATTGCTTCATCATACTCATCGACATATTTGGCAAACAGGGATTTATTGCGGGCCTTCATATAGGCATCTTCGCCGGTGATCATCTCTGAGTCGACCAGTCGTTGCAAGGCGGTATCCATCAGCTGCATACCTTGCATGGCGCCGCCCTGGATAATGTTTTCCAGCTGCTCGGTCTTGCCTTCGCGCAGTACATTGGCAATCGCCGGATTGTTGATCATGATCTCGAGTGCGGCAACCCGGCCTTTTCCGTCACTGCGGCGCACCAGTTGCTGGGAGATAATCCCTACCAGCGAGGTGGAAAGCATGGTGCGCACATAGGCCTCTTCCCCGGAGGGAAAAACGTTGAGGATACGATCCACTGAGGAGGCGGCGGTACTGGTATGCAGGGTTGCCATCACCAGAATCCCCATTTCCGCCGCGGTAATGGCCAGATGAATGGTTTCCAGATCGCGCAATTCGCCGACCAGAATCACATCCGGATCCTCGCGCAGGGCGGAATGCAGGGCATTGGCAAATTTGGGCGTGTGATCGCCGACCTCGCGCTGGCTGACCAGGCATTGCTTGTTGTTATGGACAAATTCGATCGGATCTTCGATGGTCAGGATGTGACCCTTGCGTTCGGTATTGATGAAATCAACCATCGCCGCCAGCGAGGTCGACTTACCGGAACCGGTCGGGCCGGTGACCAGAATCAGTCCCTTGCGCTGCCGGGCGAGATTTTTGAGTACCGGCGGCAGGCCCAGATCATTGAGTGATTTGATCTCGGAGGGAATGACGCGGAATACCGCACCAATTCCTGAAAGGTGTTGAAAGACATTGACACGAAAACGGGCAAGATTCTCCGCTTCATAGGCAAAATCGACGCCGTTGTTTTCCTGGAACTGCTCTTTTTGCGTATCGGACATGATTTCATAAATCAGGTCCTGGGTTTCGTCGGCACTGAGTTCGCGATATTTGATCGCGAATGTATCACCGTTGATTCGTACGCGTGGCGGGTTACCGGCCACCATGTGCAGGTCGGAACCGTTTTGTTTGACGACCAGTTCCAGGAATGTGTCGATCCTCGCCATATTCTCTATCCACCAACGGCCAGGTTAACCTGCGGGAGCAGATCAGGATTAGTCACAAAACGTTGGAACGGTTTTTTATCCTGCGCGTTGATATAGGCGTCATCCGGGTCAATTTGCTTATTCTTCAATGCTTCCATCAGTGCCTGGTCCATCAACTGCATCCCCTGTTCCCGTCCGGTCTGCAGCAGGGAAGGGATCTGGAATATCTTGCGATGCAAAATCAGGTTGGCGATCGCCGGAGTGTTGAGCATGATTTCGAGAATCGCCTTGCGTCCACGGCCATCAGCGGTACGGACCAGGCGCTGACTGATAACCCCTTTTAAATGCTGCGCCAGAAATGTCGCGGTCAGGCCTTTTTGTTCGATCGGCATGGCGTCGATGATCCGATCCAGCGTCTTGACCGCCGAGGTGGTATGCAGGGTGCCCAGTACCAGGTGGCCGGTTTCCGCAGCGGTCATGGCCATGGAGATGGTTTCCGGGTCGCGTAACTCGCCAACCAGAATGACATCCGGATCTTCACGCAGGGCCGCATGTAGTCCTGCCGCGAAGCTTTTGACATGATTGCCGACGCTGCGCTGTATAACCAGCGATTGTTTACTCTGATGCAGGTATTCGACCGGATCCTCGAGGGTAATGATATTGAACTTGCGGTTCGCGTTCAGCCAGTCGATCATCGAGGCGAGCGTGGTGGATTTGCCGGTACCGGTGGCACCGGTGACCAGGAGCATACCCTGATGAGCGTGGAGCATCTTTTCGACAATATCGGGTACATCGAGGTCCTCCATGCTCGGGATGCGGGGTGGAATGATTCGGAATACCCCGCCGGGCCCACTCAGTTTATGAAACAGGTTGACACGGTAACGCTCGCCTTCGCTGCTTTGATAGGAAATATCCAGATCGCGTCCCTGTTGATAGACACTGCGTTGATCCTCGGTCAGGATCTCGTCGATCAGGCTGCCAAGCTCATCGTGACTCAACTCACGATATTTGATGGGTTCCAGATCACCGTACAGTCTGATCATCGGCGGTACGCCGACGGCCAGATGCACATCGGAAGCGCCCTGTTCGCGACCCAGCTTTAAAAAGGCATCGATGCGGGCCATATTATGCTGCCGCCTCCTGTAACAATTTTTCTATATCGTGTTGCAGTTGTTCGATATGCTGATAGCGTTTTTCAGGATCGACGCTGATGGCACGCATAATCACTTGATCGAGGTTTTCCGAGACCACCGGGTTGATTTCGCTCGGGGGTTTCGCCTTGCCTTCGACATGCTGGAACAAAGTGGCCATGTGGTCCTTGTCCTTGTAGGGCGGCTTGCCGGTGAACAGCTCATACATGACGATGCCCAGACTGTAGATGTCGGTGCGAATATCGATCTTGCGCCCGCGCACCTGTTCCGGGGCCATGTAGGTCGGGGTGCCGACCAGAATACCGCTTTTAGTCAGGCGTGCATCGCTCTGGCTGACCGCCGAAGCCAGACCAAAGTCCACGAGTTTAACCACATCGTTATCATTGATCAGAATGTTTGCCGGTTTGATATCCCGGTGCACAATCTTGAGATTATGTGCGATGGTTAAACCTTTGCAGACATCGACCAGTAATTTCAGATTGCGTTTGAAATCGCGGTTTTTCTTCTGTTTGATTTCCTGAGCCAGCGAATGGCTGTCGAAATATTCCATGCTGATGGCGTAGGATTTGCCGAAGGTCAGAAAATCATAAATTCGGATCACGTTGGGGTGGGTGATTCGGCGCGTATACCGCATCTCGTGAACAAAACGCTGGATGACACTGTCGTCGGAGGCCATGTGCGGGTTGAGGAATTTGAGAATAATCTGCTCATGGACCATTTGATCCTCAACCAGTATGACCACGCCAAAGGCACCCTTGCCGACCTGGCGAATCACCTTGTAGCGCCCTGCAAGAATGCTGTCAGGTTCGAGGATCTCCGGGTCGATATACTGGTTTTCACTGGCCACCCGGGTCGGTCCCGCGGTGGAGGGACTGCTGGCCCCCATGGACGAGGGCTGGGGCGTACTGCCCGGTTCGTCGCGCCGGGTGATCAGGGTTTGCATGGTCTGATTCGCCACATTCTGGGTTTCCTGATCGCCAGTATTGGAGACGATCGTCAGGGCTGCCTCGATATCATCAATATTGTGACTACTGATCAGCGATTCCAGGGCGCGAATGATGGCTTTCTTATTCTTCACCTGGCTGTTTTGCAGGGCCGCGAGCAGCGGTTTGACGGCCTCCTGACCGCCAAGTCGGGCAATGGCCTGGATCATGCCCGGGGAAGAGTCGGGATAGTTCTGCAGAACCTCCAGCATCAGGGGCAGGGCGCGTTGCTCCTCCATGTCCGCCAGTGCATCGGCGGCGCGTTCGCGTACCCACCAGTCGCTGTCCTTGAGTGCTTCAAGCAGGTGATTGACAGCGCGATCATCCTTGAGCTTGTTCATGATTTCCACGGCCGAACGGCGCAGGAACTCGTCGTCGCTTTTGATCAGCCCCAGTACGGCGTTGATGACATTGTCCCCGCCGATCGTGGCCAGGGCATCGGCGGCGCGGGAACGGACCCACCAGTCCTTGTCGCGCAGGGCATTGAACAGGTCGGTGATGGCGGCTTCGCTGCCGACATTGTTCAGCACTTCCACCGCTGCGCGGCGAATATCTTCTGAATCGTCCTGCAGCATTTCGATCAGGTATTTGACAATATGCGGATCGTTGATGTGGCTCAGAGCCTCGATCGCCTTGCTCTGGATATTGAAATCGGGATCCCTGAGCATCTGGGTGAGGGGCCGCGCCGAAATCGGCACGCTGAGTTTACTCAGCGAGGTGAGGGCGGCCAGACGAACCGCCTTGCTGCTGTCCTGCAGACGATCCAGTAGCACATCGCGGGATCGTTCATTGTCAAAGCGCCCCAATATCATGGCCAGTTGCTGGCGGACATACTGGTCTTCATGCTCCAGTGCTTTAATCAGATCCGTCTGCATGCTGTGATCGGCGATATCATTGAGAATATGAAACACCAGCTGCTGGGTGTTACGATCGGATTTATCCAGCTGTTTGAGCAGTTTCTTGCGATCCAGCTGCTTGCGCTGGGCATGCAGGATTTTGAGCAGAGCGGCCTTGGGGATATCCGGGTCAGTTAACAGGTCAAACAACTTGTTCGGATCGTAACGGTTGGACTGGCTCATGACGCTACTAACACCGGCCACGACACGCTTGCTGTCGTCACGTAGTGCGTCGATGAATTTTTTCAGTGTCTTGTTGTCCAGCTGGTTGAGCAGCAGGGTGTCGATAGCCGGATTGGGATAGGATTCATCGAAGGCATCGATCAGCTTGTCGATGACCGACGGTCCGGCATCCTTGAGATCACGGAAGGCTTCCTTGAATTCGAGCGAGCTGGGGTGCTGGCCGGAAACCAGCACATCGATTGCCTTGTTGGTTTTTAGCGAGTTGAACAGACCCATTACACTCGGTCACTCATTGCCCGTTATAGTTAATCATGTCAGTGGGTCTCATCCGACGGACTGACGTAATTGATAAATGCCTTGTTGATTAAGCAGACTTCCGTGTCGGAAAGGTACAACCGAATGAAGCGGGCTTTTTCCCTGTTCAGATAATCGAACAGCCTGGCCCGTTCGGGCGGGAGTGTTTCGCGAATTGTTCCTTCGAGTATTGAACCATCCATCAGATGAATGGTGCAAGGGATAATGGTTTGTTCGCCGAGCGCGTCGTTGTTCTCCTCTTGCTCGTACTCCACCCGGATGAGGCTGGTACGGTTGTAAAAGCGCAACTGTTCCGGCTTGTGCAGCCGAACGACGACAAACGGGCTGTCCTGGTTCAGTACCTCGATGGGTTCTTCCTGACCGGCGTGTTCATGGCTCTGTTCCAGCAGGAACAGGGAGCCTTTGACCAGGCCGTCGGGGTTGACCCATAGCGAAACTTCTTTTTCGGTTTTCGGAACCTTGAGAATCCTGGCCTTCACGCATGCTCCTTGGTTCTTATTGGTTTGGCGCCTGTTGCTATTATCTCCGGACTCTGAAATTATCAAAAATCCCAGAGGCGGGATAATTCAATGAAATTGTTAACAAAATGTTAATATGCTGGACCACTTCCCGATATAAGGGTTTACCCTAATCATGGTTATTGTTCTGGCTATCGCAGAAACCCTCTGATTATTTTAACCCTATTTCGGCGTGATATCCTCATCCATTAAAGTAATATGAAAAAAGTAGCATTTTCTCAAGCCGGTTTGCCGCTGCGTCTTATGCGGTCTCTGTTGTTGTGCACCAGGTTGGAACACCATGGCTGAGTTGACTGTCATCGAAGGGCCCCATTCCGGGCGTCACTATCCCCTGCAGGCAACTGACGTGACCCTGGGGCGTTCCCGCGAGCAGCATCTGGAAGAGGATAATTATCTATTACTGGATGATCCCGAGGTCAGCCGCGGTCACCTGCGGCTGTTTCTGGATCAGGGGCAATGGTATGTCGAGGATCTCAATTCCACCAACGGCAGTGCCCTGAGCGGTCTGACCCTGCAGCCGGGGGTTGCCCATCCCCTGCAAAACGGCGAGGAATTACAGCTGGGCAGTTCCGTCCTGCGCTTCGAGCAGGGCGATGAGGCATTCCATATGCCGAGCAGCCCGGAACCGGTCTTCGAGAGCCCGGATTTCGATCTGGCCAATCTCTCCCGGGCTTCCGCGTCGGTCCAGGTGGTTTCGGCCGAGGAGCAGCAGCCCGATGTGAGCATGTCTATCGACGCGACCCGTTTTATCGAGGCCCTGCAGGGCAAGTCGGCACTGGCCGAGCAGGGGCGGGAAGTGGACCTGATGAAACGGATGCAGGCGATGATCCAGCTCAGCCTGTCGCTGGGGGTGGTGACCGATCTGGATGCCTTGCTCGCTCGCATCATGGATTTTGTCTTTGAACTGTTCCCCGGGGCCGAGCGGGCTTTCGTGGTGGCCTTCGACGAAAAGCAGGAGCAATACCAGCCGTTGATGCTGCGCTACCAGGACGGGCGGGAACTGGAAGGCGACGAGGCCGTTGCGCTGTCGACCACGATTATCGAAGCGGTTATCCGGAACAAGAATGCCCTGTTGCTCAAGGATGCGATGGGCGATCGCCGTTTCGGCGTGCAGGATTCGGTGGTCAATTTGTCCATCCGCAGTGTCATGTGCGCGCCGCTACTCTATGAAGGCAAGGTGCTGGGACTATTGCAGGTCGACAGTTCCTCGGCCACGCATATGTTTACCCAGGACGATCTGGAGCTGCTGACCGCGATCTCGGCCCAGATTGCCGTCTCCATGAAAAATTCCTCCTTCTATCAGGAGATCGAAAAGCTGTTCGAGGGCTTCGTGCGGGCCTCGGTTCAGGCCATCGAAGCGCGGGATCCGGGCACGGCCGGCCACTCTTTTCGGGTCGCGGAATACACCGAGAATCTGGCACGGGCGGTGGATCGCAGCAGTGAGGCGGCCCTGCGCACGATTCGCTTCGATCGCGATCAATTGCAGGAACTGCGTTACGCGGCCCTGCTGCACGATTTTGGCAAGGTCGGCGTGCGCGAACATGTACTGACCAAGGCCAAGCGACTCTATCCCCATGAAATCCGGCTGATGCGCCAGCGTTTTCGCTATGCGCGCGCCTGCCTCGAACGGCAGGTCTATCAGGAACTGGTCGAGCGCCAGAGCCGGGAGGAGCTGGACAGCCCATCCTTCAAGCGGTTGAAGGAGGAAAAAGAGGCGGAATTACAGCAACAGATCACCGAATTGAACCATTTTTTCCAGGCCATTATGGCCGCCATTGAACCGGATGCCGACCCCGGCCAGTACGAGGCGCACCTGTCACAGATTGCCGATTACCGTTTCCGGGATGTGCACGATGAGCCGCTGCCCCTGCTGGACTCTTTCGAGTTTTCGGTACTCAGCCACGCCCGCGGCAGCCTCAATCCGGAAGAGCGCCGGGAGATCGAATCCCATGTCAGTCATACCTTCGATTTTCTTCGCCTGATTCCCTGGACCGAGAAGTTTGCCGGCATCCCGGATATCGCCCATGCCCATCATGAAAAACTCGATGGCAGTGGTTATCCGCGCGGCTTGCAGGCCGAAGCGATCCCGTTACCCTCACGCATCATGACCATCGCCGACATCTACGACGCCCTGACCGCCGGCGACCGGCCCTACCGCGACGGCGTTAATCCCGAACAGGCCCTGGCCATCATCGACGATCAGGTCAAGGTCGGCAAACTGGACGGGACACTGTTCAACGTGTTCCTCGAGGCCGAGGCGTACAAATCCCGCAAGACCTGAGTCTTTATTGAACCGGTTTCAG